>DALYJJ010000094.1:0-25369 GCA_031969915.1 Bryobacteraceae bacterium | reverse complement strand
CATAGGTGGGGGAGGCGAAGTGGTCCTCCACCACGCGAATGGTCTGGTGAGCGTGGGCCAGCCGGAGCATCAGTTCCACAAAGTTGCCGCGAGCGGTGTGCAGCCCGCCGGGGCCAAATACGCCCGAGGTGCGGATGACGAGTACCTTCTCCAGGTACGCACGGGCGTAGAGTTCGCCCGCGAGTTTGGAAACCGCGTAGGCGCCCAACGGGTGGGGACGGTCGTCCTCCGTGTAGGGCTCGTGCTTCTGGCCGTCGAACACATAGTCCGTGGAGAAGTGGACGAGCTTGGCATCCACTTGTCGGCACGCCAGGGCGACATTTCGAACCGCGAGGGCATTCACCTGGTAGGCCGCCTGGGGTTCCTTCTCCGCGATGTCCACCATGTTGTAGGCGGCGGCGTTGATCACCAGTTCGGGGTCCACCGACGCGACCAGCCGCTCCACCTGGGACGCATCGACGATGTCGGCGGCGCTGCGGTCCACTCCCACCACCTGGTAGCCGCGGCCCTTGAAGACACGCTCGAGTTCGACGCCGAGTTGGCCGGCGGAGCCGAAGAGAACGACACGCTTTTCCATCCGAGGAAAGGATATCGCGAAACGCGCGGGCTGGGCCGCGGCAGCCCGCGATAGAATGCTTGTCGAACCCATCGTATGAAGAAAGTCCTCTACGCCCTGTCTTGCTCTGCCCTCCTGTTTGCGGCGGACTCCAACGAGAAGATCAGCGCTTCTCTCGATCCCACGTGCAAACCGTGCGAGGACTTCTTCAAGTACTCGAACCAGAAATGGATCGACGCCAACCCGATCCCCGGTGCATTCGGACGCTGGGGGCGGTTCAACAAACTCGCCGAGGATAACCGGGAACGCTTGAAGACCATTCTCGACGGCGTCTCGGCGCGTGGCGCCGCCGGCCAGCTCCGGAAGGGCTCGGACGAAGAGAAGGTGGCCGCCCTGTACGCCAGTTGCATGGATACGGGCGCCATCGCCAAGCGCGGCCTGGCGCCTTTGCAGCCATACCTCGAAGGCATCGCCGCCATCGACGGCAAGGCGGCGCTGAACAAGATGATCGTTGCGATGTTCATGGCGGGCGCCCAAGCGCCGGTGGGCGTCGGCGCAACGCCCGATCTCAAGAACGCCAGCAAGGTCATCGCCGGCCTGGATGGCGGCGGCACCTCACTCCCCGATCGCGACTTCTACTTCCGCGAAGACGAGCGGTCGAAGAAGATTCGAGACGAGTATCAGAAACACATCGTCCGCCTGCACGTGCTGCTGGGCGAGAGTGAGGCCGCGGCCCAGGAAGCGGCCCGGACGATTCTCGAGTTTGAGACGCGCCTGGCGGGCGCACGGCTCACCAACGTGGAGCGCCGCGATCCGTACAAGCGATACAACGTGATGGATTTCGCCGCCGCCGCCAGGCTGGCGCCTTCGTTCGACCTCGCCGCGCTCTTCGAGGCGGCCAACGTTCCGAAGAGCGTCCCTGTGAACGTGGGTGAACCGAAGTTCTGGGAGGCGTTCGAGAAGGAACTCGGCGCGGCGCCGCTGCCCGTGTGGAAGACCTATCTGCGTTGGCGGATGATCAAAGCGGCGGCGCCCGCCTTGGCCGCTCCGTTTGAAGAGGAGGCGTTCTCTTTCGACGGAAAGGTGCTCCAGGGTCTCAAGGAGCAATTGCCGCGCTGGCAGCGCTGCTCGCAGACGGCCGACGGACTGATGGGCGAGGCGCTCGGCCAGGCTTTCGTGGCCAGGTATTTCCCGCCGGTAGCCAAGAAGCGCATGGATGAGCTGGTGGGGAACCTGCGCGCGACTCTGCGGGACGAGCTCGCCGCCGCGAATTGGCTTTCCGAGGAAACGCGCAAGCAGGCCGTAGCCAAGCTCGACAAGATCCAGCCGAAGATCGGATACCCGGACAAGTGGCGAGAGTACGCGAACGTGAAAGTCGATTCCGCCGCTTATGTCGAGAACCTGCGGGAGCTGCGCCGCTTCGCACTCGCCCGGCAGGTCGACCGAATCGGCAAGCCCGTCGACAAGTCGGAATGGTTCATGACGCCGCCCACCGTCAACGCCTACTACAACAGCGTGTGGAACGAAATCGTTTTCCCCGCCGGCATCCTCCAGCCGCCGTTCTTCGACGCCGGCACCGACGACGCGTTTAACTATGGCGGCATCGGCGCGGTGATCGGCCACGAGATCGGCCACGGCTTCGACGACCAGGGCTCCAAGTTCGACGCCGACGGCAACCTGCGCAACTGGTGGACCGACGAAGACCGGAAGAAGTTCGAAGCCCGCGCCGCGTGCATCGTAGACCAGTTCGCGAGCTTCGACGTCCAGCCGGGCGCGCGGCACATCGGGAAACTGGTGACCGGTGAAGCGCTGGGCGACCTGGGCGGCCTCACGCTCGCCTTCAAGGCCTACCAGCGGTCGCTGAACGGAAAACCCGCGCCGGTGATCGACGGCCTCACCGGCGAACAACGCTTCTTCCTTGGCTTCGCCCGCATCTGGGCCGGGCATTCCCGCCCCGAAGCGGAGCGGCTGCAACTGCAGACCGACCCGCACCCCGTGATCAAGTCACGGGTCAACGAGACGCTCAAGAACATGCCCGAGTTTCACCGCGCCTTCGGCTGCCAGACGGGCGAGCCCATGGTGCGCCCGGAGGCGCAGCGCTGTAAGCTCTGGTAACTCACGCCTTCCGGCGCCGCAACAGCCCGATTGCGCCGAGGCCCGCGGCGGCCAGCAGGAAGGGAGCCGGTTCAGGCACTTCCGCAAGGTCCGAGATCCCGTTGAAGCCGGCGGTGAGGCGGAAGCGCTCGTTGGGGTTCGTGGGGCTGGTGAACCCGAATCGAGGAAACGTGCTCAGGTTCTGGTCCACGGCGAGGTTTTCCGAGCCTACCAGGCAGGTTGGAGCGCCCGAGCACACGCTCCCGTAGGCGAAGCTCGCCACGAAATCCGCGAAATCCGTCACGTTGCCCGCGAAGTTCAAGCGGATCTCGGCGATGTTGAAGCCTCCCGAGTTCTGGCCCGGCGCGGGCCACACGCCTTCGACCGTCACGTAGGACCCATTCGCGTCCGGTGCGCCCGCCGCGTCGGAGTAAAACACATCGTAGTATTCGCCGGCGAAGAAGCTGAAGTCGAAGTTGGTCGACGTCAACGGGCCGGCCCGCCGCGCTGTTATCTGCGGGGCGTTCGGCGCGTAGGTCGTGCCCACCACGCCGAACGTTGCTTCGAAGATGGTGACCGAGACCAGGTTTGCGGTGTTTCGAATCGGCGCCGCCCAGGCTGTGGTCTGCACCGCCAGCGGGAGAGCGATCGCCATCGTCATCAGAGTTGGTTTCATCGTGGACCTCCGATTCGGGCCAGGTTCCAAATGCTACGCGCGGACGGTCTGGCAGGCAAGGAAAAGTCGTGAATTGCCGTGAATCGCGGGGATTCCCGTGCGTGAAACCTCATGCTACGATGAGCCCCTGGGTCGCCATGGCTTCCGACGGGATCGATCGGCTGGGTCCGTACACCATTGACTGGCGCCGGCGCCTGGTCATCTGCGAGGGGCGCTCTACGGAGTTGGGCTGGCGAGCCGCACAGGCGCTCCGGCTGCTTGCTGACGCAGGCGGTGAAGTTGTGTCCCGCGAGGCGCTCTTTCACCAGTTGTGGCCCGGAGTCACGGTCGATGAAAGCAGCCTGAACAAATGCATCTCCCAGGTTCGCAAGGCGCTTTCCAATGGGGATGGTCCGGACCTGGTGGAAACGGTGCCTCGCGTCGGTTACCGGCTGGCCGTGCCCGTGGTAGGAACGGCTGCGCCGGCGGTTGCGCCGGCTGCTCGTTCGAGGCTACTACGCGTGGCGCTGGGGCTGGCGGCGGTCCTCCTGACCGTGGGCTGCGGTTGGGCGTGGGCCGTCTGGACCGGCCGGCAGGCGCGTGGACGGGAAGCCGAGGAGGCGCTCCGCAAGGGCCGCGAGTTGCTGCAGCAGCGCGACCCGGCGTCAGTCGCCGCGGCTGTACGTTTCTTCCAGCGGGCCGCGACGCTGCGGCCCGATCAAGCGGACGCCTACAGTTCACTCGCGCAGGCGATCCACCGCTTGGGAGACAACAGCGCGGAGCGGTCGCGCATGGCCATCGACGCCGCCCAGCGGGGCGTCGCGCTCGACGACCGCTGCGCGCGCTGCCAGGCCACGCTCGGTTTCATGCTCTTCTATCGCGGCTGGGCCTTCGCGGATGGCGAGCGCCACTTGCGGCGGGCCTTGGAGCTGGCGCCGGGCGATCACGAGGTAAACGCCAACCTGGCGATGCTGCTGGCCGCCCAGGGCCGCCAGCACGAAGCGCTGGCCGCCATCGACTCCGCCCTGGCGGTCAACCCGTTTCGCGCCAGCCGGCACGCCATTCGCGCGAGTGTGCTGTACTTCTCCGGCCGCTACCAGGAGGCCATTGCCGCCTCGGAACGAGCTTCGTCGCTCGAATCATGCGCAGCAGGAGCGGACTGGCGGAGCAAGAGCCTGGCCATGCTCGGGCTTCGCGAGCAGGCTGTGCGGGCCATCGCCGGCTGCTATTTCCCTGAACAGCGCGTTCCCGGTGAGGCTGGCCCCGGTTTCCACCGGCTCTTGGACCTGACGCAAAGCGACCCTGAGTCACGGCGGAAGTTCTCGATCCGCCGCGCGGCGTGGAAGTCGCTGCTCGGCGACAGCGAAGGTGCGCTCGCTGAACTCGAGTCGGCACACGAGGCCCGGCACTTCAGTCTGATCTGGATTGCTGTCGACCCGGTCTTCACAGGTCTGCGCGACAACGCCCGCTACCGGGCTCTGCTCGACAACATGGGCCTCACACCGCCGCGAGGCCAGGCGATGGCCCGGCCTACCGATACACCAACATCGCCGTCGCCGTCGCATCCGACAGCGCCACCGTTCGCAGCCAGTACGCGTTGAACCCCGCTGGGAACTCGTGTTCCACGGGCCTTCCGGCGGGGACGTCAAAGATCCGATAGTCCACCCAAAGGCCCGCGCCGGTCAGGTCAATCTCCACGCGGACCTTCACCGTCGCCGCCTGCTGATGAGAGAGCGTCAGGGTCTTCCGGTCGTACCCGGTCATCAAGTAAGGATCCGACGGTTGGCCTGCTTTCACCGCTGTATTGCGCCACGGGCCGCCGCTACCCACCGGCTTGCCGAACTGCCAGAGGTCGTCGGAGACGCCCAGCCAGAGGCGCACCTTGCCGTCGGTGGAACGGATGAACTCGCCCGCGGGTAGCGTAACCTCAGGCAGCCCGCTGATCACCGTGAGGCCGCGCCACGAGCAGTAATCGGTGATCGGCAGGTTATGCGTGGTCACAGGCCGCACGAACGCGACGCCGCCCGAGTTGTTCGCCGGCAGCTCATAGAAGGTGCCGTGCGCGTTGAAGAGATCGCGCTCCGTGCTCACTTCGCGCGAGATGCGCACGCCAGTTGCTTTGTCGAACGAGGGATCTCCTTTCGGAAGCCGCCAGCGCGCGCCTTTCTCGTCGGTGTAGAGCACGGAGGCCGCATCGGCCTCGAGCACGCCTGCCGGCGGAGCGAGGTTCTGCCGCACCCAGCCATGCAGCTTCGGGTCGCTCAGCGGCTTGAGGTTGAGCTCCGCATCGAGTTCATACAAGGACGTCGCGCCCGCCAGGAGCAAGGTCCCCTTCTTTTCGCCGCGCGCCCAGAGGTAACCGCCGGGGCCTCCTGTGCGGGGCCGCGCGGGAGCGGGTGCGCGCCGGTCCGCGGCGGCGTACTGGAAGAACGCCGTCGCCTGCCGCGCGGGCTGCCGCGTGGAGATACGGACCCAGGCGCCGCGCTCGGCCGGCGCAAACATCGTGAATGCGTATCCGCGCGAGGGTACCGTAACGTCCCGCAGCGGCGCCCACGTTCCGTTCCCGGCCCGGTCCACCTCAAGGCGGAAGGTCACCTCACCCGCCGACTGATGCGCCAGGTGCAGCAGCCGGTGGTCGTATCCGCTAAAGAGATAGGGTTCGGACGCGACGCCGGCCTTCACGTCGTCGCGAATCCAAACGCCGCCGCGGCCGATGGGCGGACCGAGCTGGCTGAGGCGGGCGGGATCGAGGAACCACAGGTTCGACTGCGACTGCCCGGGGCCAGCGATTTTTCCTTTGGCGCGGCGCACGTTGTAGAACTCGTTCATGGCCGTGTCGTCGCAGCCCAATACCAGGCGTTCGCCCCATCGGGCGAAGTCGCCGACCACGCGAAGATAGGTCGAACGGGGAGCGATCCCCGCCGAGGTCGATGCCGTGAACGTGCGCGGAAACGCCCAGAAGGTCCCATGCATGGTCATGAGCAGGTCCTTCTCGCCGATCTCCCGGATCCGCGGCCACTCAGTGTTCCAACCGTGCGCGCCATCGTAGGTGTGGGCGGCCTTGGGAAGCCGGTAGGAGTGCCAGACACCCTGGTCGAGCACCATCAGAATCAGTGAGCGATGATCCCAACCGATCGTCCACACCGGGTCCTTGGCGGGATTTGCGTTGCCTTCGATGCCGCCTGGACCGGTGACTTCGGTGAACTGGTTGCGGCGAACCACTTTCCACGCTTTGCCGTCCCATTCCGCCAGGCACCCGGACGGCGCGTCCGGCGGCAGCGTAGCGTCGCCCACCTCGCCGTTGTTGGCGTAAATGACACGGCCTTGCCCGGAATAGAAACCCTTGCCGTGATAACCCGGCAGCAACGGGCCGCCGTGGTCTTTCGTCTTGCCGGCAATCTGCGGGATGTTGGCGTCCTCATACAACTGCTTCACTGCGAGCGTCCGGACGTCTACTTCATAGAAGCCCTCTTCCATGCTGGCCACGTACAGCTTACCCGCGGGATCGGTGAGGTGGCGCGCGTTGCCGGTCGGCCTTCCGAACATCTGCTTGTAGGGAATTGCGCGCACCGCGCCCTTCTCGTCAATCGCGTACGGTCCGATGAAGAGCTGCTTCGATTCGCGATGGATCATGCGGTTGGCGGGCGTGCCGCCGATGCTCTCACGACGGATCGTCTGGTTCAGCGCTGGGTCGATCTCGTACAGGCGGTCGTCGGAGCCGCCCGGCTGATGCGGTGAGTAGGTAACCACCCAAAGCCGGCCGGCCCACGGCACCACGGCGCCGGTGCCGCACTCTCCTTGTGAGTTGAACATGGCCAGGTGCGGATAAACGCCGCTCACACTGCGGCGCGAAGACGCCTGCGCCTTTGCAAGCAGGGCGCAGGCGGGGGTAAGGAGAAATTGTCTACGTTTCATGGGATGCGGCCGGGCGCGGTTTGATGGTTCGGATCAGAAGGTATACGACGGGGTGAAGCACGCCCATCGCAATGAACACCGGAGCATAAGAATAGTAGGTCACGGCGCGCCCCACCAAATTCGTGGACAGCATACCGCCGAATCCGGAACCCGCGGCGACCAGCCCGAAGACCGTGCCGACCAGGGGCTTTGGATAGACGTCGACAATGATCGCACTCAGCGAGATGAGCCAGGCCATGTGAGCGAACGCGGCGATGGAGGCGATCCCCACCGCCATCAGCGCGGTCGGCACGGCGTTGATCAGCGGGCTCAGCGGCAGCAGAACCGCGGCGATGCCCATCACCCAGATCCGGCTGCGCACCGGGACGAGGCCGCGCCGGATCAGCACGCCGGAGAGGTAGCCGCCGAGGATGCATCCGATATCGGCAGCCAGGTATACCATCCAAGCGATCTTCCCCACTTCCGCGAGCGAGAGTTGCCGCGCGTCGGTCAGGTATTTCGGAAACCAGAACAGGTAGAAGTACCACACCGGGTCAGTGAGCATCCGGCCCAACATCAAGATCCACGTCTCGCGGCGGCTCAGTATGTAGCGCCAACGGCCTTCGGCCGGCAGGTCGTCCTCGCGCGGGCCGGACACGCCTCCCGCGATGTAGCGGCGCTCCTCGTCCGTGATGCGCGGATGTTCCTCCGGACGGCGATACAGCCAAAGCCAGGGGATCACCCAAAGGAGACCGAGCGAGCCTGTGAACAGAAACACCGTGCGCCAGTGGAAGTTGGCCGCCAGGTAGGCGATCACGGGCGGCGCAATGGCTGCACCCAGTGTCGCGCCCGCCGTATAGATGCCGATCGCAAGACCGCGCTCCTTGGGCGGAAACCACTCCGACACCGCCTTCGGTGCGGCCGTGTAGTTTCCCGGCTCGCCCGCGCCCAGCAGAAAGCGGAAAAAGCCCAAGGAAAGCAGGCCGCGGCTCAGCGACGTCAGCATGTCCGCGATGGACCACCAGACGATAAACACCGCCATCGCCGCGCGCGTTCCCAGGTAATCCGTGAGGCGGCCGGCAAAGAGGTACGCCACCGTGTAGGCGAGCAGAAACGCCTGGACCACGTAGGAGTACTCGATGTCGGAGATCCGAAGGTCGTCCTGAATGGTGCGCGCTAGGATCGACAGGTTCTGCCGGTCCATGTAGTTGATCACCGTGGAGAGGAACAGCAGAGCGATGATCCACCACCGCAGGTGCGGCCAGCGCCCCACCGCCCCCGCCGCGGCGCCCGCGGAGGCTGGGCGGACTTCAGCGGAGGACATAGGTCATGGCGGACCGTCCTTCCGGTAGAAGGCGGCCCGGTCCACCGTCATGCGCCCCGGGAGCTGCGAATCGTCGGCCTTGCCGGAGAGCTTCTCGGCGGCGATGGCCGTGATCCAGAAGTTGATCTCGTCGTGCTCGCCATCGGTGGGCGGGTAGGGCAGCACGCACCGTAGATCGCCGTCCAGATAGTAGCGGACGTTTGCCGGTGTCCACTCGAAGCCGTAGGTGTGAAAACCGGCGGACGCGTCGAAGCCGAGCGCGCCGCGATAGACACCGGGAGTGCAGGTGAGGCTCGTGCTCTTCTCCGGGCCCTGCCACTTGATCAGACCCATGTGCCCCTTCCACACCACGTCCGAATCGAACTCCATCCCGTCGATCTCGGTGCGCATCTCTTTCGGGTAAGTGGTGGAGCCGTCGTCCGCGAACATCGCCCAGACCGATTGGTGCCAACCGGCCGCCCCGTGCATCTTCACGCGCGCCTCATAGTAGCCGTAGCGGAACCGCCGCCGGCTGATCACTCCGCCGCCCGTGTACTCCTTGCCGCCATGGGCCTGCTTGCGAAGATGGATGATCAGATGGCCGCCGGAGACCTCGATGTTCCCGGGCCGCTGCGAGCTCTCCAGCTTCACGTCGGTGCGATACATCCATTTCGCCGTATCCAGCGCGGCGCCATTGAAATCGTCGCTCCACTCCAGCACGTAGCCGGCGGGCGGCTGTCCCAGCACGGGCACGGCGGCCAGCAAGAGGAGGACTCGCGGATTCATCGCTCGTAGCACCTCACTTCGAAGATCGCGGCCGGAGCGCCGTGGGTTGATCGCACCTCGATTCGGAGCTCGCTGGTTCGCACCGGCGCCGGGAGCCGAATGGTGTTGCGCGTCTGGTGATTCGCGGCGCACTCGTGCAGCACCTGTCCCTCTCCGCCCAGCACCCGGTAGCTCGAAACGCAGAACGGCAGGTCCCGCTCCGGATGCCCCATCAGCACGGATTCCATCGGATGGTCGAAGTCCGTGTCGAAGGAGAGTTCGATCCGGCCGATAGTCTGCGCAGAGGGCCATCTCAGAGTGAGGCAGGGCTCCTGGTCGGCCGGCGCGGCCACCCACGCGTTCGGCTGCAGGGTGGGTCTGGCGACGCCGTTCACAACGTTCTTCGCACAGAAGCAACGCAGCGGCGGTTCCACTCCGATCGCCATGTTCTTCCCGCCGGGACGGCGCGAGGGCAGCCAGAATTCGAAGGAGTCGATGCCGCTGCCTTCCGGCGGCTCCTGCCGCGCGCCTTTCGCCACCGCCTTGTTCATCGATTGGGACAAGCTGAGGATGCCCGTGACGCGCCGGTCGCTGAGCTGCACCGAGACGTCCGGGTTGCGCTCCAGGATGTAGGCCAGGTAGCGGGCCGATTCGATCGTGACGTCACTCGCGATGCGAATCGCCTGACCCGGTCCGGGCTGCAGATCGAAGCGTTGGGTATGCAACACGCATTCCGGTGTGTAGTTGCCCGCCCGGCAACTGCCGCGGACTGCGGCCGCGAGTGTCGTCGGCCGCGCTACATCCACCAGGAAGGTCACCGAGGGCATGCGCCCGGCGGGCACCGGCAGCAGCATGGCGCGCGCGATGTCGAGCGCCTGCACTTCGCTGTCCGGCGGCAGTTCTTCGAGTTCGAAACAACTGGAGGCGCGAAGCGAGGCCGTTTGCGCCAGGTCCTCCGGATCGTCCAGCGCCAGGCCGGGGATGTACTGGCCCGCACGCATCAACTCCCGCTGCAGCTCCGCCATCGGGACTTCGCGCGGCATCACGTTGTGGCGCCGGCAAAGCACCGCGGCCATTCCCGCGGCCTGCCCGTTGTGGGCGCAGGTTGCCATCACCCGCGTGGAGCCGAACGCCACGTGCGACACGCTGATCAGCCTCCCCGTCAGCAGCAGGTTCCGGATGTTGCGGCTGTACATGGTGCGGAAGGGAATCTGGTACACGCCCTTCGAGTGCCACTGCGTGCAGCCCGCCAGCTCACTGTAGACGCCGTCGGCGGGATGCAAGTCCATCGCCCAGCCGCCAAAGGAAACCGCATCCGGGTGCGCGCGCTGCTCCACCACGTCCTGCTGTGTCAGGATCAGGTCGCCCTCGAAGCGGCGGCTCTCGCGTTTGCCGGGAATCGTGCCGATCCACTCGAGCGTCATCGTTTCCGCTTCCGGAAAACGCCCCGAGTTCTTGATGTAGTCCCACACCCCGTACGCCACCTTCCACAGCTCCCACTTGATGGCCTCGGTGTCGTGGACCGTGTCCATGCGGCCGCCGTACTCGAACCACCAGAAGCGGCAGCCGTAGTCGGTGGCTTTGATGTCCCGGAAGCGCGGGATCTTCGTGATGTCCTTCAGCGCGAACGACGGCGCAGTGAAGCGCACCGGCCTTCCGGTGTCCTTCGAATAGAAGTAGAGCGAGTGGCCGAGCAGCTCACCATAAGCGGCGGGCGGCGCGAAGCCTTCGCCGAACTCGTCGCGGCTCTCGGCGCCCATGCGAAACGCGGCGCCCGCGAGAAAGCCGACGATCCCGTCGCCCGAGGCATCGCAGAACAGCGGCGCGGCGATGCGATACGCCGTGCTGTTCTGGCTGCAGAAGGCGCTCAACGCGGAGATCGTGTCGGGGCCGCACTTCTCCACCTCGTGCACCGCGGTGTTCAGCAGCAGCGTGATGTTCGGCTCCTCCACCACCTTTTCGAGCACGATGCTGTCGAGCACCAGGGGATTGCCCTCCGGGTTGCGGTGCAGGTTCTCCACCAGGATCTCGTCGATGACGCCACCCTCGCGCGCCCAGCGGTTGTTGTTGCCCATGTGCGACGTCGCGCCCAGGATCCACAGGCGCACTTCGGACGACGAGTTCCCGCCAAGAACCGGGCGATCCTGCACCAGCACCACACGGAGGCCCGCCCGCGCGGCGGTGATCGCCGCGCAAGTCCCGGCCAGCCCGCCGCCCGCAATCGCCAGGTCGGCGTCCAGGCGCACTTCGCGCGGGGCTCTTGCGTGCGGCCCTGGTTCTCTGATCACGAACCACCTCCGAGGGGGACGGCGATGTTGAAGGAAACGGCGGCCGGGTCGCCCGCGGTCCGGGCGGCCAGGAAGAGCACTCTCGGCTTTCCGTTTTCGAAGTGCAGCTTCGGCATTTCAAGCCGCTCGAAGTGCTGCGTCGAGCCGTCGTCCCAATCGAGCTGAAACGCAGTCACCAGCAAATGTTTTGACCTCTCCCACGCCAGGCCGTCCGGGGACTCGAGCAGGTACAGACAGCGGCCGTGCGGTGTGAGGAACGGAGCGTCGTGGTCTTTCACGATGGCGTAGTAGCGGTCGCCGCAAAAGAACTCGACGTGATCGTCGATGTGAAAGTCGAAGTGCCTGTCGAAGACCTTACGCTTGTCCACCATGGGCACCGCGTGCTTGCGAAACGGTCCGAGCGGATGATCCGCCACGGCAGGATAGTTGAACACGCCTCCGCCAAATCGCCCCGGCCCAGGCGCAAGCGTTTTATAGACCATCAGCCAACCGCCGCCCGGCCGCGCGGCGACGCACGGCACGCCGATGATGCCCTGGCCGTACTCCGGCACGTCCAGGAGCGGGCGGTCGGAACGCTTCCACGGTCCCGATGGATGGTCCGCCACGGCCACGCCCACGCGCTGGTGATTGCGGTGCACCCACCAGCCTTCCTGCGTCGGGTTGGCATCCGGCTTCCAGGTATCGGGGCCGTGATTGCCGGTGTAGTAGAGGTAGAATTTCCCGCCGTGCGCGATGACGCACGGATTGTGGGTGACGTGCCCGTCCCAGTAACGCGCGCATCGCGCCGGCAGCGCGGCGTGGCGGAATGTGTACGGGCCTTCCGGGCGGGGCGCGGTGGCGTAGGCGATTTCCGAGTGCGTCGCCCAGGCGTCAAACCCGAGCGCGCGCGGCCAGCGCGAGAACATCATGTGGCAGACGCCGTCGGGCGTGCGGACCATGCTCGCGCACCAGACCATGTAATCGGGAAGCGTGAAGATGTTCGCTCGCGGCGCGCGCTTCGGCAGCAACCGCTGGAAGTCGAGCGTGCTCGGCGGCAGCGGCGCGGCGGCCTGCCCCCGTAGCGGCAGCAGAGCGGCGCCGGATTGAAGGACCGTGCGGCGCGTCATTTTGAATAGAAGCGGACGTAATCGAAGAGCACGCGGCCCGGCAGACGCGCATCGTCCACGCGGTCCGTTTTGCCCAGGTGGGAGGCGATGGAGGTCAGCCAGATGTGCAGATCGCCATGCGGCAATTGCGATACGTCGACCGTCTGCACTGGTTGGCCGTCCAGGTAGTAGATCACCTGTTGCGGAGTGTAGAGGCAGCCGAACACGCGATACTCGGCGAGCGTGGGCGTAGCCACTTTCTTGTGTCCGTGCGTGGTGTGCTCGCCCTGCCACTTGTGAATGTTCACGCCGTAGGAGGTGAGATCGATCGAGTCGTTCTCAATGACGTCGAGTTCCAACTCCGTCTTGGTCGTGCCGGTGCCGCCCGAGCCGTCGTGGCCCATCATCCAGAACGACGAGTGCCAACCCTTGCCCGCGTCGATGCGAAAACGAGATTCGTAATAGCCGAAGCGAAAGGCCTCCCGGCTGATCACGCCCGCGCCGGTGTATTCCTTGCCGCCGGCTTGCTCTTTTCTGAGATTCAGAATCAGGTTGCCGTCCGCCACCGTGACGTTGGATGGCAACTGCGTGCTCCAGTGCTTCGAATCGGTCCGATGCAGCCACTTCGCTGTGTCGAGCGAGGAGCCCTCGAACTCATCGGCCCAGTGGAGTTTGTAGCCTTCCGGCGGAGCGGCCAACGCCGCGACGGGAAGCAGCAGGAAGCAGAGGCGGTTCACGGGCATGAGCACTCTCCTGGAAGCTTGGTTCGGGAGCGGAGAAGCCGACCGGCGGGGGAACCGTGCCCCCGCCGGAACGCGCCTGGCGGATCTAGAAGATCAGCTTCAGGCCGAATTGGACGATACGGGCGTCTCGCGCGGAGACGATGGTGCCGAACGCGGCGCTCTGGTTGCGGCCATCGGGACCCGCGGAGAAACCCATATTGGGCAGTCCCAGGTTGACGTTGTTCAGCCAGTTGAACGCCTCCGCGCGGAACTGCAGGCGGAGCGCTTCCGTGAGGCGCGTGTCCTTGATCGCCGAAAGGTCCATGTTGAACACGCCCGGCGAACGTACGTCGGGCAGCGTGCGCCCGATCGTACCGAGTGTGAAGTTCGGCGGGTTCACGAACTGGGTCGTGTCGAACCATCGCGCGGCCGTGGGATTGTCGATCTTCGCGCTGGACCCGGTCGAGTTCGGCCGGCCGGCCCGGAAGTTGTTGGCGCCGGAGATGGTGAGCGGCACGCCCGTCTGCATGGTGGTGATGTTGTTCAACTGCCAGCCGCCGATCAGTACGTTCGCCACGCGGTTCACGTTGGCGCCGAACTTGCGGCCCTTGCCGAAGGGCAGTTCATAGACCAGGCTGATGACGCCGCGCTGCGAGATGTCGGTTGGGTCGATCGCCCGCTCCAGATTCCGTGCCGCCAGGCCGTCCTGGTAGCCGACGATGCCCACTTGTTCCAGGCCGGGTCCGAAGTTGATCGGCGTCACCACGGAGTCGCTGATCAGCTTGCCATTCGTATAGGAGAACAACAGCACCAGGCCGGATTGGAAGCGGCGCTCGGCCGTGAACAGGAGCGCGTGGTAGATGGAGTTGCCGAGGTGCGGGTTCCGAACCGTGACCGCGTTGTAGTAGGGGAACGCGGCGAGCGATTGCTGTAGCGTAATGGTCGCGCCGCCCAACGCGCCGGGCACCTGGCCGGCATACGGGTTTGCCACCCGCTCCTGGGTCAGGCGCTGGCCAAACTGCCAGTTCTGCGGCTGCACGCCGTTCAAGTTGTAGCCGCCGGCGATCAGGTGCGTGCCGCGATTGGCCGAGTAGGTGGCGTCGAGCAGCCATCCCTTCACCTGCTGCTGCAAGGAAGCCGACCACTGCTGGGACATCGGCACTCTTTCATTGGGCTGATCCCAGGTGACGTTCTGCCCGAGGAAACCCGCGGCGCCGAGGCGCGCGCCCAGCGGCTGCGTGGGCGCGAACGGCAGGCCGTCGCGGAAGCGAAACGCGGGCAGGTTCGTATCGCCGCCCGGCGGGATGTATTGGGTCTGCGTGTTGGCGAAACCCGATGTGCTGCCGAACGTGTCCCGATAAAACGTGCTCGGATAGTAGATCGAGTATCCGGCGCGGAACACGGTCGAGCCCTTGCCAGTGAGGTCGTAGGCCAAGCCGACGCGCGGACCGAAATTCGAGTAGATGGGTTCGAACGGCGCAGCGCCGTAGTCGACGCCTGCGAAGACGGTCGCGCCCCGCAGATTCGTTCCCGCTATGGTGCGGGTGGGGTCGAAATTCGAGGTGCCGTTGTTCCGTTCGCGGGGCCACTGCTGGTAGTCCCACCGCAGGCCGAGGTTCACCGTCAGCTTGCGGTTCACCCGCCAGTCGTCCTGGATGAAGACGCTCGACGAGTACGACTTCTGCGCTTCGCCCAGGTACACGAAGCCCGTGGCGCTCGCAACCTGGCCGAGCAGGAACGTCGCGAACGCCGAGCCCGTACCCGCCGGCGCCGCCGGGTTGTTGGTGAGCCCGCCGCCGAAGTTGAATGAGTGCGAGGGCGTTTCCCGTTGGAAGTTGTTCGCCTGGTTCAGCCGGTGATCGTAGCCGATCTTCACCGTGTGCCCGCCCTTGATCCAGGTGATCATGTCGAAGAACTGCCAGTTCGTGCTGCCTCGCAGGCCCACCGTGAACGCGCCGAAGTTGGCGAATCCGAAGTTGTTCATGAAGGGCAGCGTGTCGGAGGGGATCGACGGATGCAGGCCCAGCTCGCGGGGCAGGTTCTGCCCAAAGCTCGCTGCCTGGAAGGGGAACGACGAGCGCGCCACGCTCACTCGGAATTCGTTCAGCAGGTTCGGGGAAAACGTGTGCGTGTCGTTCAGCACGAAGTTGTTGTTGCGCAGGTCGTCGAGCCGCGCCCGCACCAGCGGGTCCGGCCAGGGCGATTGCAGGTTGCCCGCATTCGTGAAGTGGCGGTAGAACGTGTACCGGCCGTAGATCGAATTCCGGTCGCTGAACCGGTGATCCACCTTCGCAGTGTTCTGCTGCATCTCGCGGCTCTCGGTGATCGTCGAAAGATAGTTGTTCTGCTGCGTGAATGCGTTCACCGGCGTGCGGTTCGGCGCAGGCATGTAACGGAGGAACGCCACCGTCGTGGGGTCCAGCCGCGCCGTCGGAATCACGTTGTTCGGGAACTGCGTGCGGAACACCTGCGCGCCCTCGCGCCGTAGCGTGTCCGGATCGAACACCGGAATCACCTGGCCGCGATCGTTGAGGAAGTTCGAGAAATCGCCCCGCCGCCACGTGTCGATGGGTGTCGATCCGATCGGATTCGAGGCCCGCCGGAAGTACCAGGCCTCAAAGTTGTAGAAGAAGAACGTGCGGTTCTTGCCGTCGTAGATCTTGGGCAGCTTCACCGGCCCGCCCAGCGCGCCGCCGAACTGGTTATACCGAAACGGCGCGCGCAACGCGGCGAAGGTGTTGCGCGCGTCGAACTTGTCGTTGCGCAGGAAGTGGTACAGCGTGCCATGGAATTCGTTCGTGCCGCTCTTGGTCACCAGGTTCACTACGCCGCCCGCCGTGAACCCGAACTCCGCCGACATGGTGGCCGATTGCACTTTGAATTCCTGTACCGCATCCACCGTCGGACTCACGTTCACGTCGGCCAGATACCCCTGGTTATTGTTCGCGCCGTCCATCACAAAGGCGTTTAATGCGGAGGGTCCGCCGTTGATGCTCATACCGGACAGCGCGATGCCGCGATCGGCGAATCCGTTCGGATTCCCGGCGAACGTGGTGCGCACCGCCGGCGCCAGCAAGGTGAGCGCCAGCGCGTTGCGTCCGTTGATGGGCAGCTCCTGAATGCGCTTGTTCTCGATCACCTTTCCCACCGTGCTGCTGCCTGTGTCGACGAGCGGCGCTTCGCCGCTCACGGTGATGGATTCCGACAGGTTGCCGACCTCGAGCGCGATGTCCACCTGGCCGCGCTGGTCCACCTGGAGCGTGATGCCGTCGCGAACAGCCTTCTTGAAGCCGGTTTGTTCCACCACCAACTGATAGCTGCCGACGGGCAGCGACGGAGCGGTGTAGTAGCCCGCTTCATTGGTGACGGCAGTGGTCGCAACGTTGGTTCCGGTGTTGATGATCTGCACCTTGGCGTTGGAAACCGCGGCGCCGGTGGAATCGGTAACCGTGCCGAACAGGCTGGCGCGGCCAACCTGCGAAAAGGCGCAGGCAGCGCAGAGCGCAATCAGCAGCAAGAGGCGGGCAAAACGGGACATCATGGTCTCCTTCCTGAAGCTCCGCGGGTCCGGTAGAACTCCGCGGCTTGCCCATCCTGTCACCGATTTCCGACCGTGTCGTCTGAGTTTCGGATTAGTAAACCATAGTCCGAAAAGACTACTTCAATCAACATGCACCAATCCGCGTTGGATCGCCAGGAGCACGGCTTGCGTACGGTCCTCCACGCCCAGCTTGTCCAGGATGCGGCTGACGTGAATGCGTACCGTGTTCTCGGCGATGCCCAACTGTTCGCCCAACTCGCGGTTGCTCCGGCCCATCGCCAGCAGCCGCAGCACGTCGAGTTCGCGGCCGGTCAACTCCGCTCCGGGTACGCGCTCGGCCAGGAGCGCGCCGATCGATGGCGTGACGTAGCGTTTTCCCGCGCGGGTGCTCAGGATCGCTGCGATCAGCAGATCCGCGCCTGCGTCTTTGGTGAGGTAGGCGAGTGCGCCCGCCGCGAGCGCCCGGTGCACATCCTCGCTCCCTTCGTAGTTGCTCAGAACCAGGATGCCGATGCCCGGGAACTCGCGATGGATCTGGTCAATCGCCTCGAAGCCCGAAAGGCCGGGCAGGCGCAGGTCCATGATCACCACGTCCGGACGGCTCCCGCGGCACAGGTCCAAGGCCTCATTCCCCTTGCCGGTCTCCGCGACGATAGTCATGTCGGGCCGCGAATCGATGGTCGTCCGCAGCGCCAGGCGGAAGAAATATTGATCCTCCACAATCAGAATGCGGATCGGCTCGCTCACTCCCGGCCTCCATGCAATGGAATCACGGTTTCCACGGTGGTGCCTCTTCCCGACTGGCTCTCGATGCGCAGCGATCCACCGTGGCGGCGCGCCCGCTCCTGCATCACCGTGAGGCCGAAATGACCGGCGGCGACAGCCGAGGACCTGTCGGCCCGGAAACCGCAGCCGTTGTCGCTGACCACGGCCTTTAGTTCTCCCGGAGCGAACACCAGCCGCACATCGATGCGGGAAGGATTTCCATGCCGCGCGGAATTGGACATCGCCTCCTGACAGATGCGCAGTACATTGTGCTGCAAATCGGCGGGAAGTTCCACGGGCGCGCCTTCGGAACTCACCGCGCCTTCGATTCCCTGATTCTCGATCACCCGGCGCAAGGCGTTCTCCACGGCCATCGGAAGAGTCTCACCTTCCGGCCGGTCGTCTCGCAAGTCCCAGATCACGCGCCGCGCTTCGGCCCGATAGTGGTGGACCATCCGCCGCGTCATGTCCAGGATGTCGGAGGCGCGGTCCGGCCTGTGCGCGATGCTCGCCAGGGCCGCTTCGATCTGCAGCGAGATCGCCGAGAAGCCCGCCACCAGCGTGTCGTGCCATTCTCTACCGATGCGGTTGCGCTCTTCCACCACCGCCGCGTACCGGCCGCGGATCGCGTGCAGCCTCCACCGGTGGACGCCGGCGGCGGCGCCGACCAGCCCCGCGCCCAGCAAAGCGGCGAACCACCAGGTCTCGGAAAACCGCGGCTGTTGATCCAGAGTGACCGCCGCCGCCGGACTCCATTCCCCTTCCGGATCGCGTGCCTGCACCTCAAAGCGATGCGGGCCCGCGGGCAACTGGTTGTAGCGGGCCGTGCGTTCGGCGCCCGCGTCCACCCAATCCGGATCGTATCCGGTCATTCGATAGCGGAAGCGCACCTTCCCGGGCGTGGAGAGCCGGAGCGCCGTGAAGCGCAGTTCCACGTTGCGCGTGCCCGGGGGCAGAACGGCGCCCGGATGCTCTTCGATCACCACGCGCGGAGCGGGCCGCGCTCGCGCCGGCTGCGGCCGGATGCGGATGAATCCCCGCGCCGTCGGAAACCACAGGCCGCCGTCGCGGTCCCGCCCGCCCGAGGGCTGCGAGAGCCCGTGGCACTCGATGGTCCGCATGCCGTCGTCCTGGCCATGGAGCACCACTTCCAGAGATTGCCTCGCGCCGGCAAGCACGGCCTCTAGAGGACCTCTTTTGAGCTCGAAGATCCCCCGTCCGGAGCTGAGCCAGTAATTGCCACTCGCGTCCTCGATCACCCGGTACAGCGCGTGCTGCGGCAAGCCATGGCGGCGATCGAGAACGTGCAGCCCCGTTGCGCTCACCACAACGATGGTTCCCGCCGCCGCGGGAGCCCACACGCGGCCTTTGGCGTCCTCGAAGAGCGAGTGAATCGGATCGGCTGTGAACCCACTTATCCGTTCGACGGTGGCCGCCGCTGGCGCCAGGCGGTGAAGCCCGCTCGAGGCGCCCACCCAGACCGTACCGTCTGCGGATTCGAGCAGCGCGGTGATCTCCGTCCCGGCCAGGACCGCCGGTGGCCGTGGCGTAGTGGGCCGGCCTTCCGGAAAGCGATAGAGGCCGCCGCCCGTCCCGACCCACAGGGCGCCCGCGCGGTCGAAGAGTAACGTGGACACGCTGCCCTCCGGCGCTCCGGGCTGTGTCAGATGGCGCCGGTACGACCTGCCGTCAAACTCAAAGAGCCCTTCCCAGTTGCCCAGCCAGGGATGTCCGCGGCGATCGATCGCCAAAGCGCGAATCGAGAAATAGAGTGTCGGCAAGGGCACCGGCTGGCTCTCCGGCACGCCTTCGTTCCAGCGGTACAGGCCGCCGCGCCAGGTGCCCAGCCACAGGTTCCCCGAGGAGTCCGAGGCCACTGTCGTCGCATAGTCTCCCGCCAGCCCTTCGGGCATTCCCACGGGAACCAGGCGCGTATCGCGCCAGCGCCCCAGCCCGCCGCTCCTCATCCCGATCCAGAGATTGCCCTCGGCGTCCTCGGCGAGCGTGCGGATCGAATCGTCCGGCAAGCCTTCGCTCGCGGACCAGTGCTCCACCCGCTCGCCGCGCACGCGGTGCAGGCCGCGGCCCCACGAGCCCACCCACAACGTGCCGTCGCGATCCTCAAGCAGGCTCACCACGGGCCCGGGAATGCCCGGCCCGCGAACGGGCAATGAGGCGCCCTCGGCGCTCAGCCGGAACAACCCTTTGCTGGTGCCCAGCCACAGCCACCCGCCACGCGCCGCACGCACGGTCAGGATGTCGCCATGTGCTCCGCCGTTGCCGGCGCGCAACAGGAACGAGTTGCCTTTACGAACGTGAAGGCCGCGCGCGGTGACCACCCAGAGTTCGCCCGCCGCGCCCACCGCCAGCACATTCCAGGACGTCTCCAGAGGAGGGCGCAGGTCGGACTGCTTGCCGGCCGTACCGGCGCGAACCCGAAACAGCCCGTTGCGCGTGCTGGCCCACACCGTTCCCTGCCGGTCTTCGAGCAGGTCGAAGACCGAACCGCCCGGCGAATGCCTGGCTTTCACGCGGCCGTCGACCAGTTCGAGCAGCGCGCCGTCGAATGTCCCCACCCAGAGCGTTCCGTCCCGGGCCGTGTGCAGCGCGGTGATCCAGCGGCGGTCCAGCCGGAGTTCGGGATCGGCGGGCAACGCCCGGAACGAAACGCCGTCGAAGCGGGCCAGACCCTCCGCGGTTCCCACCAGCAGGTAGCCGGAGGGAGAAACGCGGATCGAAGGAACGTAGCTATGGGGCAGCCCTTGCTCGACCTGCCAATATTGCTTGTGGTACTGCGAAATGCGCAGCGTCGGATCGAGCCCGGGCAGGGAAGCGGCCCCTGCCAGCAACGCCGCCCATACGGCCACGGGAATGTTGTACCGCCAGTACAAGACTCACAGCTATCACGCGGGACGCGCCCTGCGCTAGTGCCGCGCGCGTTACTTTCTCCCGATTCGATCGAAGCCGACGTCCAGCAGTGGGTACTTTTCCCACCCGGCGGCGTCGAAGTGCCACCACTCCGTGGGCAATCCCACGAAGCCGTGTTTCTCCATCGCCCGCGCCAGCCGCTCCCGGTTGCGTAGCGCCTCCGGGGGCCCGCCTTGATAGTCGCGGTGCGCCTTCTCCGTGAAATCGTCGTAGCCGGTGGGCATCGGCAACTCCCGCCCGTCCGCTCCAGTCAGCGTCAGATCCAAGGCCGCGCCGCGATTGTGACGCGACCCCTTGGCCGGGTTCGCGACGTACCGCTCATCGGGCATCAACTCCCAGAACCGGCGCTGGATCGAGAGCGGCCGGTAGCAGTCGTAGAGCTTCAGGCTCAGTCCCTCGCGCTTCAGGTCCTGCTGCACCAGGCGGAGTTGGTCAGCCACTTCTCGCCGCAGGAAGCAGCGCGCCTCGGCGTAGACCTGCTTGCCCGTGAAGTTGTTCGCCGTCGCGTAGCGGATATCGAGCGGGATGTCCAGGACCTCCACCAAATCCTGCGCACAACCCGCCGCTGCCATCGCAAACAACAGCGCCAGCGCCGGCCTCATGCGATCCTCGTCAAGCCCAATCCCGGCCCGTCCGGCAACACCAGCTTGCCGTTCTCCACCTTCACGCCCCTGAACGGGTCGTTCCCGATCAGCAGGTGCCCATCGAGGTCGGCGTAGTCCACCAGCGGCGACAGATGGGCCGCCGCCGTGATGGCCACCGAACTGGAGATCATGCACCCCAGCATGGTCTTCAAACCAAGCGCGCGCGCGATCGAGATCATCCGGAAGCCCTCCAGGAGCCCTCCGCACTTGTCGATCTTGATGTTCACCCCGTCGAACGACTCCGCCAGTTTCGGAATGTCGCCGGGATGCAGGCAAGCCTCGTCCGCGATCACCGGTATGTTCACTTTGCCGCGCACCCACCGCGCTTCGTCGATCATGTGCGCGGGCAGCGGCTGCTCGATCAGTTCCACGCCCTGCTTTTCCAGCCAGAGGATCTTCTCCACCGCCTCTTCCTTCGTCTTCCAGCCTTCGTTGGCGTCCACGCGGAGCGGTTTCTTCGTCACGCTGCGAACGGCGTCGATCATTTCCTCATCCGTCTTCAGGCCCACTTTCACCTTCAGTACGGGAAAGGGTTCGGCTTCCTTCACCTTCTGCTTCACCACCTCCGGCGTGTCGATGCCGATCGAAAACGTGGTGACCGGCGCATCCTTGGGGTCTACGCCAAAGTGCCGGTAGAGCGGGATCTCCAGGCGCTTTCCGATCCAATCGTGCAACGCGATGTCGAGCGCGGCCTTCGCCGCATACTCCCCCGGAACTTCGCGGAACACACGGTCGAGGACCTTCGAATACTGCCAGGGGTCCGCCGATTCGAGCCACGGCCGCAGGCCTTCGATCGCCTTCTGCCCCGTGAGCGCCGTCTCTTTATACCGCACGATCGGGGCGCCTTCGCCGTGCCCGGTCAACCCGCCCGCTGTGTAGTGGACGTAGAGGACGTCGCGATACTCGCTGGACGACATCACGGTCGTCCACGTGTGCCGCAGCTTCAGCCGCATCACCTCGGTCTCGATCTCGCCGCCCGCGGCGGCGCGCGCCGCCGGCGCCGCCCCGCTTGCCGCTGCTGCCGCCGCCAGTCCGGCGCGAAGTGCATTTCTTCGGGTCATCGCTTCTCCTCGCGTGCGGCGGCGCTGGGCACCGCCACGCGCCGGGCGGCCACGAACAGCGTGGTCCACGGCGTGTCGTCCAGCCGGCTGATCTGCACCACTGGCCGGCCGTTTGTCGTCGCATGAATGAACTCGCCGTTGCCGATGTAGTAACCCGTGTGGTTGATCTTTTCGAGCGACGGTCCGAAATAGACCAGGTCGCCGGCGCGCAATTCGCTCCGCTCGATCCTCCGCGCCTGGTCCCAATTGGCCTGCGGCTTGGCGTCGCGAGGGAGGCCGATGCCCCGGCGGCGGCAGAGCATTTGCGTGAACCCCGAGCAGTCGTAGCCGAAACTCGATGTCCCGCCCCAGGTGTACGGAAGGCCGAGAAAGCGGCGCGCCAGCGTGATGGTTTCGTCGATCGACTGCCTGCCCGGCTCAAAGACGACGTCGCCGCGCTGCACCCAGGCCGGCCGGTCGTCGATCAGCCGGACCTGAATCCAGCGCCCGCCTTCCCGTTCGGGCTCCGCCACCACCTCCAGCCGCGTCTCGAAAGGAACCGTCAACACCGGTTCGTGTTTGGTCACGCTGGGTTCGCGGTAGAGGTGCGCGAAGAGGCTGCCCACCTCCGCCACCCGTCCCGCTGTGGCGAACGCCCGTTCTGCCTCCCGCAGGCGCCGCACTGCGTCGCTCTCAATCCATCCCGCGTATTCGTCCGGGGTGCGGACCCGCAGCCAGTGACCGCGCTCTTCGAGCACCGTCACCGCGGTGGAATAGATCGCCTGCGTCACTACGTCCGCGTCCCGGCTGGGACCCGAATACAGATTCGAAACCGGCCGCGAAACCACGCCTCCGGCCATCATCGCCGCCATCGCCAATACCAGCATTTCCTCGATTATAGCGGCAGGTCGCCGAACGCCCCGCTTCTGTGCTAAGTTACCGTAAAGTTACTTCCCCGTAAGAAGTTCCCTCATTCGCAAGGCTGGTGGAATGGCAACCTTCGAAACCGCGCGCGAGCGGCCGCAGCCCGCGCCGTTTCATCGCTATCAACTGGACGACGCCTACGACGAGATGTTCACCGGCGACGCCTCGCCGCGATCCCACTACGAGCCGCTCTACGACGTCCTCCTCGACCTGCCGGGCGAGGAACTCCGGCGCCGGAAACAGGCCTCCGATCTCTACTTCCTCCACCAGGGCATCACCTTCACCGTCTACGGCCGCGAGGAAGGCACCGAGCGGATTTTTCCCCACGATCTGATTCCGCGCATCATCACCGGGCCCGAATGGGAGACCATCGAACGCGGCCTCGCCCAACGCATCACCGCGCTCAACCTCTTCCTGAAAGACCTCTACTCCAACGCCAACATCCTCAACGACGGCACGCTGCCTCGCGATCTCGTCTATAGCTGCCGCCATTTCCGCCGCGAAATGCGGGGCATCCCCGTGCCCCGTGACGTGTACGTCACCGTTGCCGGCACCGACCTGGTTCGCCTCCCCGACGGCTCGTTCGCGGTGCTGGAGGACAACCTGCGCGTGCCCAGCGGCGTCAGCTACATGCTGACTTCGCGCGAAGTGATGAAGCGGGTCTTTCCGCAGATCCTCAGCCGCTGCGGCGTGCGGCCGATCGACCACTACGGCCAGGCCCTGTCTTCCACCCTGCGTTCGCTCGCGCCCCAGGGCCGCGGCGACGCGACAGTCGTTCTGCTCACCCCCGGAGTCTACAATTCCGCCTATTTCGAGCACGCCTTCCTGGCCCGCCAGATGGGCATCGAACTGGTGGAAGGCCGCGACCTCGTGGTCCACGAGAACGTCCTCTACATGCGCACCACCGCCGGGCTGCGCCGCGTCGATGTCATCTACCGCCGCATCGACGACGACTTCATCGATCCGCTCGCCTTCCGCTCCGATTCCGCCCTCGGCGTCCCCGGCCTGTTTAACGCCTACCGCGCGGGCAACGTGAACCTCTGCAACGCCATCGGCACCGGCGTTGCCGACGATAAGGCCCTGTACGCCTACGTCCCCCGCATCATTCGCTACTACCTGGACCAGGATCCGATCCTGAACAACGTCGAGACGTTTCTGCTCACGGAGCCGTCGCATCGGGAGTACGTCCTCGACCGCCTCGATCAGCTCGTCGTCAAGGCGGTGGGCGAATCCGGCGGCTACGGTATGCTCATCGGCCCGCATAGCACCGCCGAGCAGCGCGCCGAGTTTCGCGAGCGCATCCTCGCCGATCCCCGCAACTACATCGCCCAGCCCACTCTTCTGCTCTCCCGCGCGCCCTGTTTCGTGGAAGGCGGAGTCGAGGCCCGCCATGTCGATCTTCGCCCCTACATCCTGTACGGAGACAAAGTCACCATCGTCCCCGGCGGACTCACGCGCGTCGCCCTGAAGCGGGGATCTCTGGTCGTCAACTCCTCGCAAGGCGGGGGCAGCAAGGATACCTGGGTCCTCAACCACTGAACGCATGCTTTCCCGAGTCGCCGACAGCCTGTATTGGATGAGCCGCTACCTGGAGCGCGCCGAACACCTCGCGCGCCTCCTCGAGGTCAACCTGAACCTCATGCTCGACCACTCCGCCACGCCGGCCGACCGGCGCTGGCGCCGGGTCCTGGAATGCATGGGGCAGGCCCCCAAGAATGAACTACCCTTCGACACCCACCGCTTCACCCAACTGATGTGCGTGGACCGCGCGAACCTTTCTTCCATCGCCTCCTGCATCGGTTCCGCCCGCGAGAACGCCCGCCAGGTGCGCGAACAGATCAGCTCCGAAATGTGGGAGCAATTGAACCGGCTGTTTCTCGAGGTCTACCGCCACCGGCCGGGCGATGACTGGAACGCGGAACCAATGACCTTTCTCGCCGGCGTCCAGGAGGGCTCCTGGCTCTTCCAGGGCATCACCAACGCGATGATGAACCATGGCGAAGGCTGGCATTTTATCCGGCTCGGCCGCTATACGGAACGGGCGCTCAACCTGACGAACCTGCTGGACGTCCATTTCGCGGCCATCGCTCCCGGGGCTGCCGACGCGCACATCGAGTGGCTCGGCCTGCTCAAGAGCGCCAGCGCCTTCGAAGCCTACTGCAAAG
>DALYJJ010000093.1:0-25598 GCA_031969915.1 Bryobacteraceae bacterium | reverse complement strand
CCGCGGGCAGCAACATGGCCCAAACGCTGGTGCGGCCCGGTGAGTCTGCCGCGCTGAGCGGGCGCGCCGAGTGGACACGAACGATCGACGGCTATCGGTACGCCGTTAGGCGCGAGAAAGACGCTCTTGTCTACGAGGTGTCGCGCGACGGCGAGGAGCTCTCCTACAAGTTGCTCTGGGCCGTGGGCACGGGCCGCACCGGGCAAACCTTCGTGTACCAGGTGGAGGGCAAACTCCACGAATCGCGGATCAGCTTCTATCCCGGCGCCGGGCCGGGCGGCGGCCTGGACGTAACCGTGGGGGCGCCGAACCGGGCGCCGGCGAATCTCGCCGAAGCGGCCGGGCGGCGCATGGGCGACGGCGATGTCAAAGAATGCTTCGGTTGCCACGGTAGCGGCAGGATCAGCGGCCACGAACTCACCGGGCTGACGCCGGGCGTCAGTTGCGAACGATGTCACGGCGATGGTACGCGGCACCTGGCCGGCTTCCAGAGCGCGGCCAAGCGCCCGGGGCGCATCGAGGGCTTCAAGAAGTCCACCTCCGAGGAACTGAACGAGATGTGCGGGCAATGCCACCGCACCTGGGCGCAGGTCTCCACCATGGGCGTGCGCGGCGTGCAGACGGTCCGCTTCCAGCCCTACCGCATCACCAAGAGCAAGTGCTACGACGCCGAAGACCGGCGCGCCAGTTGCGTGGCCTGCCACGATCCGCACCGTCCCGGCGAGGTGACCGCCCAGAAGACCGAGCAAGCCTGCCGCGCCTGCCACGACCAGGGGCGGGGAGCCACGCCGTGCGGCAAAGGCCCCGACTGCGCCTCCTGCCACATGCCGAAGTACGAACTCCCCGGGTCGCACGCCCAGTTCTCGGATCACTGGATCCGCACCGTTCGGCCCGGGGAAGGCTACCGCGAGTAAGCCTCCCTCGGCGGGCTCAGTTGCCTTCGCGCGCCGGGCGCAGCCATTCGTAGGGCACCCAGCCCTCCTTCCCGGCGTGGCGGCCGGACGTGACGCGCACATGGCGCTCGTTGAAGGATTCGGCCACCACGGTGACGGTGGTCCCTGGGTCCGCCGGAAAGGCCTTACCGGTCTTCTCAAGGCCGAAGAGCCGCGCCGTATCGCCGCCCACCAGCGCCACACTGACGGTTTCCGCCGTTTCCCGGTCGCCGGCCACCCAGACGGGTCCGGCCTTGGGGCGGAAGAGCGAGGCCTTCTCCCCTTTGTGAACGGCGTGGCGTGCGGGCGTTTCGCGGACCAGGTTGCAGGCGGAGAAGGCCAGCAACGTGAACGAGATGGCAAGGAGACGCATGATGCCCTCCACGGTTGGGACCGGTCGCGCCGATCCGTTTAGGACACTATACAGCCTTTTGGGTGGAAAATAACCCCGTTCGGCGGGGAATATTAGAGGCTTTCGGGTCTGAAGATCTATATTCACGTAAGGTGGGGACCGCCCCGCAAGCGGCCCCCCTTCTATCGCAAGGAGGGCAGGGTGAGCACGCAGGCATTTGCACCGGAGAAAGCCAAGGGATTCCGGATCTTGCAGCCGGAGTCGACCCATACGGGCGCGCCCATTCGTGAAGTGCCCAGGGGGCTGCCGAAAACCACGGACAGCCTGTGCCCGGAGTGCGGCAAGGTGATCACGGCGTTGCTGCGCGAGGATGGCGGCAAGGTGGTGATGGAGAAGCAGTGCCGCGAGCACGGGGAGTTCCGCGACATCGTGTACTCGGATGTGGAACTGTACCTGAAGATGGAGCGTTGGACCTTCGGGGACAACAAAGGCATTGCCAACCCGATGGTGCCGGAAGGCAAGGTCTGCCCGGACGATTGTGGGCTGTGCTCCATGCACACCAGCCACACGGGACTCGCCAACATCGACCTGACAAACGCGTGCAACCTGACCTGTCCGGTCTGCTTCGCGAACGCGAACACGGCGGGCTACCTGTATGAGCCGGGGCTGGAACACATCCGCAAGATGCTGCTCACGCTCCGCGAAACCAAGCCCGTGTCGGGCCGCATCGTGCAGTTCTCGGGCGGGGAGCCGACCATCTATCCCCGCTTCTTCGACGTGCTGCGGATGGCCAGGGAGATGGGCTTCTCGCACCTGCAGGCGGCCACCAACGGGATCAAGTTCGCGGACCTGGAGTTTGCCCAACAGGCGGCGGAGGCGGGGCTGCACACCCTGTACCTGCAGTTCGACGGCGTTACCGACGACGTCTACCGGCGGACCCGCGGCGAACGCCTGTGGGAGACCAAGCTGAAGGCGATCGAGAATGTGAAGAAGGCCGGTTTGAAGATCGTCTTCGTGCCGACCATCGTCAAGGGGCTGAACGATCATCAGATCGGGGACATCATCCGGGTTGCGCTCGACAACATCGAGTGCGTGAGCGGCATCAGCTTCCAGCCGGTGGCATTCACGGGCCGGATCGCGAAGGCGGAGCTCGAAGCCAAGCGCTTCACGCTCGCCGATTTCGCGCATGCGGTGAAGAATCAGACGGGCATCTGCGACCCGTATGAAGACTGGTTCCCGCTCTCCTGCGTGACGCCGTTCTCCAAGCTGATCGGGGCGCTGCGCGGCGAGGAGATCACGACGCTCTCCAGCCATCCGCACTGCGCGATGGGGACTTACCTGTTCGTCGATGCGAACCGCCGGGCCACGCCCGTTACCCAGTTCATGGACATGGGCGCGGCGCTCCAGGATCTGGACCGCGAGGCGCGCCGCGCCGGCAAGAACCGCTTTGTGAAGCTGTTCAGCAAGGTGAACGCCTGGAATACCCTGCGCAAGCATTTCCATGCGGACCGCGCGCCGGAGGGGCTCACCTTCACCCGCTTCCTGCAGACCATTCAGGGCATGACGGACAAGAGCTACGGGCGCGGGAAGGGAGACGGCGAGTTCACCTACAAGACGCTGATGATCGCCGGCATGCACTTCATGGACGCCTACAACTACGACGTGGAACGCGTGAAGCGCTGCGTCATCCACTACGCCGCGCCGGACGGCAAGCTCTATCCGTTCTGCACCTACAATTCCGGTCCCACGTTCCGCGAACGGATCGAGAAGGACTACTCGGTTCCGCTGCCGGCCGGGATGCGGCTGAACGGAAGCGGGAAGAACGGCTGCGGCGGCTGCTAGTCCGGCCGCCCGGTTTTCTCCAGGCGCGCGATCGCCGCGCGCATGTCGTCGCCGATGGGATGGGGCTTTCCCACGCGATAGTCGTACCACACCACCACGGAATCGCCGTCGGCCACCACGACGCCCTCGCGGTTCTCAACGCGGTGCGCCACGGTCAGGCTGGAGCGGCCGATGCGCGTCACCGCGGTCCCCACGCGGATCTGGTCCGGGTAGTTCACCGGACGGCGGAAGTGGCACGTGATGGAGGCCAGGATCGGGCCGAAGTCGTCGCCCGCCCGCGCCCATAGTTCCGCGCGCTCGAAATAGGCGATGCGGCCGCTTTCGAACCAGCGCAGATAGATCAGGTTGTTCACGTGGCCAAACGCATCCTGGTCGCCCCATTGCACGGGCAGAGTCAGCACGACAGGGAATCCATCCATTCCCGTTAGTATCGCGCGGCTCGCTATGATGCTACCCATGAGAGCCTGCTTCGTCCTCTGTGCAACCGTCCTGTGCGCCGCCGGCGCCGACTATCCAGGCTGGCGCGGGGCGGCGCGCGACGGCGTCGTCGAAGCCCGTGCGGCCTGGCCGGAGAAGTTGATCCGCAAGTGGTCGGTGAAGGCCGGCGCGGGTCATGCGTCGCCGGTTTCCTCGGGCGGCAAGGTCTACGTCTTTGCGCGGGAGAAAGGCGACGAAGTGTTGTGGGCGCTCGATCCCGCTTTGGGAAAGGTCCTCTGGCGCCAAGCCTACCCCGCGCCGTACAAGATGAACCCGGCCGCGGTCTCGCACGGCGAAGGGCCCAAGGCGACGCCGCTGGTCGCGGGCGGGCGCGTCTTCACGCTCGGCATCCACGGCATCTTCACGGCCTGGGATGCGGCCACCGGCAAGCGCATCTGGCAGAAGGATTACGCCAAGTCGCCCCTGTACGGCTCGTCGGCGTCGCCCATGGCGGACGGCGGTCTGATCATCCTCCACACCGGCGGGCATGGCGGCGGCGCGCTGACCGCCTTCGATCCGGCCACAGGCGCGGAGAAGTGGAAGTGGGCGGGCGACGGGCCCGGCTACGCGTCGCCCGTGGTGGCGAACCTGGCCGGCACGCCGCAGGTCATCACGCAATCGCAGGATCACGTGGTCAGCGTGAATGCGGCCACCGGCGCGCTGCTCTGGCAGATTCCGTTCAAGACCGACTACACCCAGAACATCGTCACGCCGGTGATCCACGGCGACACCGTGATCTACTCGGGTCTCGACAAAGGAGTCACCGCGGTCCGGCCGGTTCGTTCCGGGACGGCCTGGAAGCCGGAGCGTGTTTGGCACATCCCCGACGTCTCGTTCTACATGAGCAGCCCGGTGCGCAAAGGGGACCTGCTGTTCGGCCTGTCGCACAAGAACAAAGGCCAGTTCGTGGCCATCGACCTCAAGTCCGGCACGGTGCTGTGGCGGGGCGCGCCGCGCCAGGGCGACAACGCGGCCCTCCTGCTCTCCGGCGATGCACTGCTTCTGTTGAACACCGAGGGCACGCTGATCGTCGCGAACGCGGCCCCCGGCGCGTACGCAGAAGTGCGCCGTTACACCGTCGCCGAATCGCCCACCTGGGCGCATCCCCTGCTCGCGGCGAAGGGCGTTATCATCAAAGACCTCGATTCGGTGGCGCTCTGGGAGTGAGCGCGTGATGGAGAACAAGGTCTACGACGCCGTGGTGGTGGGCTCGGGCGCGGGCGGTGCGACGGCCGCGTGGGTCCTGGCGAACGCCGGCCTCCAGGTGCTCATGCTCGAAGCCGGACGCACTCTGCGCCCGGCCAAGGATTTCCTCACCCACTCCCTGCCGTACCACCTGCCGTTTCGCGGCGCCGGCAAACCGGGCGAATACGACGGCCTCTGGAAGATCAACGAGTACACCGCGCACCTCTACACCAACCCGCGCCGGGACGGCTATGACTCCCTCGATGGCTTCCACTGGACACGCCTCCGCGCGGTAGGCGGGCGCACGAACACGTGGGGGCGTTCGTGTTTCCGCCACGGCCCGCTGGACTTCGAAACCTGGCCCGTCTCCTACGCTGAGATGGCGCCTTATTACGACAAAGTGGAACGCCTGGTGGGCATCTCCGGCCAGGCCGACAACTACGTCAACATGCCCGACGGCATCTACGCCGGGCCGCCGCACCGGCCGCGCTGCGGCGAGTTGTTCCTTCGCGACCGCGCCGCGCGCATCGGCGTGCCGGTGCTGCTCGAGCGCACCGCCGCGCTCTCGGTTCCCTACGACGGGCGCCCGGCATGCCACTACTGCGGTGCGTGCGGTCACGGCTGCGACGTGCGGGCGCGCTTCTCAACGCTCGACGTGATGGTGCCCCGGCTGGCGCGGAAACCGAACTTTACTCTGCGCACCAACGCCGTGGCGCACCTGGTCACCATGGACCGCGAGGGCCGGGCCTCCGGCGTGGCGTTCTTCGACGCGATTTCGAAGAAGTCCTACGATGTGAAAGCCAGGGCCGTCGTGCTCGCCGCGTCCACCGTGGAGTCCGGGCGCATCCTGCTCAATTCGAAAATCGCGAATTCGAGCGGACTCCTCGGCCGCTATCTGATGGACACCATCAAGTCCGGCCCCGTGGTGGGCGTGGTTCCGCTGTTGCGCAATCGCAAACGGCAGGACGAAGAGGGCGCCGGCGGTTCGCACGTCACCATCCCGCGCTTCAATTACCAGCACAAGGTGGACTACCAGGGCGGTTACTTCCTGCTCACCGGAACGGGGTTTGGGCGCGGCATGTCCAGCGCCGGGGGCCTGGAAACAAAGTGGGGCGCGGCACTCAAGGACGAGATCCGTTCCCGCTACGGCGCAACCATTTCCCTGCGCGGCTACGGCGAGTGCCTGCCGTATCATTCCAACCAGTTCGAAATCGACCCGGAGCGGAAGGACGCCTACGGCATTCCGCAGGTGCGCTTCCGCTGCGGCCACGGCGCCAATGAACGCCGCATGATGGAGGACATGTACGGCTGGATGGAACGGGTGCTGAAGGCCTGCGACGCCGAGATTCTTCCCTATCGCAAGTACCTGGAGCCGCTGGGCGACGCCACTCACGAGTGCGGCACGGCGCGAATGGGAACCGATCCCAGGACCAGTGTGTTGAACCCGTATTGCCAGAGTCACGACGTGAAGAACCTCTTCGTCACCGACGCGTCGTGTTTCGTCTCTTCGCCGGGAACGCATGGGATCACCACCTGGATCATGGCGCTCGCCTGGCGCGCGTCGGAATACCTGGCGGACAGGATGAAGCGGAGCGAACTGGCATGATGGACCGGCGCGAATTCGCTGCCTTGCTCGGCGTTGCCGCCTTCCAGCATCAACACGCGGCCCTGCGAAAGGCGCCCGGCGATTACCGGCCGCAGTTCTTTTCGAAGGCGGAGTTCGACCAGGTGATCGGGGCGGCGGAGGCGATGCTGCCAGGCTCGAAGGAGGCGCACGTGGCGAGCCACATCGACCTGGTGTTGACGCACAGCGAAGCCCGCCGCCAGGCACGGTTCCGTGAAGAACTGCGCGCCTTCGCGGCGGAGGCGGGCACCGTGGCGGAGCGTTTCGAACGGTTGGCGCCGGCCGAAGCGAGCCCACGGACCGCAGCCGAAGCGTTCTTCGCGACCCTCAAGGGCCTCACGCTTTTCGCGTTCTACACGTCCGAACAAGGCCTGCGCGGCGCATTGGGTTTCCAGGGAAACCAGGTCCGCGCGTCGTTCCCCGGGTGCACGGCGTGAAGCACTCGGTTTTCCTGCTGCTGCTTGCCGGCGCGTTGGCGGCGCAACAGCGCATCAATCTGCATGACAGGAGTTGGGACGAGTGGCAGCGGCGGACCGGCGAGCAGGCTCCGGATTTTTCGAAGATGCGTGGGCAGGCCTCTCTGCCCGATCCGCTGCGGATGCTCGATACCGGCCTGCCGATCGCGACGCAGGCCCAGTGGGCGCGCCAGCGCGGGCTGATCCGCGCCGAGTACGAACGTTGGTTCTTCGGCAAGATGCCCCCTGCGCCGGACAACCTGCGGGCCGTCGTCACCAGGGAGAGCGACGACGGCGGCGTGCGGCTCCGCGAGGTGACGCTCGAGTTCGGTCCCGGGCGCCGCGGGCGCCTGCGCGTGCAACTGCTGATCCCGCCGGGCAAGGGTCCGTTCCCGGTCTTCCTCACGAACCATCCGCGCGAACGGCCCTGGGTTCTGACCGCGGTCCGGCGCGGTTACCTGGGTTGCGTCTATCTCGCGATGGACCCCGTGTACGGCTACACGGACGATTCCGACGCGTTCCTGGACGTGTATCCCGAGCACGATTTCTCCGTGCTCGCGCGTTGGGCGTGGGCCGGCATGCGGGCGGTGGATTATCTGCTCACCGTGCCCGAAGCCGACGGCAAGCGGATCGCGATCACCGGCCACTCGCGCAACGGCAAGCAGGCGCTGCTCGCCGCCGCCTTCGACGAACGCATCGCCGCGGTGGCGCTCTCCAGCGGCAACACCGGCGAGGGCACTCCCTGGCGGTACACCAGCGATCCGTTCGTGAACGAGAGCATCGAACAGATCACCGGCAACTTCCCCCACTGGTTCCACCCGCGCCTGCGCTTCTTCATGGGCCGCGAACACAAACTGCCCGTGGATCAGAACCTGTTGATGGCCATGGTGGCGCCGCGCGCGCTGCTCATGGCTTCGGCGTGGACCGAAGGACAAGGCGCGCCGTGGGCCTGGGAGCAGGCGTATCGTTCGGTCCGGCGCGTCTACCGGTTCCATGGGGCGCCGGACCGCATCGGGCTTTCCCTCCGCGCGGGCGAGCACGCCACGGCGGCCGAAGACATTGAGCGCTATCTCGATTTCTTCGACACCGCCTTCGGCCGCGCCTCGTTTCCACGCCCGGAGACGGTCTTCTACGGCTTCGATTACGACCGGTGGCAGCGCCGCGCGGGCGCCATCCCCGAGCCGCCGAAGCAAGGCACGCTCCCGCAACGCCTGCGCTGGGCGCTGGGCGAAGAGCCGCCCGGCGCGCGCTATCCGGCCCGGAACAGGCTGCAGGGCGCCCCGCGCACCAGCGACGGCTGGCCCGGCGTGCTCTACGGCCGCCCGCTCGCGATCAACCGCGTCCGCGCCGCCACGCTCTCCTTCGGCGACGATTTGAAGGGCGACCTCTACCTGCCGGACGCGCCGGCTGCCGGCAAACTCCCGGTGGTGATCTGGCTCCATCCCTATGCGCACGCCACCGGCTACTCGCGCTGGGCGCGGCCCCACATCGGCCCTCTGGTGCAACGCGGCTTCGCCGTCTTCGCCTTCGACCAGATCGGCTTCGGCTCGCGTGTGGAGCAGGCGCGCCGGTTCTACCACCGGTATCCGCGCTGGTCGCTGCTCGGCAAGATGGTGGCCGACACCCGCGCGGCGGTGGACGCGCTCGCCGCCCTCGAAGAAATCGACGCCGCACGCATATTCCTCGCCGGTTATTCGCTCGGCGGGAAGATCGCGCTCTGGACGGCGGCGCTTGAGCCGCGCATCCGGGGCATCGCCGCCGTCTCCGCCTTCGCTCCCTTCAGCGCCCCGGCCGGGGAGACGGAGGGCTTGCGCCACTACACACATCTGCATGGCCTCGCCCCGCGCCTGGCCTCGCATGTCCCCGTGGATTACGGCGAGATCGTCCAGGGGATTGCGGGAAGGGTGCTGATCGTCGCGCCGCGGCTCGACCGGTATCACGACGTGGAGGCAGTGCGGCGCGCGGTGGAAGGGACCCGCGCCGAACTGCAAACGCCCGAGGATTGGAACCGCTTCACCGCCGAGCGCCTGGATGCGGTGCTCGCCTGGCTAGTCGCCCAGTAACTTCCCGTACGCCTGCAGGCCGGCCACGTTATCGCACACCGCCTTCAATCCCGCGGTGATCGGAATCGCCAGAATCAGCCCCGCGCCGCCCCACAGCAGGCCCCAGAACATCAGCGCGATCGTCACCACCAGCGGGTTCAGGTGCACGCGCGAGCCCACCAGCTTCGGGTACAGCAGGTTCAACGCCAGCAGGTGAAAGAACGCCACCGTCGTCCCGATCACCAGGTACGGCGCCAGTTTGTCTGCCACCGGCAGCGCCGCCAGCAGGGCCGGCACCACGGACAGCGGCAGGCCCACGTACGGCACCAGGCTCAGGAACCCGCTGATCGGCCCCACCAGTCCCCAGTACGGCACCTTCATCAGGTAGAGGAACAGCGCCGTGGCGACGGAGAGCAACACGCCCAGCAGGAAATTGCCCACCATGTAGGCCCGCGCCAGGTTCGCGATGCCTTCCCAGGTCTTGCCCGCCACCTGCCGGTCCGGCCCATGAAACAGCGCCAGGAAGGCCCGCCGCAGGTGGTCGCTCCAACTGAGCATGAAGTACACCAGGAAGGGCACGAACGAGACCATCAGAATCACGTCGTAAAACGCCTGCAGTTCGTTCCACACCGTGGTCAGCAGCGGCGGCCGGTCCTGGCGGATGCGCACTTCCTGAATCGGCGGCGGCATGGGCGGCTCCGCCACCCGTTTCCTGCCCCGCGCCGAACGCCCCGCGGGTTCTATGGGCTGCGCCTGGATGCGCGCATCCCGGTCCCGCAGACGCTTTGGGATCAGTAGTTCGTACGCCGACTTCTCCGCAGCCTCCAGCCGCAACGACGCCCCGTCGATCAACCCGCTGATCCGCTCCGAGTAGCCGGGCAGGTCCGCCATGAATCCCACCGCCTGCGAGTACGAGCCCAGGCCGATCAGGTACAGCGCCAGAAGTGCCACCGAACAGACCACGAAACTCGCCAGCCCCCGAGGCAGTTTCGCCCGCATCACCAGCTTCACGCCGGGCTCCAGAATAAAGGAGAGAATCACCGCCGTGATCAGTGTCACGAAGAACAGCTTGCCGATGTATAACAACGCGATTACCACGCCCACCGCGATCACGAACGCACTCGGGTTGTTCGGTCGCTGGACAGGTAAACTGGGACTGAGGAGTGCCACCGCGCGAGATTCCCCCGAATCGCTACCGCTACTCTAACATGACGCCCGGAGCGATAAAATCGTCCATCGTGACGTCCCATTCCCCCGCTCGAATCCTGGCCCTCGATTTCGGCAAACGCCGCATCGGCCTCGCCCTCAGCGACCCCCTGGGCCTCACCGCGCAAGGCCTCCAGACCCTCGTCCGCACGACCCTCCGCGAGGATCTCGCCCACATCGGGAAACTGGCCGCGGAGCGCGAAGTGACCCGGTTCGTCGTGGGACTGCCGGTCAATATGAACGGAACCGAAGGACCCGCCGCGGCCCGCGCCCGGCAATTTGCGGATAAACTCGCGCAATTTTCCGGATTGCCAGTGGATTTATGGGACGAGCGGCTCACCAGCGTCGAAGCGGAAGAGCTGTTTCGCGAACTCGGCGTTAGCGCCAGCCGGCGCCGTGGCGACGTCGACCGCGTCGCCGCCGCCATCCTGCTTCAGGAGTATTTGGACCACCACCGGCCTCCCGGGGAAGGGAACTGCGAATGGCCCGACGACGCCGCCTGATGCCGGGCCTTGCGATCCTCGCCGCCGCCGCCGCCGGGGCCGCCCTCTGGGCTGTGAAAGCAGACCGCTATGCGGGGTTTGCCGAGCCCGTTTTTCTCGAGATTCCCCGCGGCATGCCCTCGGCCGAGATCGCGTCGCTGCTCGCCCGGAACGGCGTCGTGAGGTCCCGCTGGCAGTTCCTCGCCGCGCGTGCTCTTCGCCCCTCCGCCGTGCTCCAGGCCGGCGAGTACCGCTTCGCCGCTCCGGATACGCCCGACCACGTCGCCGCCCGCCTCGCCGCCGGCGATGTTCACTATTACGCCGTCACGATCCCCGAAGGCGCCAACCTGTTCGATGCCGCCGCCGCCGTCGGCCGCCTCCGGCTCCCCCTCACTCCCGAAGCGTTCCTCGCCGCGGCCCGCAAGCCGGCCCTGGTCAAGGAACTGATCGGCGACCTCGCCCCCGGCGCCCCGTCGCTCGAGGGCTACCTCTTCCCCTCCACCTACCGCCTGACCCGCGCCACCACCCCCGAACAACTCGCCCGCCAGATGACCGCCAAATTCCGTTCCGTCTGGAAGGAACTCGGCGCGCCCCCGAACGCGCACCGCGCCGTCACGCTCGCCTCGCTGGTCGAAAAGGAGTCCGCCGTGGCCGCCGAACGGCCCCTCGTCGCCTCCGTCTATCAGAACCGCCTGACCGCGGGCATGAAGCTCGATTGCGACCCGACGACCATCTACGCCGCCCTGCTCGACGGCCGCTGGCGCGGCGCCATCTACCGCTCCGACCTCGCCAGCCCACACCCCTACAACACCTACCGGACTCCCGGCCTCCCCCCAGGACCCATCGCCAACCCCGGCATCGAAGCCCTGCGCGCGGCGCTCCGGCCCGCCCAAAGCCCGTACCTGTACTTCGTCGCCAAACCCGGTGATTCAGGCGAGCACGTGTTCAGCGCCAACCTCGCCGCCCATAACCGCGCCGTGGCCCGTTACCGGAAGAGCCCACGCTGAGGAAGCTCGCGGGTATCCTGAGACGTGGCCACACCACGCCGGCCGCGGCTCGTCCGCCTGCGCGAACTCCTCGGCGAGCGGCAGCCCTCCGTGATCGACCCGCCTGAGTTCGCCGCTCTGCAGGCCGCCCTCGGCGCGCCGGAGTCCTGGCTCCGCCACGCCCTCCGCGACACCGGCATTCCCCTCGCCCCGCTCGTCGAAGGCGTTCGCCAGGACTCCCTCGATGCCCTCGAGCGCACCCTCGCCGCCCTCGCCCATGAGTACGCCGCCGGCCGCGACCGCCCCGCCGTGCGCCAGGCCGTCCTCACCGCCAAGGAACACGCGCGGTTCGCCCTTCGCCGCCTGGAAGGCGCTCCCCGGGCCGCGAAAGAAGAAATGCTGCTCTGGATGCTGACGTGGCTGGAAAATCCGGCGGTGTTCGCCGGTTGGGTGGGACTGCGAAAGAGGGCGCTGAGCAGCGCCCCCCCGGCCTGAAGCCTTCTACTTCTCGATTTCGATCGTGTCGACCGCGATCACTTCGTTGGCCAGCTTGCCCGTGACCTTCGCCCGCAGATCCTTCTCGCGCGAGGTCGCCTTCAACGCCGCCAACGCCTTCGCGTTCCCGGCTTCGTCGAACTTCACAAACTTGCCATCGGCCGTCAACAGGCCGTAGCCGCCCTTCGCGCAACCGATCGCACAGCCCTTCGTGTGCGTCGTCGCGTCCTTGCCCTTGCACATCACGTCGATCACGTGACCGCTCCAGGACTCGGCCATCGCCATCGTGCTGCCCAGCACGATCATTGCAGCGGTACCCAGAATTTGCTTCATAGTGAGTTGAACTCCTTCAACTGATTACCCTACCAGATGAGCAGGGGTTCCTGCACCCCCAGGTGCAATATCGGACTGCCGGATCCGGGGCACCTCCGTCAATACGCCAACGTGCCGGTGCGCGGCGCTTCGTCCGGATTCGGCAGGTACAGCGTCTTGCAGTTCTCACAGCGGTAGATTTCGGCGTTCTTGCCGAAGCGCGCGGCGATCTCCTCGCCGAAGTAATACCAGCGCTTCAGATGCCCGGCGCAGATCTTACCCTTCTGGTCCTTCTCATTGCAGGCGCGCATGCGCGCAAGGCGGCGCTTTACTTTGGCGCCGTTCTCCAGGGTCGCGATGAGTTCGCAGGAAGGGGCGGTGGGAGTGGCTTCGGGACTGGCCATGCTGTTCCCATTCTATGCCCGCCCGCGGGCCGGGGGAACCCCGCGCGGCCGCTTCCTTTCTTCGGGCTTCGCTGTTACCGTGGAAGAGCTGTTCTGGAGAGGCTCTCGATGGCAAAACATGTTTTTCTGAGCGGTCATGGCGGCTGGAAGCCGGGCCAGGGTTATACCACGGTGCCCCGCGGCTGCCGCATCCACTTTTACACTCATTTCGCGAAGAACCTCATCACGGGCATGGAGCACAAGATCCTCGACGGTTCGTACAACACCATCGATCACACCGTCGAGGAGTACAAGTCGTGCCCGAACCTCAGGCTGTCCCATCAGGAAGACTCCTGGACGCAGAAGTCCCAGGCGAAGCTTGCCACGCGGGGCGACCCGAACTGCATTCTGCTGCCCTCTCCCCCAACCGGATTTTCGCTTGCCGAGTTGTTCCAGGAGTGGAACGACAGCCAACTGCCTGGCGTCGAATTCCACTGGCTGGCTTGCCAGACGCTCGGCCTGAAGCAGGTCGGCGGGCGCCAGTTCGGGCTCAACGCGGGCGATTTCTCGCACGCCTCGGGCAGTCCTGGCCGTTACCGGATCAAGGACGTCGGCGGCAAGTTCACTTGGATCTAGCGCTGTCGAATCCCGGCCAGCCCCGCGCGCGCCGCCGGTCGTGGCGCGCGCAGCCCCGCCGATTCCCGATATGTTAATCTGAATTTTGATTTCCGTTTCCTATGCCGGCTCGTGTTAGCGAGTCGTACGTCCTGCGGACGTTTCCTTACTCGGAAGCCGACCTGATCGTCAGCTTCTTCACGCGGGACCAGGGCAAGCTGCGCGGGGTCGCCAAACGGGCCCGTCGGCCCAAGAGCCCGTTCGGCGCGGGGCTCGAGCGGCTCACGCGCGTGCACATGCGCTACTACCAGAAGGAGACAACCGAACTGGTGCGGCTGGATTCCTGCGACATGCTTCGATCCCCCTTCGAGTTGCGCTCCTCGTTCGAAACCAGCGTCGGTCTGGACTATATCGCCGAGGTTACCGAGCAACTGCTGCCCGCCGCCGAGCCGAATGAGAAGTACTTCCGCCTGATCACCGCGGTCACCGAACACCTGGCCGCGCGCACCGGCCCCGCCGTCTGGTGCGCGTCCACTTACTTCACGGTCTGGGCGGTGCGCCTCTCGGGCTTTCTGCCCGAACCCCGCGTCAGCGCCGAGTCGCGCGAACTGATGGACGAAGTCCTCACCCGGCCCGTCGCGCAGGTGGGCGAGCGCGCCTGGTCGAAGGCCACCGGCGCCGACCTCCGCCGTTTTCTCGTACGCTTGATAGAAGACCACATCGAACGGCGCCTCCTCACGGCGCCGGTTCTGGAAGCCCTCTAACGCATGGATTCGTTTCAAGAGACCATCTTCAAACTCAAACGCTACTGGGCCGACCGGGGATGCGTCGTCACCGAGCCCTACGACATGGAAGTGGGCGCCGGCACCATGGCCCCGGAGACCTTTCTCCGCGTGCTCGGCCCTAAGCCCTACCGCGTTGCCTACGTGCAGCCCAGCCGGCGGCCCGCCGATGGGCGCTACGGCGAGAATCCGAACCGCCTCTACAAGCACCAGCAGTTGCAGGTGATCCTGAAGCCGACCCCCGCCGACGTGATCGATCAATACCTGGGGAGCCTCGAGGCGATCGGCATCGACCTCTCGAAGCACGACCTCAAGTTCGAGGAGGACAACTGGGAGTCGCCCACGCTCGGCGCCTGGGGCATCGGCTGGCAGGTGATGCTCGATGGCATGGAGATCACCCAGTTCACCTACTTCCAGCAGTGCGGCGGCATTGACCTGGACCTGGTTCCGGCAGAGCTGACCTACGGGCTCGAACGGCTGGTGGCGTTCCTCCAGAACAAGTCGAGCGTGTACGACATCGAGTGGGCGCCGGGCTTCAGCTACGGCGACGTCCGCCTTGCGGAAGAGGTGCAGCACTCGGTCTATAACTTCGAGAGCGCGGACGTGGAAACGCTCTGGCAGTTGTTCGCGCTGCACGAGAAGGAATGCACGCGGCTGCTCGACGGCTGGTCCAAAACCAAGACCGAGCGCGAGCGCTTCCCCGTGCTCGCCGCCTACGATCACGTGCTGAAATGCTCCAACCTGTTTAACCTGCTGGATGCCCGCGGCGCCATTTCGGTGACCGAGCGCGTCGGCGTCATCGGACGCGTGCGCAAGTTGGCGGTTGGCGTCGCCGGCGCCTGGGCTGCGCAACAGCAGCCGGAGGCGGCGGCATGAGCGTGCCTTTCCTGCTCGAGATCGGGACCGAAGAGATCCCCGATTGGATGATCGTGCCCGCCCTGGCGGACCTGCGCCGCCTGTTCGAATCGGTGCTCGCCGGGAACGCTCTCGCGGGAACGGTCTCCTGGGTGGACGCGACGCCCCGCCGGCTGGTGCTGCGCGCCGATGGGATCGCCGAACGCCAGGCGGACCGCGAGGAACTGGTCACCGGACCGCCGGTGGCCGCCGCCGCCGGCGCGGTGGCGGGCTTCGCCAAGAAGCAGAACGTCGCCGTCGAAACGCTCGAAAAGGTGGAGACGCCGAAGGGCGTCTACTATGGCGTTCGAAAGCAGATCGCCGGGAAACCCACGGCGGAACTCCTCGGCCCCGCGCTTCCGGAAATCATCGCGAAGATCTACTTTCCCAAAACCATGTATTGGACGGGCAAGGGCGGAGTGCGCTTCATCCGGCCGATTCGCTGGCTGTTGGCGCTGCTCGGCGGAGCGGTGGTTCCTTTCGAAGTCGCCGGCGTGGCGTCGGGCGCCATCACCAGCGGTCACCGCCGGCTCGGGTCGGCGCAGATCGGCGTGACGGTCGAATCGTACGAAGAATCGCTGCGGGCCAACGGTGTCCTGGTGCACGCTTCCGAACGGCGCGCGAAGCTGGAGCGCGAACTGGAGGCGCTCGCCGCGGACGCGGGCCTCAAGATCCATCGCGACGAGGCGCTCCTGGAAACGCTGGTCTACCTCACCGAATTTCCCACCCCGATTCTCGGCTCGTTCGATCCGTCGTACCTCGAGTTGCCGGGCGAAGTGCTGATCACCGTGATGCGGCATCATCAGCGCTACTTCTCGCTCGAAGCGAAGGACGGCACGCTCGCGCCGAACTTTCTGGCCGTCATGAACACGGCCGCCGACCCCGAGGGGCTGGTGCGCCAGGGGAACGAGCGCGTGCTGAGAGCGCGCTTCAACGACGCCCGCTTCTTCTGGCGGCAGGACCAGCACAAGCCGCTGGCCGCCCGCGTGGACGACCTCAAGAACGTCACCTTCCAGGCCAAGCTTGGTTCCTACTACGACAAAGCCCAGCGCATGGTCGCCCTGGTGCGTGAATTGGGCGGCGGTACGGACGCCGAACGGGCGGCCCTGCTGGCCAAGTGCGACCTGACCTGCGAAATGGTCAAGGAGTTTACCGAACTGCAGGGCGTGGTGGGCGGCCTCTACGCGCGCGCGCAGGGCGAAGCCGAGGCGGTCGGGTCCGCGATCTACGATCACTACAAACCCGAAAGCATGGACGACGCGATTCCGCGCGGCGCCACCGCGCAGACCGTGGCGCTCGCCGACAAGCTCGACACCCTGCGCGGCTGCTTCGGCATCGGCATGGTCCCGACGGGTTCGAAGGATCCCTTCGCGCTGCGGCGCGCGGCCCAGGGAGTGGTGCGCATTCTGGCCGAAGGCGACGTGGCCTTCCCGCTGCCCGCCGAGGGCGAACTCTCCGGCTTCTTCCGCGACCGCGTCGAATACTACTTCCGCGAGGTGCGCCACTTCGCCTACGACGAAGTCCGCGCCGCGATGGCCGCGGGCTGCGCCGATGTCAAGGACCTCGCCGCGCGCCTGGAAGCCGTGCACGCGGTCCGCCCCACGGCGGATTTCGAGCCCCTGGCCGCTTCCTTCAAACGGATCAAAAACATTCTGAGACAGGCCCAGTTCGAAGGCCCCGCGGCGGTGGACGAATCGCTGCTCGACAGCGGCGCGGAAGCCGATCTGTTCGCCGCCTACGCCGCCGCGAAAACTGCCCTGGGCGCCATTGCCGGGTACCGCGGCCGCCTGGAGCGCATCGCCGCCCTGCGCCCACAAGTGGACCTGTTTTTCGATACAGTTCTAGTGAACGCCCCCGACGCGCGCGTACGCGCCAATCGCCTGGCGCTGTTGTCCGCCATGCTCGGGGAGTTCTCGAGAATCGCCGATCTCTCCGAGATCGTCACTGCTTCATCGTGAGTACTAATAGGTAAGGAGACTCGAATCGCCTCTATGAAGAAATACGTTTACTCGTTCGGCGCCGGCACTGCCGACGGCGACGGAACCATGAAAGACGTGCTGGGAGGCAAGGGCGCCGGCCTCGCGGAAATGAGCCGCGCGGGCGTCCCCGTGCCCCCCGGTTTCACCATCTCGACGGAAGTTTGCAACATCTTCTTCGAGAACAACCGGACCGTCCCCGAGGAAGTGGAGACGCAGGCGCTTGAGGCGCTCGCCGTCCTGGAAGAACGCATGGGCAAAAAGCTAGGCGACCCCGCCGACCCGCTGCTGCTCAGCGTCCGCTCCGGTGCCAAGTTCTCCATGCCGGGCATGATGAACACCATTCTCAACCTCGGCCTCAACGACGAGACCACCGAGGGCCTGGTGGCCAAAACCGGCAACCCGCGCTTCGCCTACGACTGCTACCGCCGCTTCATCCAGATGTTCGGCGAAGTCGCCCAGGGCATCGACATGGAGCACTTCGACGAGATCTTCGACGCCCGCAAGCACAAGGCGAAGCGGAAGCTCGACACCGACCTCACCGCGGACGACCTGAAGGCGATCATCGGCGACTACAAGAAGCTGGTGAAGAAGGTGACCAAGAAAGACTTCCCGCAGGACGCTCTCGAGCAGTTGAAGATGGCCCGCAACGCCGTGTTCAACTCCTGGTGGAACCCCAAGGCCACCTACTACCGGAAGATGGAAAAGATCCCGGATAACCTGGGCACCGCGGCCAACGTGCAGGCCATGGTCTTCGGCAACATGGGCGACAACTGCTGCACCGGCGTCGGCTTCACGCGCGACCCCGGTTCGGGACAGAAGATCTTCTACGGCGAGTTCCTGGTGAACGCGCAGGGCGAGGACGTGGTGGCCGGCATCCGCACGCCGCAACCCATCTCCGAACTGAAGAACTGGAACGCCGGCGTCTACAACCAGCTTGTCGAGATCACCACGATGCTCGAGAAGCACTACAAGGACATGCAGGACTTCGAGTTCACGGTGCAGGAAGACACGCTCTTCATGCTCCAGACCCGCAACGGCAAGCGCACCGGCTTCGCCGCGGTGAAGGTCGCCCTGGACATGTATGAAGAGGGCCTCATCGACAAGAAGACCGCGGTGCTCCGCGTGGCCCCGAACCAGCTCGACCAGTTGCTGCACCCGGTGTTCGATCCGGCCTCGCTCAAGAAGCTGGTGAAGCTCACCACGGGCATCGACGCGTCCCCCGGCGCGGCCGTGGGCAAGGTGGCATTCACCGCCGACGACGCGGTCGTGATGTCCGAAAAAGCGCCCATCATCCTGCTCCGCAAGGAGACCACGCCCGACGACATTCACGGTATGGACGTGGCCAAGGGCATTCTCACCGCCGTGGGCGGCAAGTCGTCGCACGCCGCTGTGGTGGCCCGCGGCATGGGCCGGCCCTGCGTGGTGGGCGCGGGCGCGCTCTCCATCAACGACCGTGCGAAGACCGCGATGGTGACGGTGAACGGCAAACCGGTGGTGGTGAAGGAAGGCGACTGGGTCTCGATCAACGGCACAACCGGCGACGTCTACCTGGGCCAGGCCAGCACCAAGGAGCCGGATCCGAATTCGCCTGTCTTCGCCAAGTTCATGAACCTGGCCGACGAGTACCGCGGCGAGTTCGGCGTGCGCGCGAACGCCGACATCCCGCGCGACGCGAAGGTGGCCCGCGCCTTCGGCGCCGAGGGCATCGGCCTCTGCCGCACCGAGCACATGTTCTTCGAAGGCGAGCGGCTGACGCACATGATCGCGATGATCATGGCGCCCGACGAAAAGGAACGGCGCAAGGCGCTCAACAAGCTGCTGCCCATTCAGCGCAAGGACTTCGCCGGCCTGTTCACGGCCATGGACGGCTACCCGGTGGTGATCCGCACGCTCGATCCGCCGCTGCACGAATTCGTGCCCAAGCGGGAAGAGCTGATGGTGGACATCGCCAGCCTCCCGGCCGCCGACATCAAGAAGAAGAAGGAGCTGGTGAAGAAGTACGAGCGCTACCACGTCGACGTGAAGTCGCTCAAGACCGTGCTCCCGCAGCTTCTGCACCGCGTCGAGCAGTTGCATGAGTTCAACCCGATGCTCGGCCACCGCGGCTGCCGCCTGGGCATCACCTATCCGGAGATCACCGAAATGCAGGCGCGGGCGATCTTCGAAGCGGTGGCGCAGGTGGCCAAGAAGGGCAAGAAGGTCATTCCCGAGGTCATGATTCCGCTCATCGGTTCGGTGGCGGAGTTGGAGCACCAGAAGGCGATCGTGAAGAAGATCGCCGACGAAGTGCTGGCCAAGGCCGGCCTGAAGAAGCAGAAGTACCTGATCGGCACGATGATCGAAATCCCGCGCGCGGCGCTTACGGCGGACGACGTGGCGCAGCAGGCGGAGTTCTTCAGCTTCGGAACCAATGACCTGACCCAGACCACGATGGGTCTCTCGCGCGACGACTACACGAAGTTCTCAAAGGACTACGAGGACAAGAAGATCTTCAAAGCCGACCCGTTCGCCGTGATCGATCAGGAGGGCGTGGGCAAGCTGGTGAAGATGGCCGTGGAGTTGGGCCGCAAGACGCGTCCGGACCTCGAGGTGGGGATCTGCGGCGAGCACGGCGGAGAGCCGAGCTCGGTGGAGTTCTGCTACCGCGTAGGCATGGATTACGTGAGCTGCTCGCCTTACCGTGTACCGATCGCCCGGCTGGCGGCGGCGCAGGCCGCCCTCACCGCGGCCAGCGGCGACAAGGGCGAGATGAGCCGCACGGCGTAGTTCGTTTGTAGTGTTGGATCAGAAACCGCCCGTCCCGTGGAAGCGGGGCGGGCGGTTTTTCGTCTGTCCCGAGCATGTTCGAATCTCCGCGCTTGTCAATCCCGGTCGCGAAACAGGACATTGAGCGTCAGGCAGTTCGGACATTCGTAGCACGGAATCAACAGCACACGGCGGGAGTAAGCGTTAAGCCGATCCGCTCGGTGGCCGGATCCACAGCGCACGCACACGTTGATCGAAGCCCGCTCGTCGATCTCGACATGGCCCGATCCGAAGTAGATGGCCCATCCGTATTGAGCCCACCGAGTTCCGAACACGCGATCTGCAATGCGCACCGCCGCGGCAAGGATACTCACGAACGGCTCGAAACCTCCCCCCAACAATCGCATTCTCCAGCCGGCTCGACCTACGTTCTTTCGGTTCAGGAACGAGAAGCTGCTATACAGGGTGCGCACGCCCAGTACTTGCAAGGATGTCTTGGCCGTGACGACGTCAGCTACCTCTTGTGCACGGTAGATGGCTGAAATATGCCCACCGCCTCGCCCCATCCAGCGATACAGCCGGTCCGCGAACGTCGAAGCATCCGGCACGGCGACGTACAAGTACCCGTCCGGCTTGATGACGCGCCCGATCTCGCCGACTACGGCGGTAACATCCGCGAAGTGCTCTAACGAGTGATTCGCAACAACAAGATCGAAGGCCGATGCCAGGAAGGGGAGGAACGCGGCGTCGGCTTTGACTAAGAAATCATCGATATGTGATTCAGGCCCGAAATCCAAATCGACGCGAACCACCGAGCCGGCAGTAACGTCAGATGGAAAACTCCCGCTTGCGCTTCCAAGATCCAGAATCCGGTCTTCTTCCTTCAGCAGCCGGAGAAACTCGTGCACGGAGTGGTCGCTACCTTTGGCCTTCGGCAGGTTCTCCCATCGTCGCACCGCCCGCCCCCAGCAGGAATCCCACCGCCGCCTCCGCGCAGGCCTCCACCGCCCCCTCGGTATCCACCACCAGCTTCGGCTCCGGGATCGGCTCAAACTGCGCCTTCACCTGCGCATACAAGTCATAATTCCGGTTCTTCGCCGGGTGCGTCCCGCGCGCCGCATCCGCCTCCAGCCGCCGCCGCGCCGTCTCCTCCCGGCACACGCACTCGATCACATACCAGGCCTGGTTCATGCGCTTCGCCCCTTCCACCGCGATCGACAGTTGATACCGTTGCGAGAAGGTCCGCCCGTCGATCAGAATCGGCAGCGCCGGATGCCGCTCAAAGAGATACCCCGCCGCCTGCAGCATCAGGAACAGCGTGAAGTCGTCCTGCAGAGTCGAATACTCGGTGTACGGCTCCGGAAACAACGCCCCCCGCACCGTGTCCTTGTTGAGCACGATGCCATCGACGCGCCGGGCCACCTCCGCCGCCAGCGTCGACTTCCCCGTCCCCGGCAGTCCCGCGAACACCACCATCATAGGGACTTCATCCAGCCCCACAGCGCCGCCGCGTCCGCCGCTCCGAAAGCGAGCGATCCCGGCACCACGGAATCCGCGCCCGCCGCGCGCAACAACGGGACCGTCTCCCGCCGGATGCCCCCGTCGGCAACCAGGCGCACCGCCGCCCGCCGCTCTCCCAGCAGATCCGCCACCGCCTCGATCCGCGGGCACGCCTCCGGCGCCAGACGGCACCCTTTCACCCCGATCTCCGTCCCCAGCAGCAGCACCGTGTCCACACAGCCGGCAAACCGCAGCACCAGCTCCACCGGCGTCTCCAGCCGCAGCGCGATCCCCGGCCGCCGCCCCGCCGCGCGCACCTCGGCAAGCGCCTCCTCCGCCCCAGGCGCTTCGCCGTGCACGGTCAGCGCGTCCGCACCCGCTTCCAGGAACGGCCGCACCCACTCCCTCGGCGCCTCCACCATCAGATGCACGTGCAAGGGCAGGGAAGTCTCCCGCCGGATCGCCGCCACCAGGTCCGGGAAGAAGAGCAGCGACGGCGCAAAGCGCCCATCCGCAACGTCCAGGTGGAACGAATCCGCGTGCGGCGCCATGCGCGCGATCTCTCCCCGCAGATCGCACAGGTCCGCCGACCATAACGACACATCCACGTGCAGCGCCGCCTGACTCACTGCCGCCACCGCACGCCCAGATCGAGCACCCGTTGCGCGAACCCAAGGCCCCGCTCCATGTGCTCCCGTTGCTGATACTGAATCGCCGCCAGGAAATGCTCCGGATACGGCCGGCCGGAGAGATCCTCCACCATCACGTGCCCGTCGTACGGATGCCCGGCCTTGGCCAGCGCGAGAAACCGGGCGAACTCCGGCGCGCGCGCCCGCGGGTACATCTTCCAGTACTCCTCGTCGTGAATCGCCAGCACCGCCGGCGGCCGCCCTGTGATCGGCTTCACATACACCGCCACCTTCGGGCACCGATCGCGCACCGCCGACAGAATCGCCTTGAAATCGTTCACCCCTTCGCCCACTGGTACGCACTGCACCGCGATCCCCCGCTTGTGTTCGTACACCACGGCGTCCTGCAGGTGGAACGTCAGCGCGTAGGGCCCCAGCGTCTCGATCGTGGTCAGCGGGTGCTCCATCGCAAACAGCGGATTGCCGGTATCCAGCAGCACTCCCACATACTCCTTGCCCGCCGCCTCCACCAGCTCCTTGAATTCCCACGCCTGCAAGTCCTTGTGCGTCTCCAGCGCGATCTTCAACCCCGCGTCCATCGCCTGCGTCCGCACCGCCCGCAGCACCTTCACCACCGTCTCAATGGTCTGCGGCACCGATCCCGGCGCGAGCGCCGAACGCTGCGAGGCGATCACCGAACGGACCAGAGGCGACCCCAGCGCCGCCGCGCGCTCAATGTGCTTTCGCAGCGTATTCACCGTATCGCCGAACACCTCGGGCGCTTTGGGCAGGATCGACCCGCCGCCCGTTTCCAGGTGCAAGCCCAGGTCGCGCGCCTGCGCCCGCACTGTCTTCCAGTGCCCGGCCTCCATCGCCTTGGGGTCCAGCGAGTCCTGCAGAAAAATCGCGTCCAGCTTGAGCGACGCCGCATACTCGAGCAGCTTCGCGTCCGGCCACCGCAGCGAGCGCAAACAGTACGTGTTGAGACCCAGGGGAAAGCGCGGTTCGGCGGCCGTGAGGCGCGCCGCACCGGCGGCGCCCAGCGCGCAGGAAAGAAAGTGCCGGCGGTTCACGCCCGCATCGTAACACACGCCCGCGCCGTTGCCCGTGCAAAAAAGAACCGCCCGGGTCGCCCCCGGGCGGTTCGTCCTCTTTCGATCGATGACGCTCGCGTTAGTCGCCGAAGCTTCCCACTTCTTCGCGCGCGTCCTTCTTCGGAGCGGCCTGCGGCGCCGCCGGCTGAATCCCGCCCAACTGCACCAGCGCCTCGCCCGGCTGCTCTTTCAGCACATGCTCCCGGTACAGCTTCGCCATCCGCGCGTTCTCTTCCTGCTGCTTCAGCTTCTCCGCCCGCGCCCGCAGCTTCTCTTCCCGCGCGTTCTTGGCGATCCCCAGCTTGTCCAGGTCGTGCTGCACCTCGTTGGTCACAATCTCGTCCCGCAGGACCATCGAGTGGTTCACGCTCTCCAGACCCACCTTCTTACCGCCCGCGAAGATCTCGTGACGGCCGTGCTTGTCGTACCACTTGGTCAGCGTCGCGGTCATGTGCATCTTCTCGATGATGTTCCGCCACCCGATGCCCGTGTTGTACGCGCAGAAGCTCACTTCCCCTTCCTGCGTCGCGTAGGGAATGATGCACTGCTCGGTGCGCCGGAAATCGTAATTGAACAGGTCCTGGAACCACATGCCCGCGATGAACAGGAAGTTCCACCGGTCCTGGCGGCGCTTCTCGATGTCCGCCATCGTGCGCGTGCCGTCTACCTTGCCGTAGCTCTTGCCCGTCGCCCCGAACGTCTTGTCGAACTTCTTCAGCAGGTCCGCCAGCTTGAAATGCGTGGGCGACTTGAACGGATCGTAGTTGCGCATCGTCGCCAGCGCCATGCCCACGATCGACATCCACTTTCCACGCGCCGCGTCGTTGACTCGCGCCACGTCCTTCGCTAACTGGTCGGCGTTCAGAAACTCGGTCACCGCCTTGGCTTCCTTCGTTTCCTTGTCCACCATCACCGCCATGCCCACGCCGCAATTCGGGTGGCAGCCGCAGCTCAACTGGCCCCAGTCCGCCTGCGGACCGTGCACCAGGTCGCTCCAGTCGGAGAAGGTGCTCATGAAGGAGATCGGGAACCAGTCGCGCGCCGGCTCGCCCAGGCCCGTCTGGTTCTTCACGTCGTGCGCCAGGTGCGACAGCGTGTACCGCTGCGCCGCCCGCCGCTCGTCCGTCACCGCTTCGTCGCGGCCCGTGAACGACACCGGCTGGAAGCTCAGGAACGGAATCCGCTTCGGGTTGTCCAGCGCGAACTGAATCACGCGGCCCACCTGCTCATTGTTGATCCCGTTTACGATCGTGATCACCGGCACGATGTCCACGCCGTTGGTGTACAGGTTCTCAATCGCCTGCAGCTTCACATCGAACAGGTTGCCCACCGCGCGGTGCGAGTTCGCCGCGTTCCCGATGCCGTCGAACTGCAGGTACGCATAGCGCAGGCCCGCCTCCGCCGCCTGGCGGCAGAACTCGGGACTCTTGGCAAACTCAATCCCGTTCGTCGCCGCCTGCACGCTGGTGTAGCCCACCTTGCGCGAGTACCGCACGGCGTCCAGGAAGTACGGCGAAAGCGTCGGCTCGCCGCCCGAAAACTGCACCGACATCTGCCGCCGCGGCTTGATCGAAACCGCGTTGTCCAGCAGCGTCTTGATGTCTTCCCAGGAAAGCTCATGCACGAAGCCCACCTGGTTGGCGTCCATGAAGCACGGATCGCACATCATGTTGCAGCGGTTGGTCAGGTCCACCGTCAGCACCGAACCCCGCCCGTGGGTGATCGTCGACGCGCCGTGCTTGTGGAGGTTCTCGTCGTTGTGCGCCCGGATGTCGCGGCCCGGGAAGACTTTCTCCAGGTGCGCGAAGAACGTCGTGTCGATCGCCATCACGTCTTCGAAGTAGCCGTGCTTGGGGCACGTCTTCGTCATCAGGATCTTGCCGTCGCGCTCGATGACGGTCGCCTTCACCTGGCCCAGCTTCTCGCCCGTCTGCATCAGCTCTTTGTAATCCCGCTGGCCGTCGAGAATCTCCTTGCGGAGCTCCGGCACGCACTTCGGGCACAGGGAGTCCGTCTCGCGCGGCCAGCCGAGCGGCGGCTTCATCTTCTGGTACGACTTCAGCAGCGGCTTGTCCGACCACTTCGGGGTGAACGACGGGTTCTGACTGATCTGGTTGAGTTTGTCGAACACGGTCCAAGCCGCGTTCGCGGTCACCGTCACTGCCTTCTCGACGTACTTGATGGGCTTGTGCATAGTTGTCCAAACGCCTCTTCGGGCTGAAATTTGAGAACCTCTCCCGGGGGCGGAGTGTGGCCAAAAAGCGACACCACTCCCCGCCGCTTTTCGAGTGTATCCACCCCCAGGGGGAGCAGCCATCGATTTGTATCAAACTGTGAGTTTTCTTGCCTGTACGGGTACTATGCCCGGCTGAATGGACCCCCTCCCGCCTTGCCATACTCCACCGCTTCCCTGCATCATGAGCTTTGCTCTCCCACCTCGCCCGCCAGGCCGGCTTCGAACTCTGCGGAGTCGCCCCCGCCGCGCCCCTCGCCGACCACCCCGCCTATCTCCGCTGGCTCGAGGCCGGCTTCGCCGCCCGCATGGACTACCTCGCCAACCACCGCGCCCACCTCCGCGCCGACCCCC
>DALYJJ010000092.1:0-25811 GCA_031969915.1 Bryobacteraceae bacterium | reverse complement strand
GCCTTTCCGATCCCGAGATCGACGCCCTGGTGGCGGAGCGCACGGCCGCGAAAAAGGCGAAGAACTTCAAGCGCTCCGACGAGATCCGGCAACAGTTGCTCGAGTTGGGCGTGATCGTGGAAGACACCAAGGACGGCGTGCGCTGGAAGAGGAAAGCAAGTTGAAGATCGAGACCAGAGCCGTTCACGCGGGCGACCGGCGCAGGGCGCCGGAGCAGATTCCGGTGGCCACGCCGCTCTATGCGGCGTCGAGTTTCGTCGCGGACTCGGCGGCGGAGCTGGATCGGATCCTGGGAACGGAAGCGCCGGGGTATTGCTACTCGCGCTACGACAGCCCTACGAACGCCGCGCTCGAAGAACTGGTTCGAGACCTCGAGGGCGGCGCTTCGGCGTTGGCCTGCGCTTCGGGAATGTCCGCGCTGCAGATTGCGATCAGCGCGGCCTTGCTCGACCGGCGGAAGTCGATCGTCGCGGCGGAAGCGCTGTACGGCGCAACCATCAAGCTGCTGATGGACGTGCTGAACCCGTTCGGTGTCGAGGTCCGTTTTGTCGACATCTGCGATCTCGAGGCCGTGCGGCGCGCGATCGAGGAGGCGAAGCCGGGCTGCGTGCTGATGGAGACCATTTCGAATCCCCTGCTGCGCGTGGGAGCCATGCCGGAGATCGCGCGACTGGCGCGCGGGGCGGGAGCGGCGCTCCTGGTGGATAACACCTTCGCCACGCCCATGATGGTCCGGCCGCTCGAACAGGGGGCGCAGATTTCGGTGCACAGCGCCACCAAGTACCTGGCGGGACACGGTGACGTTCTCGGCGGCCTAGTGGTTTGCGACCGCGAACACGGCGAGATCGTCCGCTCCCTCTCGCGCACCTATGGACCGGTGTTGGGACCGTTCGAATCCTACCTGACGATGCGCGGCATCAAGACGTTTCCGTTGCGCTTCGAACGGCAGTGCGCCAATGCCTGCAAGGTGGCGCAATGGCTGAGCGCGCATCCCCGCGTGGAGCGCGTCTACTTCCCCGCGGACCCGAAGCATCCCGACGCGGCGGCCATCGCGGCGTTGTTCCCGAAGGGCCTCTACGGCGCGATGGTCAGCTTCGAATTGAAAGACGCCGCCAAGGCGGACGTATTCGCCCTCATGGACCGGTTGAAGCTCATCGTGCGCGCCACCTCGCTGGGCGATGTGCACACCATGGTGCTCTACCCGCTCATCGCGTCTCATCGCAACCTGTCGCCGAAGCAATTGCAGCGCATGGGAGTGCGCGAAAACCTGCTCCGGCTTTCGGTGGGCATCGAAGGCGTGGAGGACGTGATCGCGGACTTGGAGCAGGCCCTGGCGGTTTGATATACTTAGCGTTTCATGGCAGTGCGGACCCATCGGCATCATCACCATCACACGACGCCGCGCGGGGTCCGTTTCTAGCCGGAACGACTTAGGAGAGAACGGAAGCCCGCCGCGGAGAGAGACTCCCCGGCGGGCTTTTTGCATCTATGACGCTCGATTTCGACAAGCTCAACGGCCTGGTGCCGGCGGTGATCCAGGATCATGCGACGGGCCGCGTGCTGATGGTCGGTTTCATGAACGCCGAGTCCTTCCGCCAGACCGTGGAAACCGGCTTCGCCACCTTCTTCAGCCGTTCGCGGAACAAGCTCTGGCTGAAGGGTGAGAGCTCCGGACACCGGCTGGTGGTGAAGGAGATCGCTACCGACTGTGACGTGGACTGCGTGCTGGTGAAGGTGGAAGCCCTGGGGCCGGGCGTTTGTCACGAAGGCTACGAGAGCTGCTTTTTCCGCACCCTGAAGGACGGCGCGTGGGTGGTCACCGACGAACCCTCCTACGATCCGCGGGCCGTCTACGGAGGGCAGAAATGAAGCTCAAGCTGGGCATTCCGAAGGGGTCGCTCGAGAACGCCACCGTGGACTTGTTCCGCCGCGCCGGTTTCAACATCGCCACCAGTTCGCGCTCCTACTTCCCTTCCATCGACGATCCGGAGATCGAGTGCATGCTGATTCGCGCGCAGGAGATGGCGCGCTACGTGGAGGACGGCGTGTTGGACGCCGGCCTGACGGGCCGCGACTGGGTGGAAGAAAACGACGCCCACATCGAAACCGTCGCCGATCTGATCTACGCCAAGCAGAGTTTCGGCAAAGTCCGCTGGGTGCTCGCCGTGCCCGAGGCTTCGCCCTTCCACAGCGTCAAGGATCTGGAAGGCAAGATCATCGCCACCGAACTGGTGGGCGCGACGAAGAAGTACCTGGCGGCAAACGGCGTCTCCGCAAAAGTGGAGTTCAGTTGGGGGGCCACCGAAGTGAAGCCGCCGGAATTGGCGGACGCGATCGTCGAAGTGACGGAGACCGGTTCTTCGCTGCGCGCCAACAAGCTGCGGATTATCGAAACGGTTCTCGAATCGAACACCCAGTTGATCGCGAACCGGGCGTCGTGGGAGGACGCCTGGAAGCGGCGCAAGCTGGAGGACATTCGCATGCTGCTCGAAGGGGCGATGAACGCTCTCGGTAAGGTCGGGCTGATGTTGAACGTGGAGCGCGCCAACCTGGCCGCCGTACTCGGCGTGCTGCCCGCCTTGAAGAGGCCTACCATCTCCACCCTCAGCGACGAAGAGTGGGTGGCGGTGAACACGATTCTCGACGAGTCGACGGTGCGCGCGATCATTCCCCGTTTGAAGGAAGCCGGCGCGCAGGGGATCGTCGAGTATCCATTGAACAAGATCGTGATGTGACATGATCCGCATCGTTGACTCAACACAAGTCGGACGGATTCTGAAGCGCCGCGCGGCGCGCCTGGAAGAGGCCGAAGACGTGGTGCGGCCGATTCTAGAGGCCGTGCGGAAACGCGGCGACGCCGCGTTGCTCGAGTACGCGCGGAAGTTCGACGGGCTGGCGCGCAAGTCCGTGGCCGTGCCGGAGGCGGAACTGGCGGCGGCGGCGGCGCGCCTTTCACGTCCCTTCCGCAGCGCCGTGCGCGAGGCCTCCGCCAACATCCGTGCCTTCGCCAAGCTGCAACTGCCGAAAGCCGCCGGCGTTCAACCGGCGCCGGGTTTGAAGCTCGGGCACGTGATCCGGCCCTTGGATACCGTGGCCGCCTATGTCCCGGCGGGACGGTACCCGTTGCCCTCCACCGTGATGATGACCGTGATTCCCGCGCAGGTGGCCGGCGTCGCGCAGGTGTGCGTGGCGACGCCGCGCGCCGTGGACGAGATCTTCGGCACGGCGCACCTGCTGCGAGCCACCGGCGTTTTCGAGATGGGCGGAGCGCAGGCGATCGCCGCCTTCGCCTACGGCACGCGCACCGTGCCCAAGGCGGACCTCATCGTCGGGCCCGGCAACATCTACGTGGCGGCGGCCAAGAAACTGCTCGCCGGCGAGGTGGGGATCGACTTCGTCGCCGGACCCACGGAGATCCTGATGATCGCCGCGGACGGCAACCCCGCCTGGATCGCAGCCGACATGCTGGCGCAGGCCGAGCACGACACCGATGCCTCCGCCGTTCTCCTGACCACTTCGAAGCGGCTGGCCTCGGCTGTTTCGAAGGAGATCGAACGCCAGCTCGAGACCCTGCCTACCGCGCCCACGGCGAGGAAGGCAGTGGAGAAGAACAGCGCGGTGATCGTCGTTCGTTCGCTGGCGGAAGCGGTGGAGATCTCGAATCGCTTCGCGCCCGAGCATCTGAGTATTCCCGACGCTTCCCTGCTCCCCGGCATCCGGCACGCCGGGAGCATTTTCGTTGGGCCGCACAGCCCGGAAGCCGCGGGCGATTACGCGTCGGGCCCCAACCACGTCCTGCCGACCTCTGGCGCGGCGCGGCTGCGGGGAGGCCTCTCGGCGGCAGACTACGTCAAGGTGATTTCGGTGCAGGAACTCTCGGCGAAGGCCCTGGTCCGGCTGACGCCCTCCATCGCCACCCTCGCGCGCGCCGAGGGCCTGGAAGCGCATGCGCGCAGCGTGGAGGTGAGAGCACGTGCCTGAGCTGTTGCGGCCGCGGGAAGCGGTCTTGAGGATGGCCCCCTATTCGCCGCCCACCGGCGGGCGGGCCGACAAGCTGCGGCTGGACTTCAACGAGAACACCATCGGGTGTTCGCCGCGCGTGGCCGAGTTTCTCCGCACACGGATCAGCGAAAGCCATCTCGCCGTGTACCCGGAGTACCTGGACGCGAAACGCGAACTGGCGGCGTTCTTCGGCGTGGAGCAAGAGGAGCTGCTGTTCACCAACGGCACCGACGAAGCGATTCAGGTCCTGGTGAACACCTACGTCGACGACGGCGACGACGTGTTGCTGCTGAAACCGTCATACGCCATGTACCGCTTCTACGCGGAGGTGGCGGGCGCCTCGATTCGCGAAATTCCGTATCGCGCCGGGACGCTGAGGTTCCCGCTCGAGGAACTGCTGGAGGAGGTGAGGCCCGACACAAGAGCCATCCTGATCGCCAATCCCAACAACCCCACCGGCACCGGGCTGACGATTGAAGGCATCGAGCGCCTGCTCGACGCCGCGCCGCACGCCGCGGTTCTCATCGACGAGGCCTACTACGAATTCTCCGGCGTCACCGCGCTGGGCGAGATCGGCCTGTACCCCAACCTCTTCGTGAGCCGCACGTTTTCGAAGGTCTACGGGATGGCGGCGATGCGTTTCGGCTGTTTGTTTTCGGGCGAGGAGAACATCAAGTTCCTGCACAAGGCGCAGTCGCCCTACAGCGTCAATTCGCTGGCCGCGCTGGCCGCGCGCGAGGCGATCAAGGACAGGGACTACATCCGGCGCTACGTCGGCGAGGTGCTGGCGGCTCGCGAGGTGATCTACGTCGGGCTCGAACGGCTCGGCATCCCCTACTGGAAGAGCGAGGCAAACTTCGTACTGTTCAACGCCGGCAAGCGCGCCATCGAAGTGCGCGACAAGCTGCGCGCCCGGAAGATCCTGGTGCGCGACCGCAGCTACGAATTGCCAGGCTGCGTGCGCGTCACCGCGGGCACGCGCGAACAAGCGCGCGAGTTCCTCGATGAACTGGTGCGCCTATGGTAGAGCGGGTTCTCGTTTTCGATATGGACGGGGTCCTGCTGGATGTCACCGGCTCCTACCGCGCGACGATCGTGGCCACCGTGGAGCACTTCACCGGCCGGCGCATCGACAACGACGTCATTCAAAGCTACAAGAACCGCGGCGGCTTTAACGACGATTGGGTTCTCTCCCGGCAGGCCTGCGAGGACCTGGGTGTCACCGTCACGCTCGACCGCGTGACGGAGGTCTTCAACGAGTTTTTCCTCGGCGTCGACGGGCGCGAGGGGCTCATCCGCCGGGAAAAGTGGATCGCGCGTCCGGGGCTGCTGGAGGACCTGGCGTCGCGGTACAAGTTTGCGATCTTCACCGGCCGCTACGACTTCGAGATCGCGCCCACGCTCGACCGCTTCGCGCGTCATCTGACGTTCGACCCGATCGTCCGCCAGGGCATGGGTTTCGCGCCCAAGCCGGCGCCCGACGGTCTGCTCCACATCGCAAGCCTCTACCCGGGCGCCGCGCTCACCTACCTGGGCGACACCGTGGACGACGCCCTCTCCGCGAAGGCCGCGGGCATCCGCTTCATCGCCGTTGTCTCACCCGAAGTCCCGCGCTACGACGAGGTCCGCGCGCTGCACCGCGAGCACGGCGCGGCGGCGGTGATCGACGACATCAACCACCTGGAGAACGTCCTGTGAGAAGCGCCACGCTGCAACGCGACACCAAGGAGACTCAGATCCGCGGTTCGTTGAAGATCGAGGGCCGCGGCCGCTACGAGATCTCGACCGGCATCCGGTTCCTCGACCACATGCTGGAGCTGTTCGCCAAGCACGGCGGGTTCGATCTGAAGCTCGAGGCCAAAGGCGACCTCGATGTCGATCAACATCACACCGTGGAGGACGCCGGGATCGTGCTCGGGCAGTTGTTCGCCGTCGCGCTGGGCGACCGCAAAGGCATCAACCGCGCCGGCTATTTCGTGCTGCCGATGGACGAGACGCTGGCCGTGGTGGCGTTGGACCTGGGCGGCCGGCCCGCGTTGGTGTACAAGGACCTGGTAAAGGTGCGCCTGGTGGGCGACTTGCAGACGGAACTGGTCGAGGATTTCTTCGGCGGCTTCGCCAACCACGCCGGCGCGAACGTGCATGTGAAGGTGCTGTACGGCCGCTCCAACCATCACAAGATTGAGGCCGTGTTCAAATGCTTCGCCCGGGCGATGAAGTTCGCCTGCTCGAAGGACGCGCGGCTCAAGGACCAACTTCCTTCCACCAAGGGGCTGTTGTGATCACAATCCTCGACTACGGCGCGGGCAATCTGCGCAGCGTGCAGAACACGCTCGCCGCGTTGGGCGCGGCCTACGAAGTGGTGGACGGCGCCGCGCCGCTGCGCCGCGCTTCGAAGATCGTGCTGCCGGGCGTCGGGCATTTCGGCCAGATGCTGCGGATGCTCGACGCGATGCGGGTGCGCGAAACGCTGGTGGAGCGAATCCGCGCGGGCACGCCGTTCCTCGGCATCTGTCTGGGCTTGCAGGCGCTCTTCACGGACAGCGAGGAGGCCCCGGAACAAAAAGGGCTGGGATTGTTTGAGGGCACGGTGAAGCGCTTCCCCGCCGGCGCGCGCGTTCCCCACATGGGTTGGAACGAGTTGCAGCCGGTACGTGAATCGCGTCTGCTGCGCGGTCTGGCCTCGCCCGCCTACGTCTACTTCGCCCACAGTTACTATTGCCCGGTGACGGAGGCCGCCGCCGCCACCTGCGAATACGAACTGCCGTACACGGCGGTGCTCGAACAGGGGAACGTGCACGGCGTCCAGTTTCATCCGGAAAAGTCAGGCCCCGTGGGCTTGCAGATCGTCAGGAATTTCGTGGAGTTGTAGGGCGCTATGCTTGCCAAACGCATCATCCCCTGCCTGGACGTGACCGCCGGCCGCGTCGTGAAAGGCGTCAACTTCGTCAACCTGCGCGACGCGGGCGATCCCGTGGAACTCGCCGAACGCTACAACCAGCAGGGCGCGGACGAACTCGTTTTTCTGGACATTACCGCCTCCTCCGACGCTCGGGACACGATGGTGGACGTCATCGCGCGCACCGCGCGCAAAGTCTTTATCCCGCTCACCGTTGGCGGCGGCATCCGCAGCGTGAGCGATGCGCGGAAGATCATTCTCGCCGGAGCGGATAAGGTCAGCGTGAATACCGCGGCCGTGCGCCGTCCTGAACTGATCACCGAGTTGAGCCGCGAGTTCGGCGCGCAAGCGGTGGTGCTCGCTATCGACGCACGGCGCGCCGGCGACAACCGCTGGAACGTCTTCACCCGCGGCGGGCGCGACGACGAAGGCATCGACGCGGTGGAGTGGGCACGGCGGGGCCAGGACCTGGGCGCGGGCGAGATATTGCTCACCAGCATGGATACGGACGGCGTGCAGACCGGCTTCGACTGCCCGCTCACCAGCGCCGTGGCCCGCGTCACCACCATCCCGATCATCGCTTCCGGCGGCGCCGGGCGGCCGTCGGATTTCGTACGCGTACTAACGGAAGGCCAAGCGAGCGCGGCGCTGGCCGCCTCCATCTTCCACTACGGAACGTACACGGTAGACGATTTGAAGGCCCACCTGGCCGAAGCTGGAATCCCGGTGCGGAGGCTGGCCGCATGATCATTCCCTGCATCGACCTGATGGACGGCAAGGTGGTCCAGCTTGTGCAGGGTCGCGAGAAGGCCCTGGAAGGCGATTCGCCCGAAGAGATGCTGCGGAAGTTCGCGGCATTTCCTGAGATTCAGGTGATTGACCTGGACGCCGCCATCGGCCGCGGTTCGAACGATGCCATGGTGGAATTCCTGGCGGGGCGCGCGGCAACGCGCGTGGGCGGAGGCGTGCGGTCGCTGGATCGCGCGCGAAGGCTCATCGAGCAGGGCGCGAGGAAAGTCATTGTAGGCACCGCGGCGTTCGGCCCGCAGGGCATCAACCGGGCGTTCCTCGAAGAACTGCGCGACGGCATCGGCACGGAGCGCGTACTTCTGGCGCTCGATTCGAAGGACGGGCGCATCGTGGTGAAGGGCTGGCGCGAGTCAATCGATGCGCGCGCCGAAGATGTGATCGGTTCGCTGGAGCCTTACTGCGGCGGCTTTCTCTGCACCTATGTCGACAAGGAAGGCATGATGCAGGGCACGGATCTCGACTGGTTCCAGCGTCTCCGCGCGGCCACCTCGCTGCCCATCACGGCGGCGGGCGGCGTCACCACGTACGACGATGTCCGCGCGCTGCTGGCGATGAACGTGGAAGCCGCGCTGGGCATGGCGATCTACACCGGGCGCCTCGATCTGAACGAACTCGCGAGGCTACGCGAACAGGCGGTCTAAGTCGCGCTTGGCGCGCTGGATGCCTTCGAACTCCGTCAGCTTGTTGCCTTCGTACTCGATGCCCACCCAGCCGTTGTATTGCGAATCGAAGACCACCTTGAACATCTTGTCGACGTCGTACTTCGTTTCTGTCGCATTCGGGCCTTCGTAGTAGCACTTGAAGCTCATGCCCTTGGCGTAGGGCGCAAGCTTCCGGACGTTCTCATAGAAATCCGTGTTCGGCGGGAAGTTGCCGAAATCGGGCAGCGTGCCGAGATTCGGCAGATTCGCCTGCTTCATCAGCCGGACGACGACATCGGGGTTGGACGACACGCCTCCGTGATTCTCGATGATCACGCTGATGTTCTTCGGTTTCGCATACTCGCAGAGCGCACCGAAGCTCTCCGTGCAATGGTTGACGAACTCCGCGACCTCGGCATCCGTTCCCGGCTGCTTCTGTCCCGGGTACATGTTGGTGCGGATGGCGTGGCAGCCGACCTCGGCGGCGATGTCGACCCACTTCTTGTGGCTGTCGACAGCCTTCATCCGCTCGGCGCGGTCCACGTGACCCATCGAGCCTTCGCCGTCCACCATGATCAGCACGCCCTTGGTGCCGGTGTCGTTCATGTTGCGCTTCAGGCGGCGGACGTAGTCGGATGTAGGCGCTTCCCAGAGGGCGTTGACGAACTCGAGGCCCTCGATGCCGAACTGCTGGCGCGCGATGCGCGGGAAATCGAGGTTCGTGATCAGGCGGGAGAAGATCGCCTTGTGTAGCGACCACTCGGCGAGCGAGGTCCGGAAGCGCTTGCCGCCCGTTTGGGCGGCCACCTGGGGCGCGGACCACCGGAAGGCGGCGGCCCCACCGAGCAAAGGCAGAAGAGTGCGGCGGATCATCAGCCGTATGTTAGCAAGCGGCGGGAACCAGCTCACGCAGATCGGCGATCCAGTAATCGGGCTCCAGCGCGGCCAGTTGTTCGGGCTGGCCGTAGCCGTACGACACCGCGCAGGTGCGGACTCCGGCGCGTTTGCCGGCCACGATGTCGGCCGTCGAATCGCCGATCATCAGAGCCTGATCGGGCGTGGCGCCGAAGACCTCGAGCGATTTCAGTATGACGTCCGGAGCCGGCTTGTGCGGGAAGCCATCGGTGCCCTGCACGTGGTCGAAGAACGGCAGCAGGCCGAACAACTCGAGCACCGAACGAGTCATCGGCGTGCCCTTGGTGGTGGCCGTCGATTTGCGGCCCGGCAACGCCGCCAGGCCTTCCACGACGCCCGGATAGAGCTTCGTGCTCTTGTGACCCCGGGCCGGGTAGAACTTGCGGTAGGTGAGGATCAGTTCGTCGAGCTGCGCTGGAGAATAGGCAGGGAAGAGATCGGAGAAGAGATCGACCAGGTGGCGGCCGATATAACCGCGCAGGAATGTCTCCTCGCAGTTCGCCTGGGGAGTGCCGGCGAGGGCGTCCCTGATGGCTCCGCAGATGTCGGTGGCGGAGTCCACCAGGGTACCGTCGACGTCGAACAAGTAGACCTGGAAGGACGGGATCAGGCGGGCTGTGGCCGGTCGCCCTCGATCAGCGGCGATACGCGGCGTCCCCCTTCCGGCTTGATCACCTGCTGGCCCTGATCGCCGCTTCCGCCGTTTGGTGAAGCGGGCGCGCGGAACTCGGCCAGAGGCTGTCCGTCGATGAGCAGTTTCACTTCGCCGCCGTCCAGAACTTCGCGCTCCAGCAGCGCCTCGGCGATGCGCACCATCGCGTCGCGGTGCTTCTCAATGATCTCCATGGCGCACTCATAGCCGGTGGTCACCAGCTTGCGCACCTGCTCGTCGATGCGGATCGCCGTCTCCTCGCTGTAGTCGCGGTGCTGGGCGATTTCGCGGCCCAGGAAGATCTGCTCTTCCTTCTTGCCGAAGCTCATCGGGCCGAGTTCGCTCATGCCCCACTCGCACACCATCTTGCGGGCCAGGTCAGTGGCGCGCTCGATGTCGTTCCCCGCCCCGGTGGTGATGTGGTTCATGAACTTTTCTTCGGCGATGCGGCCGCCCATCAGAATGGCCAACTGCGCGTTCAGGTAGTCGGCGCTGTAGCTATGCTTGTCGTCCACCGGCAACTGCACGGTTAAGCCCAGGGCCATGCCGCGCGGGATGATCGAGACCTTGTGGAGCGGGTCGGCGTGTTCGAGCATCATCGCCACCAGCGCGTGCCCGGCTTCATGAAACGCGGTATTGCGCTTCTCTTCCTCGGAGATGATCATCGACTTGCGTTCGACGCCCATCATGACCTTGTCCTTGGCCAGTTCGAAGTCGTACATGGTGACGACCTTGCGGTTCTGGCGCGCCGCCACCAGCGCCGCTTCGTTCACCAGGTTGGCCAGGTCTGCGCCGGCGAAGCCCGGCGTGCCGCGCGCAAGCACCATCAGGTCCACGTCGTCGGAGAGCGGCGTCTTCTTCGTGTGCACGCGCAGAATCTGCTCGCGGCCCTTCACGTCCGGCCGCCCCACCACCACGCGCCGGTCGAAACGGCCGGGCCGCAACAGCGCCGGGTCCAGCACGTCGGGGCGGTTCGTCGCCGCCACCAGAATCACGCCCTCGTTCGATTCAAAGCCGTCCATCTCGACGAGCAACTGGTTCAGCGTCTGCTCTCGCTCGTCGTGACCGCCGCCCAAACCGGCCCCGCGGTGGCGCCCCACGGCGTCGATTTCGTCGATGAAGATGATGCAGGGCGCGTTCTTCTTCCCCTGCTCGAACAGGTCGCGCACGCGGCTGGCGCCCACGCCGACGAACATCTCCACGAAGTCCGATCCGGAGATGGAGAAGAACGGCACATTCGCCTCGCCCGCGATGGCGCGCGCCAGCAGCGTCTTGCCCGTACCCGGAGGACCGATCAGGAGCACGCCCTTCGGGATGCGCCCCCCGAGCTTCTGAAACTTCTGCGGCTCGCGCAGGAACTCGATGATTTCCTGCAGCTCTTCCTTGGCCTCTTCGACGCCCGCCACGTCCTTGAACGTGACCTTCTTCTGCTGCGAGGAGTGCATGCGCGCGCGGCTCTTGCCGAAACTCAGCGCCTTGTTTCCGCCGCTCTGCATCTGCCGCATCATGAAGATCCAGAACGCCAGCAGCAGCACGAACGGAACCGCGTTAATCAGTATGGAGACCCAATTCGCAGAGCTGGTGTCCTTGTACTCGGTCACCACGCTCTTCTCGCGCAGCTTGTCGATCAGCTCCGTGTAGTTGGCGGGCCCCACGGTACGAATGGCCGCGGAATCGTCCCGAAGCACACCCCGGTACTCCGTCCCCGCGATGGTCACCTGCTTCACACGCCCGGCTTCCACATGATTCAGGAACTCCGTGAAGCTCACCTGGTGCTCGGCTTTGGTCCGGCCGGTGCGAACGACGGTCCACAACAGAACAGCCACGCAGATCGCGACAACCCAGAAGATCGCCGTCTTAACGTTCGAATTCATTGAATCTCCCTAACCGCTCGAACCGCCCGGCCTCCACTCGAAACTGTCCCGGGCAGGCGGCGCCGTCCCTGCTCATTCCAGCCGGAAGGGCGCGATACCTATACAGACGTCCGTGGGGCCCGGTTTGATTCATCCGGCCCCCGGAATCTCGCGGATCCGCAGGATGGTGCGCGTGTGCGGGCCGGCAGCGAACGCTTCCGAAGGCCCGAAGCGTTGGACCCAAACGATGTTTCGCCCCGCCGTGATGACTGGCCAATGTTTCCGTTCCCACAAGGGAACCCGAGCCTCTTGGAAAAGCGCCTTGACCAGTTGCTCACCGCCGCCGCCGGCACGCCGGTACCGATCCCCCGGCTCCCAGTTGCGGACCACAAGCGGCCCGGCCAAGAGGTCCCAATCCAAGACGGCCTCGTTTCCATTATATGCACTCCCTACCGCGGTCCCAGCCGGAAAACCATCGAGTTCCGCCTCAATGGCGCCTGAGCCGGGCAGTTCTGTACGCCCCGGTACGGGAAGCTCCCGCTCATAAGGACGCCGCGGATCGGCTCCCGGTTCTGTAATTCGGATGGTTTCGAACGAGCGCATCACGTCGGCGTTGGGCAGCGACAGTCGGCCGGCGCCCTGCGGCTGGAGCGCGAGCCCCAGCAGCCGCTCCAGATGGCCGAACTCGATCCGGCGCAGGTCGCCCCTCACCCGCCGCAGCGCCTCGCGCAGCAGCCGGCGAGCCGCGGCCCGAGGCAGGGCGCCGATCGCCCCGGTGTCCACGAACACCGCACCGGGTTCGCTTCGCAGCGCGGCCGGCGCCAGGCGGGCAACCTCGGCCGCCCAGTAGGCCTCCTCGTCCCGCGCGATGGCGGCGGCGCCGGCGAGCGTCTCCAACAGAGCCGGGTTGTACTCGGCCGCCAGGTGCGGCAGCAGATGGTGGCGGATGCGGTTCCGGACGAACCGCGGATCCCGGTTGGTCGCGTCTTCGCGCCAGGCAAGACTCCGTTCCCGCAGCCAGGTTTCGATCTCCGCCCGGTCCACCTCGAGCAGCGGGCGGACCACACCTTCCCGTGTGGCCGGCAGAATAGCGGCGAGGCCGGTGGGGCCGGCGCCGCGCAACAATCGCTGGAGAATGGTCTCCGCCTGGTCCGAGCGGGTGTGGCCGGTGGCGACCGAGGCGAGCCGTTCGCGCGCCCGAACCGCGGCATAGAAACGGCGCCGGGCCTCGCGCCCGGCCTGTTCCACGTTGTCACCCGCGCGCCCCACCTCCTCGCGATGCACCTCTGCCGGCAATCCGAGTGAGGCCGCCAGTTCGCGCACGAAGTCCGCGTCCTTCGCGGATTCGGACCGGAGAGCGTGATCCAGGTGCAGAACCACGAGTTGGAGGCTCCATTCCGGCGCCAGCGCGGCGAGCGCGTGCAGAAGAAAGACGGAATCGGCGCCCCCCGAGACCGCGACGCCGGCCCGTGCGCCGGGCGGAAAGAGCCCGTGGTGCGCGGCGAAGGCGGCAATGCGGCTGAGCAGCGGATCCAACGTGCCCTCATTGTAGCGGCCAGCCCGGTGGAACCGGGCTCGCCGCCGCGCCGGGCTGGGGAGACCCGCGGTCCGCACAGCGGAGGCCTAGATTCAGAGCCGCGTACCTGGAATAGAATAGGAAGTTCCATCCGGCGTTTCGCCGCACTCATAGGAGACTTCATGAAGGAAAGTTGCGACATCGGTTTGATCGGCCTTGCGGTGATGGGCCAAAACCTTGTGCTGAATATGAACGACCACGGCTATCGCGTGGCTGTGTTTAACCGCACCGTGTCCAAGGTGGACGAGTTCATCGCCAATGAGGCGAAGGGCACCGCGGTGGCCGGCGCGCGCTCGCTGGAGGAGTTGGCCGGCCTGCTCAAGAGGCCGCGGCGCGTGATGCTGATGGTGAAAGCCGGCGACACGGTGGACCACATGATCGACGCGCTGTTGCCGTTTCTCGAAAAGGGCGACATCCTCATCGACGGCGGCAACTCGCTGTTCACGGACACCAACCGCCGGACCAAGGCGCTCGAAGAGAAGGGCCTGCTCTATATCGGCACCGGCGTATCGGGCGGCGAAGAGGGCGCGCGGCGCGGGCCTTCCATCATGCCCGGCGGCAGCCCGGCGGCCTGGCCGCATGTGAAGCAGATCTTTCAGTCCATCGCCGCCAAGGTGGCCGACGGCTCGCCGTGCTGCGATTGGGTGGGGGAAAACGGCGCGGGCCACTACGTGAAGATGGTCCACAACGGCATCGAATACGGCGACATGCAATTGATCTGCGAGGCCTACCATCTGCTCAAGGACGGCCTGGGTCTCTCCGCCGACGACCTCCACGACGTCTTCGCCGATTGGAACGAAGGTGAACTGGACAGCTACCTGATCGAAATCACGCGCGACATCTTCGGCTTCAAGGACGAAGACGGCCAACCCCTGGTGGACCGGATCCTGGACACCGCGGGGCAGAAGGGCACGGGCAAGTGGACGGGTATCAGTTCGCTCGAACTCGGCGTCCCGGTGACGCTGATCGGCGAGGCGGTCTACGCGCGCATGCTCTCTTCCATGAAGGACGAGCGCGTCCGGGCATCCGCGGTGCTCACCGGCGCCCGGCGCACCGTGCAAGGTAGTCCCAAGGAGTTCATCGAGGACGTCCGGCGCGCGCTCTACTGTTCCAAGATGATCAGCTACGCGCAGGGCTACATGCTGCTCCGCGAGGCGGCCAAGGACCAGGGCTGGAACCTGAACTACGGCGGCATTGCCCTGATGTGGCGCGGCGGCTGCATCATCCGCAGCCGCTTCCTGGGCAAGATCAAGGAGGCGTTCGATAAGAACCCGCAACTGGACAACCTGCTGATGGACGAGTTCTTCTCGAAGACCATCGCCGGTTATCAGGAAAGCTGGCGGCGCGCGCTGGTGGCGGCCATCGAATGCGGCGTGCCCACGCCGGCGTTCTCCACCGCACTCGCCTTCTACGACGGCTACCGCACCGCGCGGCTGCCCGCGAATCTCTTGCAGGCGCAGCGCGACTACTTCGGCGCACACACCTACGAGCGCACCGACAAGCCGCGCGGCCAGTTCTTCCACAGCAATTGGACGGGACGCGGCGGACGCGTCGCCTCGGGCACTTACAACGCGTAGTGCGGGCGCCGCAAACAGGAGACATCATGAGCTACGGACTGAACGTGCGCGCCGATGGGGCGCTTGACTTCCTCTCGCTGGGGGCTTTGATTCATCGCCTCGATCCCGGCATCATTCCCTTCCGCAAGGCCACCGAATGCCGGATTCACGTGAGCGGCGGCGAGTTCAACTGCGCCGCCAACCTCGCCGATTGCTTCCGGCTGAACACCGCCGTCGCCACCGCCATGGTGGAGTATCCGATCGGCGATCTGATCGCCGAGCGCGTGCGCGCCATGGGCGTGAGGCCCTTCTACAAGCGGTTCAAGCATAACGGCGTGAACGGGCCGAACATGGCCACCGTTTACAGCGACCAGGGTTTCGGCGTGCGCGCACCGGTGGTCTTTTACAACCGCGCGAATGAAGCGGCGGCACAGTTGAAGCCCGGCGATTTCGATTGGGGCGCAATCTTCGGCGCCGGTGTGAAGTGGTTCCACTCGGGCGGCATCTTCGCGTCGCTCTCGGAGACCACCGGCGAGTTGATCGTGGAAGCGATGAAGGCCGCGAAAGCGGCGGGTGCGATCACGTCGTTCGATTTGAACTACCGCGAGAAGCTGTGGAGCATCTGGGGCGGCCAGGAGAAGGCGGTGTCCGTGATCGCGCGCATCGTCGAGAACGTCGACGTGCTGGTGGGTAACGAGGAAGACCTGCAAAAGGGCCTCGGCGTTCACGGCCCCGATGTGCACGCGAAATCGAAGCTCGATCCCACTGTTTTCTTCGGCATGATCGACGCCGTGCTCGCCAAGTATCCGAAAGTGAAAGCCGTGGCGACGACGCTCCGCGAAGTGCACACCACCAGCCGCCATAGCTGGAGCGCCGTGGCCTGGATCAACGGCAAGACCTACAGCGCTCCCACCGCGGAACTGGACGTACTCGACCGCGTGGGCGGCGGCGACGGCTTCGCCTCGGGCATGATCTACGGCATCCTCTCCGGCGAGCCGCCCGAGGAAGCCGTGAAGCTCGGCTGGGCGCACGGGGCGCTGCTGACCACGTTCCCCGGCGACACGACCATGGCCACGGTGGAAGCCGTGCGTTCCTTCGCCAAGGGCGGTTCGGCCCGCATTCAACGGTAGACCGGAGGCAACAGAGTGAACGACCAATTGCGCGCCCGGGCCGCCAAGGTCCGGTTGATCTTGATGGACGTGGACGGCGTGCTGACCGACGGCAAGATCTACTTTCTGCCGGGCAGCGAGGGCGCGCTCTTCGAAACCAAGACCTTCGACACCCAGGACGGCCTGGCCTTTCACTGGCTGCACGCGGCGGGCATCAAGACCGGCGTGATCAGCGGGCGCTCGTCACAGGCCGTCATGGAGCGCGCCCGGCAAGGGCACATGACCTACGTCTACCAGGGACACCTGGAGAAGCTGGCCATCCTCGAAGAGATCCTCGCCGACGCCAGGCTCTCTCCGGAGGAGGTCGCCTACCTGGGCGACGATTTCACCGACGTGGTGATCATGAAACGCGTCGGACTGGGCGTGGCCGTGGCCAACGCCCGCGATGAAGTGAAGCGCATGGCCCACGCGACAACCGAAGCCCGCGGCGGCGCGGGCGCGTTGCGCGAAGTCACCGAATGGGTCCTCAAGGCCCAAGGCCGCTGGGCCGGGATCCTCGCAAAGTACGGAATCGAGAATGGCTGAGCGAGCCGGCATTGTCGTCGACGCCGAGCCCGGGCCGGGCGTCCTGCATCAGTTGTCCGGCGTGATCGCGCAGCACGAGGGCGACATCTCGTCCGTGGAGATCCTCGAAAGCCGCGGCGAGCGGGGCGCGCGCGTGTACTTTGAGATCGAACTGGCCACCCCCCTCTCCGTGCTCGTCGCGGACCTCAGGAAACTGGCCATCGTCCGGCGGGTCGAATCCGTTCAAACGCTGCAGAAAGTCTACGGCAAGCGGATCATCATCGTCGGCGGCGGAGCGCAGGTGGGACAGGTAGCCATCGGCGCCATCTCCGAGGCGGACCGCCACAACATTCGCGGCGAGCACATCTCCGTGGATACCATCCCCCTGGTGGGCGAACAGCCCTTGGCCGACGCGGTGCGCGCCGTCGCCCGCCTGCCGCGCGCGCGCGCCCTGGTGCTCGCCGGCTCGCTCATGGGAGGCGAGATCGAAACCGCCGTGCGCGAAGTGCGTGAACAAGGCCTGCTCGTGATCAGCCTGAACATGGCGGGCAGCGTCCCGGAAGCGGCCGACCTGGTGGTCACCGACCCCGTGCAGGCGGGCGTGATGGCGGTGATGGCCGTCGCCGACACCGCCAAGTTCACCGTGGAACGGCTGAAGCGGCGCGTGTTCTGACCCGCTGCGCCACACCGCCGCGCGCCTCCGGTACTCCGGAACGCGCAGTACTCCCGCACGCGCAGCATCCGGACATTCTGTCCACCCCCTTGGACGCTCTGTCCGGGCGCCCGCTCGCAAATCGGTGATTCAGGCCTGATTTTACGGCTCTTGGCGCACGGCCCTCACGTTGCATACGTAAGCGCAGGAGCCGACCTTCTGATGAAACCGATTCTGCACCTCGCCATCCTCGCTTCGCTGGCCGCTAACGCCGTGGCCGGCCCCAAGCTCTCGAGCGAGTTCTCGAAGCTTCCTCCGAACCAGATGGTGGAGGTGATCATCCAATTCAAAGCCCTGCCCGGCCAGGCCGACCTCAGTATCGCGCTCGGCGCGGCAGGCAGTTCCCTGACCGGGCGCCTGAACCTGATCCGCGCCTTGACCCTTCGTCTGCCCGCCGCCGCGGTGCGGGCGCTCGAAGCCAACCCCAACATCCTCTACATCACACCGAACCGCAAGCTGACCCCGAACCTGAGCTACACCCGCGAAGCGTCCACCGCCGCCATCGCGCAAAGCTACGGCTGGACCGGCAGCGGCGTGGGTGTGGCCGTGATCGATAGCGGATTCACCAGCCACTACGATCTCGGCACGAACGTGGTCTACAAGGAGAGCTTCATCGATTCGACCACGGACGACAATTTCGGACACGGCACGCACGTCGCGGGTATCGTGGCGGGCGGCGGATCGGCGAACGACGGATACAAGAACAAGGGGATCGCACCCCAGGCCAAGTTGATCGTCCTCAAGGCGCTCGACGCCAACGGAAGCGGAACCGACATCGCGGTGATCCAGGCCATCGATCGCGCCATCCAGCTCAAGAGCCAGTACAACATCCGCGTGCTCAATCTCTCGCTCGGCCGCCCGGTCTTCGAAAGCTACACGCTCGATCCGCTGTGCCAGGCCGTGGAGCGCGCCTGGCAGGCCGGAATCGTGGTGGTGGTCGCCGCCGGCAACGAAGGGCGGAACAACACGCAGAACACGAGCGGCTACGGAACCATCCTCTCGCCGGGCAACGACCCGTTCGTGATCACAGTGGGCGCCATGAAGACCCGCAACACCGCCTCCCGCGCCGACGACCAGATGGCCAGCTACAGTTCCAAGGGGCCCACCGCCATCGACCACATCCTGAAGCCGGACCTGGTGGCGCCGGGCAACCGCGTGGTGGCGCCAATGCGCACCGGAGTTACGCTCTGGAACAACCACCCAGGCAACCAGGTATACGTGTCCGCCTACGGCAGCCAGTATTTCAAGATGAGCGGAACCAGCATGGCCGCGCCGGTGGTCAGCGGCACCGTCGCGCTGCTGCTCCAGAAGCAACCCAGCCTGACTCCGGACCAGGTGAAGGCGCGCCTGATGAAGACCGCCTCGAAGAGCTTCCCCGGTCCGACCATCGCCACCGACCCCGCGACCGGAGCCTACTACACGACCGCCTACGACTCCTTCACCGTCGGCGCCGGCTACCTGGACGTCTGGGCGGCCATGAACAACTCCGATACCGTAACCGCCTCCGCCCGCTCTCCCAAGGCGAACTTTAACAGCTCGACGAACACGGTGACTCTGTCTTACCCCGACGGATCGGCCTGGACGAACAGCGTCCTGTGGGGATCGAGCGTCGTTTGGGGCACCACGAACGTCAGCGCCTCCGGAGTGGTGTGGGGCACGGGCGTGGTTTGGGGGACGGGTGTGGTGTGGGGCACCAGCGTGCTCTGGGGCACGGGCGTGGTGTGGGGAACCGGCGTCGTTTGGGGCACTACGGAGGGTGCGGGCGAGGAGTAACCCGCTCCGCTTTCTCACTCGGCAGTCGATCGAAAAAACAAGGAAAGAAAAATGAAACGCACTACGACTGTTCCCAGCCTCTGTCTGGCGCTGTTGCTCGCGCCTGCTTCCCTCTCAGCCAGGAAGGTGTCCTCCGATCTCGCCTCCATGGCTCCGGACAAGACGGTGGACGTCATCGTTCAATTCGTCGACCCGTCGCTCGAAAACCCTCTGCTCAAATCCAACGCCTCGACGAAGGACGATCTCGCGCTGATCGGCGCCCGCGTTTACAGCGTCAAGGCAAAGGACCTGGCGGCGGTCGCGGAGGATCCGAACATCCGGTACATCTCCTTCGACCGCCCCGTGCGCGGAGCCCTGGACTACGCCAACGAAGCGGCGGGCGCCACTCTGGCGCGATCCTTCGGCTGGGACGGTAGCGGCGTGGGCGTGGCGGTGATCGACAGCGGCGTCGAGGATCACATTGACCTCCGCGGGAAGTCGAACGGCAAGTCGCGCGTCGTCTACTCCGCCTCGTTCGTCGCGAGCCGGCAGACGAACGACCCGTTCGGCCATGGCACGCACGTCGCGGGCATCCTGGCCGGAAACGGCGCGGCCGCCGGCTTTCCCAGCGCCACGCGGAGATTCTGGGGCATCGCCCCCGCCGCCCAGATCGTCAACCTGCGCGTTCTGGACGAGACCGGCTCAGGCACCGACAGTGCCGTGATCCTCGCCATCGACCGCGCCATCGCCCTGAAGTCCAAGTACAACATCCGCGTCATCAACCTCTCCCTCGGACGTCCCGTCTTTGAAAGCTACCTCAAGGACCCGCTGTGCCAGGCCGTCGAGCGGGCTTGGAAAGCGGGCATCGTCGTGGTCGCTGCCGCGGGGAACGAAGGACGCAACAACAGCGCCGGCAACGAGGGGTACGGGACCATCGCCGCGCCCGGCAACGATCCGTACGTGATCACCGTCGGCGCGATGAAAACCATGACCACGCCCTCCCGTGCCGACGATCTGATCGCCAGCTACAGCTCCAAAGGGCCCACCGCTATCGATCACATCGCCAAGCCGGATCTGGTCGCTCCCGGCAACCGGCTCATCTCTCTTCTTGCCGGCCGGAATTCGTCGCTTTGGGCCGGGTATCCGGGCAACGTGGTTCCGCTTTCTTACTATCTCGGCGCCTCGACGGAGGCGTCGTCCCCGTCGTATTTCAAACTCAGCGGCACCAGCATGGCCGCTCCGATGGTGAGCGGCGCGGTCGCACTGCTGCTGCAGAAAGACCCTTCGCTGACGCCCGATCAGGTGAAGGCGCGCCTCATGCAGACCGCCTCCAAAGCGTTCCCATCGTATAGCCTCGCCGCCGATCCCGTCACCGGCCAGACCTTCCGCAGCCAGTACGATCTGTTCACCGTGGGCGCCGGCTACCTGGACATTGCGGCGGCCCTGCACAACGGCGACCGGGCAGCGGGCTCGACGATGTCGCCCCAGGCGCGGTACAACGGCGCCGATGGCACGGTCAGCCTGGTCTTCGCCACAGGCGCCGTCTGGGGAACCGGCGCCGTCTGGGGAACCGGCGCGGTCTGGGGCACACAGGTGCTCTCCGGAACGGGCGCCGTCTGGGGCACGGGCGCCGTCTGGGGCACCCAAATGACTGCGGGCTTCGGCGCCGTGTGGGGTACCGGGGCGGTCTGGGGCACTTCTTCCAGCGGGAGTTCGCAAGGTGGTCTGAGTTCGCTGACCTCCATCGGCATGCCCGAAGCGATCGCCATCGCAATTCGCGGCGAGAACTAAGACCGGCGCGCCACCCTCGGGGTCGCATTCCACCCCGGGGGTGGCGTTCGCCTGCGGGACCGCGCACTTGGACGGACGCCGGAGGCAGTTTTCCTGTATCCGAACTCAGGAGAACTGCCTTGGGCGCCGATAACCCATTTGGGGACGATTTGTCTCCGAGGTGAAACAAAAACAAGGTCAGCGCCGCCAATACAGTCGATACGTATTCCGTATACGTCTGGGAGCGTTCGCCGGAAGCGAGGCCGCGCCTGAAGAGAGAGAGATGAAGAAGCCAGCCAAGATTTACATCGCGTCGATCGCCACTTTAGGAATCGGGGTGCTCGCCTCCCAATGGCCCGAATGGCACCCCGACTCGTTCGCCCGCCTGTCGCTCTACGCGGTGGTCACCATCTTCGGTTCGGCGATGAAGATCCGGCTGCCCGGAATCACGGGTACGATGTCGATCTACTTCCTTTTTCTGCTGGTCGGGCTGACGCAGTTCTCCCAGCCCGAACTGCTGTTGGTCGGCATCGGCGCGGTCTTGATCCAGTGTTTCTGCTTCGCAAAGAAACGCCCCACCATTGTCCAAATTCTTTTTAATGTGGGCAGCAATTCGATGGCGATTCACTGCGCCCATCGGGTCTACCACTGGAACCTGCTGACCGGGCCGGACCTGGGGGTGCCCGTCCAGATCGCCGCGGCGTCGCTCGCCTTCTTCGTACTCAACACAGGTCTGGTGGCGGCAGTGGTGGCGCTCACCGAAGGCAAACCGGTCCACCGGATCTGGCGCGAATGCTATTTCTGGTGTTTCCCGTATTACCTTCTGGGCGCGGCCGTGGCGGGCGGCTTTCACTACATCAGCTCGGCGATTGGATGGCAGGCGGCGCTCCTGCTGCTTCCGGTCTTCTACGTCGTGTACGGTTCCTACCGGCTGTATCTGGACAAGCTCGAAGGGGAGAAGGAGCACGTGCAACAAGTGGCGGCGCTGCACTTGCGGACTATCGAAGCGCTGGCGCTGGCCATCGACGCCAAAGATCGAAGCACGCACGAGCATCTGGAGCGGGTACAGCTCTACGCCATGGAACTGGGCCGGGAACTCGGCCTGACCGGCGACCAGCTCAGCGCCCTCGAAGCCGCCTCGCTCCTGCACGACATCGGCAAGCTCGCGGTGCCCGAACACATCATCTCCAAACCGGGCCGCCTGACGCCCGAGGAGTTCGAGAAGATGAAGATCCACCCGATCATCGGCGCGGAAATCATCGAAACCGTGCAGTTCCCCTACCCGGTGGCCCCTATCGTCCTGGCGCATCACGAGAAGTGGAACGGCACCGGCTATCCGCACGGCTTGCGAGGCGACCAGATCCCCGTGGGCGCCCGGATTCTTTCGGTGGTGGATTGCATGGACGCGCTCGCCTCGGAACGCCCCTACCGCCGCGCCATTCCTCTCGACGAGGCCGTGAAATTCATCGAGTCGGAGGCAGGCAAGAGCTACGATCCGAAGATCGTCGCCCTGCTCAAGGCGGGCTACACGCGGTACGAGGCCAAGCTGCGGAGCGCGGCGCAGGCCGGCGCCAAAGCCGTTCTCTCGCACGACCTGAAGGTGGAAAAGGGCGAGGCGCCCGACGCTGGCTTTGAATCCTCGGACGGCGATCGACCCCGGATGCGCGAAGGCGCCCCGGACTTTCTGACCTGCATCGCCGGCGCCCGGCACGAGGCGCAGATGCTTTTCGAACTCGTCCAGAGCCTCGGGGACTCGCTCAGCCTCCAGGACACGCTGTCGATGATGGCCGGACGGCTGGGCAAACTCATCGAGTACGACGCCCTGGCCGTGTACCTCCGGAAGGACGGCGTGCTCCAGCCCGAGTACGTGATTGGCGTGGATGCGCGGTTCCTGGGCTCCCTCAGCATCCCGGAGGGCCACGGCCTCTCCGGATGGGTGGCGGAGCGAAAGGCGCCCATTCTGAACGGCGCCGCCTCCGTCGAGGCCGGCTATTTGAATAACGACAAGATGTTCTGCAGCCTGAACTCGGCGCTCGCCGTGCCGCTCCTCCGGCAGGAGGAAGTGGTCGGGGTGCTCACCTTGTACAGCCTTCGCCGCGATGCCTTCTCGCTCGATCAGCAGCGCGTTCTTCAGGCCATCGCCGCCAAGCTCACGATGTCCATCGAAAACGCCAGGCGATTCGAACAGGCCGAGTCCTCCGCCACCGTCGACTACCTCACCGGCCTGCCCAATGCCCGCAGTCTGTTCCTCAGGCTCGACGAAGAGATCCACCGGTGCCGCCGAGGCCGGCAAACGCTGGCTGTCATGGTGTGCGATCTGAACAACTTCAAACTGGTGAACGACCGCTTCGGCCACGTGGCCGGCAACCGGGTCCTGCAAGGCATCGCCGCGCAGATTCCTGCCCGGTTGCGCCGCTCCGATTACGTGGCCCGCATGGGCGGAGACGAGTTCGTCGTCCTGCTCCCCGGTCTGCCCGCCGAAGCGCTGCCCGCCCGCATCGCCGAACTCGACCAGACGGTGATCGCCGTGTGCCGCGAAGTCTGCGGGGAGGATGTCGTGTCACTCAGTTGCGGCGTGGCGTTCCTCGAACAGGACGCAGCGCTCGCCGAAGACCTGCTCACCATCGCCGACCGGCGCATGTACCAGTACAAGGCCGAGTCTCGACGATCCCGTTCGCTACGCAACCTCGCCCGTTCGAGCGAACCGTTCGACTGCTTGGAGCGCGCTTCATAAACGGGCACCGCGCCCGGGCCGGGACGGTTCAGCGCACCGTCAATCCGAACTCCCGGAGCAATTGCCCGCCGGTTCCCGGCGCGTAGAGCCGCACCCAGTAAGAGCCTCCGGCCATACCTTCGCAGGAGGCCAACAGGTGATCGTCCTGCCGGGCCGCTTCCGAGCTGAGCACCACGCCCCCGGCGGCCTTCACCACTTCCACGCGGTACCGGTCGTGCGCGGGCAGTTCGGTCAGGTCAATCCGCAGCCGCAGCGGCGCACCTCCGGGGGCGGAGGCGTTGAGTTCGGTTCCCCGGACCACGCTGAGCGCCACGTCGACGGGAGCCGGTTGAAACAGGGGTAGCTGTGGCACCAGGATCGCCGCCAGCGCAAACAGCGCCAGCGCCCCGGCCCACACGGGCCGCGGCGTGAAGGAAGGGATCAGGTGCTTCCACCATTGGAGGCCGCCCGCCGCCGGTTGGCGTTGGGCCAGCATCTCCCGCATGGTGGCGATGTCGGAGTCGGTTTGTTCGAGTCTGTCCTGGCAGGCGTGGCACACCAGGAGATGTTCGTCAAACTGCTCTTCCATCTCCGGCGAAAGCCTCCCGAGCGCGTAAAGCTCCAAGGCCTCTTCGTCGCCACACCACTGAAACGGGGGGTAGGCTGGATTCCCCCCCTCTGCGTGTAGTTCGCGACTCATGACGGTATAGTCCTAGGCGCTGGCAGCTTTTCTCAAGAAATATGCCCCCAGACTATTCCTAGCCAGCTTGCGTTTCCCTAGTTCGCCGAAACGGGCCTTCGCCCGGCTCTTGAGAAGCCGGAACTGGGTCTCCGTCAGGGACATCTCCGCACAGATCTGCTCCTGGCTCTCGCCATTCAGGTAGAAGCGAGTGAGAATCTCGCGGTCACGGCGGGAAATGCCGCCCAGGATGCGGCCCATCAGCGACTGGCGTTCTCGCAGCATGGCCTGCTGTTCCGGATTGTCACGCCCGTCGGCGATGCGAACGTTGAAGTCCAGCTCCGTCTGCTCGCGCCGCGAATGGACCGCGCGGTCGATACAGGCCGCCACCTGGCGCCGCACGACGGTCCGGATGAACCCGAGGAGCCGATCCGGCTCCCGCAGGTCGCCGCGTTGAATCGCCTGCACCACGATCAGAAACGTGTCGTGGACCCGGTCCTCAATCTCCTGGGGTCCGAGACGCCGGCACAGGTAGTAGCGCACGCCGCGCGAGAAGAGCCGGTAGAGATCTTCCATTCCCGATGCCTCACCCTGTTGAATCCTCGCGACCAGTTCGTACCAGTCGAATTCAGCCAGGGGCGAAGCCTCGGCCAAGGGCTGCATCTCGTCGCCTGCATCGGGCGCCTCCGGCGGCAGCGCCGAACTCGGGGGAGGAATCGGGTCTTCCTGTGGTTTTGGAAGCATCGGTCTCAGTCCTTACTGATCAGGAAGTAGGCCGCCCAGTGCCTCGGCTGCGAGCGCCAGGAGCGGGAGCGGATCAACTCCACCTGGGCTCGCTGGAGAGCCACCGGCTCGGCGGGCACGCCCTCGCGGGAAGGCGCCTCGAGGAGGTGGCGGTAGAACTGCTGGAACAACTCGCCGCTATCGTCGGCCGTCGGCCACAGCGTGGAAACAACGTGCCGCGAGCCGGCCGCGAGCCAAGCCCTGGTCATTCCCAGTAACCCGGTGGCCGACGGCGCCGCCCCGTTGCCCGATCCGCAGCCGTTGAGAACCACGGTCCGCAAACCGGTGCGCAGATTTTGGATCGTCCGCGGGGCGAGCAGACGCGGAGTGCCGTCGGCGGAAAGACTGAGCGCGATCTGGCTCTCGTCCCGGCCCGCCGGCGAGGGCAGGAAATGCGCGGCCACGTGGAGAACGTCGTAACCGCGAGTGACTTCATCGGTGAGGCGCACAGGATTGGCTTCGGCGCCCGACAGCACCGACGCCGAGCCGCCTCGGTCGCGCCAGAGCCGCGCGCACTGGTCCAGCTCAAGCGCGCTCCCGGCCAGTCGGGGCAGTCCTCCCGTCGGGGCTGGATTCGCCATCAGCAGAGCTGAGGAGAACCCCGACACAACCGGTTGTGGCGCGCGAGGGTCGGCCTGATTGTACACCGCGTCCCCCACGGCCAACAGGCGCCGTGGCGGAGGCGTGGTCCGCGGGCCGCCTTTTTCGCGGTCCGCCAGAAAAGCGGCTCCCGGCACCAGCCGGAGCGAGCGTTCTTCCACCAGATACACCGGCCCGCCGTCCGGCCGCCTGCCGGCCACCAAAGCCGGTCAAGTTCGGCTCTTC
>DALYJJ010000091.1:0-25913 GCA_031969915.1 Bryobacteraceae bacterium | reverse complement strand
CCCTGCTCAACGGCGTGGTCCACGCCGAGAGGACCGTGGCGAGCGAAACCGAACGGCGCGCGTGGGAGGGTAGAGTACGGCCGCTCGAAGCGGAACGCGGTGAGGCGCGGGAGCGGCTGAAGCGGATCGCCGAGGGCGCGAAGGCGGCAGCGGAAGCGAAGCGCGCCGAAGTGCTGGCGGGGTATCGGGCGGCGGTCGACCCGCGGGGAGTAGAGGAGCGGTTCGCACCGGTGACGGCGAAGTTCGTGAGGCTCACGGCGGCCGCCGGCGTGCCGGGCGGACTGGATGAGTTCGAAGTATTCGGCGGCGAGGGGCGGAATCTTGCGCTCGCCTCGGCGGGAGCGAAGGTCGCCGTGAGTTCCACCAACCGGCCCGAGGCGAACCCGGACGCCTACTCCGAGCACCATTTGATCGACGGCAAGTACGACCGGCGATGGTTTCCGGCCGGGCGGCCGGCGGTGGTCACCGTGGAGCTGCCCGCCGAGGCGGCGCTCTCGCGTGCCCTCTGGTCCAGCGACCGGCTGGGCGCGATGATGCAGCGTTTCGAAATCGGCATTGTGCGCGAGTACGTCCTGGAGGTTTCGCGCGACGGACGCACCTGGACCCGGGTGGCGAGTTCCGAGGGACGTCTGCCGCCCAGGAAAGAGGAGCAGGACGAGATCGTGCTCCTCGCCGCGCTTGGCGAGAGCGAGCGCGCGGAGTACCGCCGCCTGCAGGCCCGGGCGTTGGCGATTGAGAACGAATTGAAGGCCATCGGCCCGCTGCCGGCGGTGTACGCGGGCCGCTTTGAAGCGCCGAAGGAGCCCATCTATTTGCTGAAGGGCGGCAACGTCATGCAACGCGGCGAGGAGGTAGTTCCCGCCAGCCTGAGCACGTTGGAGCACGCGCTGCCTGGTTTCACGGTGGCCGCCGGCGCGCCGGAATCGGAGCGGCGGCTCGCGTTGGCGCGATGGATCGGCGACGCCCGGAATCCGCTCACCCCGCGCGTGCTCGCGAACAGGATCTGGCACTACCACTTCGGGCGGGGCATCGTCGGCACGCCGAGCGATTTCGGATTCAACGGCGAGCGCCCGACGCATCCGGAGCTCCTCGACTATCTCGCGGGCCGGCTGATCGAGTACGGCTGGCGCATGAAGCCGCTGCACAAGGAAATCGTGATGTCGGCCGCGTACCGGCAATCGAGCGCTCACCATGACGGATTCGCGCGGATCGACTCCGAGTCGCGGTTCCTCTGGCGGTTTCCGCCGCAGCGGTTGAGCGCGGAGGCGGTGCGGGATTCGATTCTCGCCGTGGCGGGCAAGCTCCAGCCCGATGCGGGGGGTCCCGGATTTCGCCTTTACAAATACACCGTTGACAACGTCGCCACCTATTTCCCGCTGGAGAAGTTCGGCGAAGACACCTATCGGCGGGCCGTGTATATGCAAGGGGCGCGCTCCATCCGGCCGGAGTTGCTGGCGCAGTACGATTGCCCCGATTCGTCGCTGCCGGAGCCGAAGCGGGTGGTAACGGTGTCGCCGCTGCAGGCGCTGAGTCTGCTGAACAACAGCTTTGTGGTGGACATGTCGGCGGCGATGGCGGAGCGCGTTCGCCGCGAGGCGGGCGCTTCGCTGGATACGCAGGTGAGCCGGGCGTTCGCGCTCGCCTTTGTCCGAACCCCCACCGCGAGGGAACGGGCGGCGGCGCGAAAGCTACTGGACGCGCACGGGCTCGCAGCCCTGTGCCGGGCGCTGCTCAATGCAAACGAGTTCATCTACGTGATGTAGGAGACGGCCATGCACCGACGTGGATTTCTGCTCGATCTCTTCACGGGCCTACCCGGACTGGCGCTGGCGCAACTGCTCTCGGGCCGCGCCCAGGGCGCTCCCCATCACGCCCCGAGAGCCAAGCGGGTGGTGCAGATCTTCTGCCCGGGGGGCGTTTCGCACATCGATACGTTCGACTACAAGCCGGAGCTCGAGAACCGCAGCGGGCAGCCCATGCCGGGCGGAGAGAACGAAGTCTCTTTTCAGGGAGCCAACGGCAACCTCATGAAGTCGCCGTGGCCGTTTGCGCGGCGCGGCGGGTCCGGGAAGCAGATCACCACCATGCTGCCTCACCTGGGCGAGCTGGTGGACGATATCGCCTTCCTCCACGCCATGACCTCGCGCAGCAACACCCACGGACCGGCCTGCGTGATGATGAACACCGGCTTTGTGTTCGAAGGGTTCCCGAGCGCCGGCGCGTGGGCGAGCTATGCGCTCGGCGCGGAGACGGACAACCTTCCCGCCTACGTCGCGATCCCGGACATTCGCGGCATACCGCCGTCCGGCCCGGCGAACTGGACTTCGGGCTTCCTGCCCGCGCAGCATCAGGGTGTTGCCTTCAGCGCCTCCGACCCGATTCAGAACCTCAAGCGTCCCGGCTCGATCGGCGAGGCGGAGGAGCAAGGCACGCTCGAATTTCTGGCTGCCTTGAACCGCGAGCATCATGAACGGCACCCGGGCAACGGGGACCTGCAGGCGCGCGTGGCCGCCTATGAACTGGCGGCACGGATGCAGCTCTCCGCGCCGGAGGTTTCGGCCCTGGAGAAAGAGCCGCGCGAGACCCATGAGCTGTACGGAACCAACGACTCAAATCCGTTGATCGCGGCTTACGCGAAGAACTGTCTGCTTTCGCGGCGGCTGCTGGAACGCGGCGTCCGGTACGTTCAACTGTTCTGCGCCTCCCGGGCCTCCGGCGTGGATGGCCTGCTGAACTGGGACGCGCACAAGACGCTCCAGGCCGACTACGAACGGCACTGCCCCATCCTGGACCGGCCCACGGCGGCGCTGATCGGGGACCTGCGCCGGCGCGGCATGTTGAAGGACACGCTTGTGCTCTGGACCACGGAGTTCGGCCGCATGCCCACGCACCAGCAGGGCACACTGGGCCGCGACCATAACCCCGATGCGTTCACCGTCTGGATGCTCGGCGCGGGAGTGAAGGGTGGGACGAGCTACGGCGCGACAGACGACTTTGGCCGGCGCGCGGTGGAGAACGTCACCACGATTCACGACTTCTGGGCAACGGTCCTGCATCTGCTCGGACTCGATCATGAGAAGCTCAGCTACTATCACAACGGCCTGCAGCGCAGGCTCACCGACGTCCACGGCCACGTTATTCGGGAGGTGTTGGCATAACGGAGCGCCGGGCGCGGGCGCTGCTCTGCTGGTGTTGTCCGTGTGCGCCGCCGCGGCCGCCGCGCCGGTGAAGGTGGGCACGTTCGCAGCCGAACTCCGCCACGTTCACAACGCGGCGTCAGGTCTGCCGTCGGACGACGTGCGGTGCGTTGCGGCGACGCTCGACGGCCGGGTCTGGGCGGGCACGGCGAAAGGTCTTGCGGTGCGCGAGAGCGGCGGCTGGCGCGTAGCGGACCGGCGGCCGGTGTCGGCCTGCGCCGCCGCGGGCGGCGCCTTGGTGTTCGCCTCCGAAACCGCGGTGCTCCGGGTGGCGGAAACGGGCGCCGCCCAGCAACTGGCCAGCGTTCCGGCGCCCGTCCACGCGGTGGCGATGGGCCGCGATGGGGCGGTTGTTGCGGGAACGGACGCGGGTCTCAAGGACATCGCCGGGCCCGTATACGCCATCGCGCTATCACCGGCCGGACAGGTGGCGGTGGGAGGAGCCGCGGGACTGTTCATCGACGGGCGGCCGGTCTACCCCGGAGACGGGCGGCGGCGATGGGCGCCCACGGAGGTGCGCGGCGTGGCCTTCGATCCGGCAGGCCGGCTCTGCTTCTTCAGCCCGCAAGGCTTCGGGTGCCGCGAGCCGGACGGCGCATGGAAACTCTTCACCGGACACGACGGGCTGCCGTATGACGACGCGACGGCGCTCACCGCGGGCGCCGATGGCGCGTTGTGGTTGGGCACACGCCGGGGAGCGATCCGGTTTGAGGGCGGGCGCTTCGCCTACCGGCAGGGCTTGCGCTGGCTGCCAGACGACGATGTGCGGGCGATTGCCGTCGCCCCGGACGGCAGCGCGTGGTTCGCCACCGCCAAGGGACTCGGGCAGATCGAACGGCGGCCGATGCGGTTGGGCGAGAAGGCGAAATTCTATGAGAGCGAAATCGACAAGCGCCATCGCCGGACGGAGTACGAATACGTTCACCCGGTGCATCTGAAGTCGCCCGGGGACCCGCGTGAGTGGGAGCAGACCGACAGCGACAACGACGGCCTGTGGACGGCCATGTACGGCGCGGGCGAGTGCTTCGCGTGGGCGGCGACCAAAGACCCGCTGGCGCGGAAGCGCGCACGCAAGGCATTTGAAGCGCTGCGCTTCCTCAGCCAGGTGACGCAGGGCGGCGCGCACCCGGCGCCGCGCGGCTTTCCGGCGCGATCGATTCTTCCCACCAGCGGCCGCGATCCGAACCTGAGTGACTCCCGCGAGCGCGACGTTCGCCGGCAGGCCGAGCGCGACCGCCTGTGGAAGATCATGAGCCCGCGCTGGCCGAAGAGCGCGGACGGCAAATGGTATTGGAAGACCGACACCAGTTCCGACGAGCTGGATGGCCACTACTTTTTCTACGGGCTCTACCACGACCTGGTGGCGGAAGGCGAGGGCGAGAAGGAGGAAGTGCGCGCCGTGGTTCGCGACATCACCGATCACCTGATGGCGCACAATTGGTCGCTCGTCGATTGGGACGGCAAGCGAACGCGCTGGGCGGTATTCGATCCGCAATCGCTCAACGCGGACCGCATGTGGTGGGTCGGCCGCGGGCTGAACTCACTGAGTATTCTGTCTTACCTGAAGGTGACTCATCACATGACGGGCGGCGCGAAGTACCGGGACGCATATGCGCGCCTGATCGGAGAGCACCACTACGACACCAACCTGATGGTTCCCAAGATCCACGCCGGGCCTGGCTCGGGTAACCAGTCCGACGACGAGATGGCGTTCATGTGCTTTTACCATCTGCTGAAGTACGAGCGGGACATCGAGCTGCGCCAGAAGTACGCCGCGGCGCTGGCCAACTACTGGGCCATCGAGCGCCCGGAGCGAAACCCGTTCTTCAACTTCGCCGCCGCGGCGTGGCTGCGGGGAGAGACGTTCGCCGATCCCTTCAGCACCACGGATCTGACGCCGCAAGGCGACTGGCTTGAGGATTCCATCGACACGCTGAAGCGTCTGCCGCTCGACCGGATCGATTGGGCGCACCGCAACAGCCACCGCACGGACATCGTGCCGATCCGCGCCTACATTACCGAGGACGAGGGGATGCCGCCGAGCGGCCACCTGCGCGACGGCAAGGCGATCCCGGCCGATGAGCGCTACTTCTCGTTCTGGAACCACAACCCGTACCGGCTGGACACCGGCGGCGCCGGCCGCGAACTCGGCGAAGGCGCCGTGTTCCTGCTGCCCTACTACATGGGCCTCTACCACGGGTTTATCGAGGACTGAACCGATGGCGGGCGCGCGAATCGACTCGATGGACCAATTCCGCGGCTACACCATGGCGGGCATGTTCCTGGTGAACTTCGCGGGAGCGTTCGCCGTCGTCCACCCGCTGTTGAAGCACCACAACACGTACCACAGTTACGCGGACACGATCATGCCGCACTTCTTCTTCGCGGTGGGATTCGCGCTGCGCCTGACGTTGTTGCGCAACATCGCGAACAGCGGGCCGGGCGCCGCCTACCGCAAGGCCGTGGTCCGCTGCCTGATGCTCATCCTGGTGGGCTTCATCGTCTACCACCTGGACGGCCGGTTCCGCACGTTTCAGGAACTGGCGGCGCTGGGCTGGGGCGGGTTCTTTCAGACTGCGTTCTGGCGGACGCCCTTTCAGGCGCTGGTGCATATCGGCGTCACCAGTTTGTGGGTTCTGCCGGTGATCGCCCGTCCGGCGCGCACGCGCCTGGCGTTCATGATCGTGAGCGGCGGGCTGCACCTCGGGCTCTCCTACGCGTTTTGGTATCAGTTGCTGCACGAGAAGCGAGTGATCGACGGCGGGCCGCTGGGCTTTCTGACGTGGGCGATTCCGACGCTCGCCGGCTCGCTCGCTTACGACTGGGTGAGCGAGGGAGAGCGCCGCGAGCCTTTGCGCAAGCTGATCCGCTGGGGCCTCGCGCTGTCGCTCGCCGGCTACGCGCTCTCATGTCTGAACGCGGTCTTCAACCCCGTGCAGCCCGGCGGCCTGGCGAACTGGCTGGTAGAGCCGCCGTTCTGGGCTCCGTCGCGGCCGGTCGATCTGTGGACCATGAGCCAGCAAGCGGGCGCGAATTCGTATCTGTGGTTTTCGGCGGGTTTCTCGTTCCTGGTTTACGCGCTCTTCGTCTGGTGGACGGATCTGCGCGGGCGGCAGGCGCCGCTGTTCCGGGTATTCGGCTTGAACCCGCTCGCCGGCTACGTGCTGCACGGCTTGATCGCCGAGGCAGTGACGCCGTTCGCGCCTTCCGATTCACCGCTCTTGTGGTTCGCCTTCGTCTTCGCGGTGTACTTCGGCATCCTGTGGCTGTTGTTGTGGGGCATGGACCGCCAGCGCATCTACATTCGGCTGTGACCAGCCGCCGCGGCGCCGCGATCTTCGCCGCGAAGGGCCGCGATGCGCACGGCGCGCTGGTAGAGGTCGCGGTGGTCGCGCGCCACGCGGCGCTCCAGCCGGTCCGCCACGCCGGGGTTTGACTTGGCGCTGGCCATGAGGTGGGTGTAGCCCACGCGCGCCGCAGCCTCGTCGCTGAGGGCTTCGCCGAAGGATTCGAAAAGAAACTCGACCTCCGACCCGTGATACGCGGCCACCGCGCAGAGCAAGTATTGCTCGAACAGCATGTTGTGAATGCCCTTGTTGGGCAACGCCGCGAAGGCCTCACCGTTGGCCTTGCTGCGAATGATGCCCAAGGCGGTGTTCGCGTAGTGGCGGAGCAACTGGGTGTCGCAGCCGCCCACGATACCGCAACAGGCTGCCACCTGGCCGGGCGTCTCGCGATACCACTTCCACTCCGGCGGAATCGACCCCTCACCCATCCGCACAATCGCGGCTTCGCAATCGTCCGGTTCATAACAACCGATGTCCACGCCTTCCGGGTTCTGCGCGAACACCGGGGCCCACTCAAGACGCGGGGGCAAGCGTTCCCAAAGGTAAACGTCGTAATCCAGATGCACGAACGGCCGCGACTGCAAGGCGTACGCTTGCAGCTTGCCATGGACCCACCAATCCAAGTCTTCGCCGCGAAGGCCATCGAGCGCCGTGGAGACCTCCGCGAATGGGAGGCCCAGATCCCCCACCAACAGATCCGCCCCCTCGCGATCGGTTACCAGCGCCGTGTCAGGATAGTGGCGGCGCGCGGTCTCGACGGAGAGGATCCACGACAGCAGATGCTGCCTGGATGAAACCCAACGGTCGCGATGCTGGGCGCGGAACGGGGGCGTCCAGAACGACCAGACTGCGCGCATCAGATCAGGTCCGAACCAATCCCACGGAAGTCCGCGGAGCTGTATGGATAGTAGGGCGCATCGACGATCTCGCGGACGCGCCACGCGTACGTTCCGGCTTGGGCGGGAGCGGTCGCGCCGATACCGGGGAGCCGGTTGGCGGGAATGACGTTGCCCGGGAACTGGCCGCCCGTGAGCGGATCGATGAGCGGCGCTCCGAAGCTGCTGTAGTTGCCGCCGCGCTCCAGGGCGGTCTGAACGTAGGCGACGAAGAAGCGTCCGGGGGCCAGTTGTACGGGCCCGCAGTACGCCTGGTTGTCGAAATCCGGCAGGCGCAGGTTCCTGGTCACGCGGAAGGAGTCGGGGGTCATGGTTCCCACCACCACGCGGTCGCCGCGAACGTCGGCCGCGGTGAGTTGGATGTTCGACCCGAAAGGAACATAACCACGCGGAAATGTTTCATCGCAAAACTGCGCCAGCCAGAACCAGCATTCGAAATCGCCGCCGTCGCGTCCATCGCCGGAAGGCGAGCGCAGGGGCGTGTTGCGGTCGCCGCGCTCCCGGATGCTGAACGTATCGCCATCCAGGTGTGCGAGCGATCCCGCGGACTGAATGAAGTTCCCCTTCAAGGTGAGCCTGGCGAGCATGGCGCGCTGGCCGGCCGCGGTCTGCAACGCGCGGGACAGGGCCAACACCGTGAACGGGTCGGCGGCCCAGAAGATCCGGGCGCCCTCGGCGCGCACGATGGCCGGATTCAGAACTATGTTCTGATAACCGAAGATCCGTCCCGCCGCGGGTCCTTCCTGTCCGGGCATCACCATTGGCGCCTCGACGGTGATGAAGCACGTCGCGCGTGAGACGGTCTCCGGGTCGATGTCGCGGTCGCACTCCACCACGACTCCGCGCGCAAACTGGTTCAGCGTGATCTCGGTGTCGTTACGCAGCGCGACCGCCGTCAGACGCCCCGCCGTCTGGTCCGTGGAAACACCGAGCGTCACGCCGCGGACGCGGATGCCACAAGCGCACAGCGGCTGAAAGAGGCAGCGGCAATCGTCGATGCGTGTGAGCGCGCGCGTGAAGGAGATGAGCCCGACGCGGCAGTAGTGATGTTCGATCCCGTGCGGGGCCAGGGCCGCGGGCTGTGTCCCATCCGCGGGCCACTCGACGGTGGCGCCCTCGGTGCGCGCCGGAATCACCCAATAGTCTCCCGTGCGAAAGGTCCCCGTTTCGAAGCGCACCTGCACGCCGTCCTCGAGCGGCAGGTAGCCGTCCTCTACGACGACGCCGTTACCGTCCACGTTCAGGCGGACCACCTGCGCGCCGGCCGACTCCCAACGGCGCACCTTGGCGTTCGCCCCCAACTGGTACTCGGTCTGCGTGATTGCCGGGCCGTCGAGGGTGGCCGCCTCCACGGTGAGCACGCGGTCGTTGACTTCGATGATCCGAATCAGCGAGCCCGGCTCGCCGCGCAGCTCGTGCAGGTCGTCAGTCACCTCGATCCAGTCGCCGGTGGCGAAGCCGAGCAGCTGATCGCGGCCGGGCGCGGTGAGGGTGATCTCAGAGCCGGAGATGCTCTCGACGCGCGCGGCCACGGAACCGTTCTCGCGCGACCACTTGAAGGCCGCCGTTCCGAAGCCGCCGCTGCGATGAATCTCGACGCAATACAACTGGTTTTCCAGCCGCCGGAAGCCGGCGCCAGGTGGAAGCACGCACGGTGTGGTCTGGTCTTCCTCCGGCTTGGCTCGCGCGCGCATGCGCCCCGTGGGCACGGCGGTGGCCGCGCGATACTCTTCGAAATCGGTCCCGCAGTTGGCGCGCTGCAGCGCGTTGCGATCCTGGACGCGGACGGTCTTCAACTGCCACACGGTCTTGGTGCGCGTGCCGTGGTCGGGGCCGCCGAGCGCAACTTCGCGAATCGACGGGTCCTCGAGCGCGGTGATGTGCCGCCGCCATACATCGAGGTAGGCGACATAGAGCCCGGGCTCCTTGAGCGGTTCCGAGGGCAGGTCGGGTTGCTGTGAGAAGAGCACCGCGCTTTCGTTTTCGACGAGAATCCCGTCGACGTAATAGCGGCCGCCAAGAATGAAAAAGTCGCCCGTCTCCAGCGCGGGCAGCGGCGTAGCGGGCAGCCAGCGGCGTTCATCGGCATTCAGCCGCGACACGTCCGTGAACAGGCGGAAGCCGGCGTCGCGTGCCGGCGCGCCGCAGCGTCCGATGACGTCGAGCGCCTCGGTTTCGATGCGATGCGCGGCGATGTCCGTCTGCTCATTCCAGTCCGCGTCCATCTGCACGCGGCCCTGCTGCATGCGAACGCTCGAGTAGTGTTTCTCGCGCGAAAACGTCCAGCGTGTGAAATCGCCCTTCATTGGTGCCCCTTTATGTCACGAAGAAGATGCCCGCCTCCAAGCCGAAACGAAGATATTCGTCCAGGCTCGCGCGCAGGTTCGCCGTACGCAGCGGCTGCTTCAAACTCGAAAACACGCCCATTTCGGAGCCGTCCTCGGCCCCGGCGGCGATCTCCGCGGCGCAGGCCCGCGCCAATTGCAGAAACGCGGGCTGGCCGTAGGAAAGAGAATGGAACACCGGCCGGATGCGCGCCCGAATGCGCGCCTGTTCCGCCGGGTCGTCAACGTCCTTGAGGGCCAGATCCGGCTGGCATCGATACCGCCGGGGCCTGGGCGTGGCGGGCACATCCGGCAGGTAGCAGAAACGGATGCATCCGGTCTGTCGCCTCTCCACGCTCACCGGCTCCACGAAAATGCCGTTGCCGGCTTCGAGCGAGCGTACCTCGACGCTCCCGAGAACGGTCGAGCGCTCCAGGGTAGCGGCGGCCCCCGGCGCACTGACCTTCCCGGCCGACGAATCGATCAGGCGCAAGGTGTGCGCCGGCAAACCGAGTACGATGGCGCCGCAGACGGTATGGTCCAACTCAACGGACGCCGCGACGTTCGTGCCCTGCAGGCCGGCGGCGTCCGGCGCCAGAGTACTGTTCGCGATGCGCAGTGCGGAGAGGCAGCCATCGGCGAGGGCAACGCCGCCTTCCACCAGCAGGCCATCGACGATGAGCGACCCGGCGTCGCCCGCGCCGGGTCCGCGCGACACCGTGACGCCGCCGAGCACGTGGGGCCGCAGGTCGTCCGCCGCGAAGCTGCCCAACACGCCGATCCGCGGCCAATCCGCGGCGATGAGAATCAGCTCGCTGCCGGGCTTGATCTCGATCGCGAGGTCGCCCGGGTACGTGCGGCTATCCATGATCACGATCAGACCGCATGCGCCGGCAGGTTCCAAGTTCCAATCGGCCAGAGCCGCGGCGATGGTCGGGCGCAAGTTCGGATCGCCCGCCGGAGCGGTCTGCGTCACGCCCCGCTGGAAGGTCACGCGCTGCCGGATGGCGGCCGCCACGGAGGTGTTGCGATCATAGGGTCCGCCGCCGAAATCTCCGCTGAATCCGTAGCTGTAGCTCACCTCCACCTGGCGGGGCTCCAGGCCGGGGGCGAATGTCAGCCGGCCGAGTTCTGGGTCCACCGCCACGCGAATATCAAACACTTTCGGGCCGGCCGGACCGGGGTAGGTCTTGGTCAGCGGCGGGCGCCGCCAGTCTCCGAGAGCGTTCTCTTCCAGGTTGCAGATGAGTATGTTCTCGGGAGTCACCGGCGCACCTTCGCCGTCCAGGAACACCTCAAGCACCGGATCCTCGCCGAAGTAGACGGCCTGCGGCGTGCGCCCGAGCGCCAGATCGCGGCGGCGCGACTCGAGTTCCTGATAGAGCACCAGCCGGCGCAGCATGCCGGGCACGTTGTGCTCCTGGGCAAGGCTCGTGATTTCGGACTCCGTGCGCGGCTCGTTGAAGAGCGGCGCGGAGATGCCCAACGGGCTGAACGTATAGCGGCCGGCCGCGCCGCCTTGGAGCTCGCGCGCCGTTCCCCGCGTCACCGGATAGCTCTGAAGCCGCCAAAGCCAAAGGCCCACGTTGGGAATGTTGTAGCGCCCGCGTTCCCGTGCGATGCGGCGCACTTCGGGAGAGCGCGCGGCACGTTCGAAGGGCGACCCGATGAGTTCCAACGCAAGTGTCCCGCGCAGGTCCGGCGTGCGCGTGTTGTGCGCGCGAACGTGATTCACATGCTGCGTGGTCTGGAGGAGTTCGAAGTACTCGACGGCGCGCGCGGGCCATCCGGTGACGTCGCGCGCCAGTTGCTCGAGCATCGTTGCCGTGCCTTTGCGGCGCCGGTAGCCGAGCGTATTCGCGACCCGAGCCCGCTGGCTGAAGGTGGCGCCGGTGATCGGGTGCAGTCCGCGAACGCCGAGCAGGTCGCCGATATAGGGGACCACCCACTCGTCGCAGGTCTCGATGAACCAGTTGTCGTACAGACGCTCGATGTCGGCGTCGATCACGTTGGCCTGTTCGGCCAGCACGGAGAGCAACGCTTTCAGGACCTCGCCGCGCTCGGCGTCCCGGATGCGATGAATCGCCGGCAACAATCCATAGAGGTCTTCGGCGGTGATCATACGGTCATCTCCAGCAGCGTGACGGACTCCGGATCGAGCAGCAGCAATTGGGCGGCGCGCAGGATGTTGTTCTCGCGGCGTCCGCGCTTGGCCTCCAGGCGCAGCTTCGGCGCGCCGCCGGCAATGAACAGGGAATCCAGATCCACGGCCTGCACGCCCTCCACGGACTGCATCGCCGCCAGCACTTCGCTCGCATTCACCGCCTGTCCGAATTCGCGTTGTGCGAATCCGAAGCGGCTTTCCAACTCCGATTCAACCGCGGCCACCACCTTCTCTCGGACGTACGCGGGGTCGACGAGCACGTTCGCCTGCAGGCCGAACCGCAGCGCTTCGAATGAGACGATGCGGAACCGCTGCGACGGATCGGCGCCGGCCTTGATCGCCTCCCGCAAGTTGTCGTGGAGGGCCGTTCCCGGCGCCACCGGCCCCGCGGCCGCGCTCGCCACGGTGATCAGCACCAGACGCGATTCTCCGTCCGACACCACGTCGGCGCGCGCTTTGCCGATGCCCGCGAAGGCCTGGGCGAAATCGCCGAAGTCCTGGAGCGAGACCACGCGGCCTAGCGTCAGCACCTGCATCGGCGCGTTGCGGCGCGCGTCGTCGCGCGATTCCGGATCGGCGCCGCCCGTTGCCGCAATCGGATTGCGAACCCCCTTCACGCCGAGCGGCCGCGTCATCAGCAGGCTGATCTGCTCGGCCTTCACCATGCCTTCCAGGCCCGTGCCGAGGCGGTACCTGGCCCTTACGTTCTCTATTCCCGAGGGCGGCCGTTCGGCGGTCACGCCGTCGCCGAACTGCACAGTTACCGTGCCGTCATCGGCGCGCCGCACGACGTACACCCGGTCAAGCGCGTCCGCTTCGTAGAACGACGAACGCTCCTGCCAAAGCACGTCGTTCACGCGAATCTCAAGCGTGGACGCCGCGCCGGTGGCGGTGGCTGCCGAGACGTACGTCAGCGGCTTGTTCCGGAGTTGAAACCGCTGGAACGGCTGCGAGGCGTCGGCGCTGCCCAGCGCCTCTTCTTTCGTTTCGCCGTGGGTGGCCTCGGCGACGTTCGCCGCCACCACCACCGAGGCTCGCTCGAATAGATTCTTGAGGCCCGCTGCGAACGTGAGCGTGGTGGACGCTGCCGTGCCCTCGACGCTCTTAACCTCCGCCAGTTCGCTCACCACGGGATCCTCCGGCTGCGGAAAGCCAAAGGTGAAGATGCCCGCAAACGCGAAACCGGTGATCAGGAATCCTTCGAAACCGGAACGGTCCACCATCCGCCAGAGAATCAGAAAGGGCCACATCGGCAGGGGCAGTCCTGCGAAGAAGAGTTCGTCGCCTTTGTTGACGGTCTTGGTGCGTGACCAGTCCGGCGCAATCAGAACCAGGCCATCCTGGTTCACTACCGCCCGGAACCGCTTGCCGCTTACGATCACCTTGCGCTGCTTGGGAAGCGTTTCGAAGAGCCGGTTCACTTCCAGCTTGTCGTTGGCGACGGGGAGGGCGTTGGGCAGTTCGGCCAGGGTCAGGCGCTCGCTTTCGCCAAAGACGACTGTGGCGCGGACGGGAAAGTTCGAGTTGGTTAACTCGCCGGTCCGGCCGGTCAACCAGAGCCGGGTGGTTTTGCCCGCGAGCGCGAAGTCGCTGCGCGACGCTTCGCCCGCTCCGCCGGCCTGGAAGACTTCGACGGCATTCGGGCCGGACAGCAGGACGTAGCTGCCCAGGGTGATCTTCGGGTAGGTGGTGTCGAGGTCGATCGCGTTCGCCGTGCCCGGCGTGAGCAGGTTCAGATTCGGCCATTCGTCGCCAGCCGGGGTCGTCATGTAACGGGAGCGCACATCGTCGTGCAGCGTGCGCCAATCGGGGGCGCCCGCCCCGAACACATTCGCCCGCTGGCGGAACGCGTAGACTTGCAGGGTCTCGGGCGCCGGCGGATTCGCGTTGGTCCCCTTGGGAAACGCGAGCGAAGTGAGCAAGGTCACCTTCGTGCGGTTCTGCTCGGATTCCACTTCGGCCTTCGCAACTCTGCGAAAATCCCACTTCTCGCCAACCGGATTAGAAGCCCACCCGGGCCCGATGAAGAGCAGCCCGTCGCCCGGCCGCAGATTCGTCGCGGCGCCCTGGAAGTAGACCACCGACGTGCCGACGGCGATCTTCTGCGCCTGAGTCATGCGCGGCCGGATGGCATTCCACTCTGAGCGCGCTTCGATCTGTTCCACGGTCTCAAAGGTCTGCGGCTTCTCCCCCGGGCCTGGCAGGCTCTGCGCCTTCGTGCCCACGCCGATGGTGGCGAAACCCGGCGCGCCGCCGGTGGGCGCCGAGAGTTCGAAGGCGAGATGCGTGGTGGCCGCCACGCCGGGATTCAGTTCGTAGCCGGTAGCGCGAACCAGCTCGAGCAGCGACACGCGTTCGGTGGCCGTGCGCAGAAAGCCCTCGTTCGCGATCCGCTCCTGGTAGAAGGTCAGCACGTCGAGCACGGCGGACCAGGCGTCCACCAGCGCCACCGCGGGATCGGCGCCGTCGCGCGAGGTGAAGCCGCGCAGCCCCGGCTCGCGCGTCATCGCGGCGAGCATCGTTTCGCGGAAACTAGCGTGTGTGCCGGCGCGGTAAGTAAGAGCAGTGAGGCCGGGCCGGTTGGCAAGGTCCGCCGGCGTGAGCGGATCGATGCCCGCGCAGCACCCGCACCCGTTCAACTCAGGGGCGTCGCTCATAGGCCTCCGTTCATGACCCACTCCAGCTTCCCGTTTTCCGGGAAGTTCGGGTCATTGTCCAAGCGAACGATCTCCAATCCCGCGGGCGTCAACACACCTTTGCCGAGCTCCTGGTTCGCGGTCTTGCCCCAACGCTGAAAGCGCGTGACGAGGACGCTCTCCACTCCCGCCACCGATTGCGCCAGCGCGTAGATCTGGCTCAGGAACACGGGCTGGCCGAAGGTGAAATTGTCGGGGTGGAAGAAGCCCCGGAACGCGGCAATCAGCGCCTGCTTAACGTCGGCGCGAAAGTAACCCGCCAGCACGCAAACGGAGATTTCGATGTCGAGCGGCACGAAGACGGGCGCGCTGATCTCCAGATCGAAGCCCGCCAGCCGGAAGCGCTCCAGCCAGTTCCGGATCTTGTCGCGGAATGGGCGGTCGACTTCGAGTCCGCCCTTGCGGTCCACCGTCACGAACACCGTGTACCAGCTTCCTGTCCAGCGGAAGCGGGCCGCCGCTTTCTGCACCTCGGGGTTCTGCTCGGCCGCGGCCTCGTAGTCCTCCTGCGTCACCGCGCGCCGCTGGGTGCGGAAGGCCTGCGGGGCGAACTGCCGCACTTGTTCGAGCGGCTCCGGATCCGCGGCGCCGAAGGCAGGCTGGGGATTGCGCAGCATGATGGCGAGGCCGGCGATCGCGCCCGGCTGCCACACCAGCCGCGTCAACACGTCCGCGCCCACCAGCCCCGCCGTGCCACTGCCGATCCGGTACGAGGCGCGAAACGGCGTATCGGGGCTGGGCTTCCGGCCTTGCACGTCATCGCCGAATCGCAAGTGCGCGAAGCCCTCGCCATCCATCTCGACGACGAACTCCGGACGAAAGCGGTCCGTCGACAAGAGGTCATAGCCGGCCGACCAGAGTAAGCCCTCACCCTGGATCCAGACCTGCGGCCGGGCCGATCGAGGATCCGCCGCCGCGGCGGATACCGGCTGCGCGGAGTCGAATGGCGGCGCGAAGGTGAGCGGGCCGAGGCGAAGCACGGGGCGATAGTTGCCCTCCGCGGGCGTGCGCGGCGGGACCAGGTCCTCCAGCGGGATGGTGCGCCCGTGATCGGCCAATGCGACGTTGGCGCGCGCAACGGAGACATCCTCGACGAGACGGAGCCGGCCATCCTGATCGAGCACCTGCGCCGAAAGACATAGCGGAAACGGCAGCGCGTCGGTGGCGTCCCACCAGACCTCGAGCACGGGTGTGTCGTGGAGCAGGTCGGTACGGGGCTCGACGCGCGTCAGCCGCACGACGTGGCGATGCAGCGGGTCGGCATCGAACGGCGCGCCGGTTGTGGGGCCCAGCACTTCTTCGAACAACAGGTAGCTGCCTTCGGCCAGGCTGAGCGGCGGATCGTTGACTAACGTTGCGTGGGTGGCGCCCGCGGGCAGGCAGCACAGAGAATCGTCCCAGGTATGGAAGCGGATCCGTGTGTGCGCTTCGTCCAGCGTGAGGCTGTGCACCAGTTCGTACCAGATCGGCTCTTCGGAAAGCAGCCCGCGAATGCGGGTGGCGTCGCCGGGGTCGATCAGGACTTCGCCCGGATCGGGTCCTCGCGAGACCACAGGCGTGCCGGCGGGCACGGTTCTCGCCGCCGCGCTGCCCGCGCCCTGGAAGTCGAAGACCACCCAGGCGCGCGCGTTGGCGCCTTCGTGCATGAAGTAATCGAGCAGCCGCGCGTGCCGCCGGACGGATATGCGCTTGCGCGCCGTGCCCAGGTACGCCTCCGTGGCGACGGCGTCCTGGTGGTAGCTGATCTGATCGCCGACGTAGGCGAGCAGTTCGACCAGCGTCACCTGGAGATCCGCGGGACTGCGCTCGCGCCAGCCGGGCATGGTCACCGCCAGACGTTCGAGCATCAGGGCGCGGAAGCTGGCGTAATCTTTGGCCTGGTAATCGATGGCCGGCTCGTCGAGCGCCTGCGGCGGGCACTCCACCACGGTCTTGCAATCGAAGTCGCTCGGGCAATCCACCTTGAACGAAAACGCAACGCTCGCCAACTCCGCGTCGAAGCCGGCGGGCACACCCGAGTCCGTGTCCGAAGTCTGGAGGCGCAGGGTGTAGATCGAGAAGTCGCCGGAGGCGGACGGCGTCACGGTGACCACGTTTCCCGCTGGAGGACTCACGGTGTCGATCTCAATGCCGCGGATACGTACACCGCCGAGCACGGCGAAGTTCTGCAGGCTGAGCGCCGCCGTCACCGGATGGATGAAATGCACTTCGAGCGTGCGATGGTCGGCCAGCACTTCGAGGAAGTCGATGCCGTTAAGAACTGGGTTGCCGCCGCCGTCCAAGGTATTCCGCACGGCATCCCGGCGTCCACGGCTCTTGCAGAAGTATCGATCGGCCATGCCTCAGATCCCCCGCTCAAAACTCGCGCTCCGCCGCTCCTGGGTCCGGCGCAGGACGTATTGGATGGTGACGCGAAGCGTCGAATCTTCGTTCTTCACGTCAACTGCCTGCACAAGGATCGCGTCTCCCAACCATTGCTGCAGGGCCGCCTGCACGGAAAGCTGTGTGGCCGCGGCCAAGGCGTCGCTGTTGGGAGCGAAAACAAGCTGCTGCAGCCCACTGCCGAACGTGGGCCGGTTCACGCGTTCGCCCGGCGCGGTGAAAAGGACCTGCTCAATCATGTCGCGCACGTGGTCCTCTTCCGTTGTGGTGGCGGTGCGTCCGCGCACGTCGAATCCGAACGGGTAATCCACTTGCATCACACCCCCCGCACGCGCACTTGCGTCATCGCGACCACTACGCCCGTGCCAGTCGGCGCGCACATCGCTACGCTGTCCTGCAACAGCAGCGGCATGCCGTTGGAGCGCACGCGCACCGCGGCGGTGATCCACTGGGCGGTTACACATGGGCCGGGCGCGGGCGGCACAAACGGACAACCCGCCACCATCCACGGCACGGGCTGGGTCACGGTCATTTGCCCGGATACCTTCACGCGCGGGTTCGGCGCGGTGGCCTGCGCCTGTCCGCCGTGCGAACACAACACCGTTGCGCCCTGGTGCAGGAGATAGCCGGGCATCACAACACCTCCAGGGCGCCGTTGTTGACGGAGATCTGCGGGCCTTGCATCTTGATGGACGCGCCCAGGCCGTTGTCGATCTCGATGCCCTGCGGCGTGAGCACGATCTTCTGTCCGCCCGCGGTCTGGAGCGTGATTCCGCCCACACCCGGTGTGTCGTCCAGCAAGACGCTGTTGCCGCCTTCGGTGACGATCATTGTCTTCTTGTATGGCGGCGCCAGCAGCAGCGGCGGCATCTCCGCCGCGGAGCCCCACCAGCAGCCGCTCCAGATCGGATAGTCCGGGTCGCCCTGTTCGAACTCGATCCACACGCCCGCGCTCACGGACGGAATCGCGAAGAACCCCATGGCGTTACCGCCGAAGGGGGCGCAGGGCATGGCCCATCCGCTCTCCTGGTCACCGAGGACGTCCGGCACCCGCGCGCGCACGCGTCCCATCATCAACGGGTCCTGGTTGTCGGTCACCGTGCCGCGATACTTGCCGTAGAACGTGTTGGCGCTCATCGTTTCCTCATGCCGGACATCATGTGGGGGGCCGCACCGCGGGGAACGGGGACCCCACGCCTTCTCTGCTGATCCGGAACTGCTGGACGTAACTGCCCGGCGTGATCACGTGCTCGACGGAGCGCACGTAATAATGCCCGTCGAAGGAGAGGCCGACGCCGCGCAAGCCTACCAGCCGGCGGGCGCGCATGACGGCGCCATAGCGGATGGCATCGACTTCTCCAGTAGCCACGACGGGCTCGGCGGCGCGCGAACCCGCGGCGATCACACTGGTGGACGCCTGGCCGGGATTCTGGCTCGCCGCGTTGCTCAGGATGCGCTTGCGCCGTGCGGTTACCGGCGCGGCGGCGAGCGGCGGAACGCGCAGCGACGGCAGGGCCGGCACGGGAATCGCCGATTTGCTGATCGGCTCGAGCACTGTCGCCGAGGCCTCCTCCGGAGCCATGCCGTCGTTACTCACGCTGATCGATTTCAGGTTGTCGAAAGAGCCCATGTTGGTGGTGAGGGGAGGCTGAGGGAGCCCGACGCGATTCTCCGGGCCGAAGTAAGCGAGGCTGGTTCCGAAGGGCAGCGGTTCGGTGTAGAAGACGTAACCATTGCGTTCCGCCATCCGGCGGATGAACGCCAGGTCGGTTTCGCGCTGCCTGGGGATCCGGTTGATGATCAGCGGCACATCGGTGGTGGGAGTGGGCGAAGGGATCAGCCCGTACTGAGCATACTGGCCGATGATTTGAGAGAAGATCACGAAATCCGGCTGGTTCGGGTACGACGCAAGGCGCTCTTCGAGGTCGAGCATCTGCGTGTTGTCGCGTCCCTGGACGGTCATGGTCGCCGTGCCGGGCTCGGTGCCGGGCTGCAGGGAAACGCGAGTGACCACGCCGTCGATCAGCACCTCGGGCGTCACGCCGAGAATCACGGCGATGACTACGCGATTGAAGGGCTCGAAGGTTTTGGCGCGGACCAGGTTGTATTCGCCTGCGCTCTCCTTGGTGAGTGTGAAGGTCATCTCGAAACCGTCACCGGGCAGGTCCGTATCGTTACGCACGGAAACGCGCGTCAGCGCCAGAACGGCGTCATAAGGCGCCGGCAGCGGCACGGTCTTGCCGGTCAGCAGCATCAGGCGGATTCCGAGCAGGCTGGTCAGCATTGGTTCCTACGAAACTCCCGGGACGGGGATCTTCATCCGGCGTCCCACCACTAGCGTCAGTTCCTCCGCGCGCAGGACCTCATTGGCGTCAGCGATCCGCCAGAACTGAGTGGGGTCGCCGAGATAGCGCGCCGTGATCACATCCAACCGCTCGCCCTGGGTGAAGGTGTGTTCCAGGAGGGTGGCGCCGCCGGCGGGCGGCAGGAAGCGCCGGCGTTTGTACACCAGCACGCGCTCGCGGCCGTGCTTGTCTTTGACCGTCATGCGGGCGTCCTCAATGCTTGCGTAGCGGCTGGTTGGATCGAACATCGGGTTAGCCTCCCGCACTCGCCGAGAACGAAGCGGACCCGGCGATGTTGCCCACTCCGTTGATGGTGGCCATCACTTCCTTCACCACCTGGTGCGCCATGAACAGCGCGCCGCCGGGACTCACCAGTCCCAGATCCTGATAGGAGAGGACCTTCATGGCCAGGGTGACCTTGGCGCGAATCGGATTCAGGGCGGTATCGAACTCCTCTTCGGTGATGGTGAGTTGCGTCAAGCGCACCGGCAGCACGCGCTTGATCCCCCAGACGAAAAGCGTCAGCGGCGCTTCCGGCGGTATCACCTCGATGATTCCCGCGCGCGCCAGCACTTCGTTGGCGATCACCAGCGCGGTTTTCGGGTAGAGCAGCATTTCGAGCGCGGAGAGCGCGGGATAAAGGCCCATGCTGACCGCGGTGCCCGAGCCCTTCTCCAACTGGTCCGTCGCGTCGATCTCGATCTCGACGTTGATGGTTTCGGAAGGCGGGCCCTTGAGGCGCAGGGCTTCGCCCGCGTCCGCGGCGTTACCCGCGGCGTTGGGCGCGATGGTGCGCGTGAGGGTGTGCGGGTTGTACTGAAAGATGACAATGCTCGCCACGGGGTTCAACGGATCGAGGCCGACGATGGCGCCGCGCTGGACTTTGGGCGATCCGGAGAAGCCGCTCATTTCACCAGTCCTCCATGTACCGCGGCCGCGATGCGCGGGCCCAGGTCGCGCGTGCCCGGAGCGATGCCGGGGGCGCGCACCTCGGCGGCGCTCGGCGGCGTGGTGAACCGCCCGGCCACCAGGCGCGCCAACTCGGTGCGCACTCCGTCGCCCACGCGATACGAATCCACGCCTTCAAAGCCGTGGAGCACCAGTTCGTCAATGATCACCCGGATCTTCATTCGAATTGCTCACGCCCCATCGCGGGCCGTCCGCCTCTCTCCAACTCGCGCGCGATCTGCCTGCGGCAATACTCGCCGTTCTGCTCGCCCATGATTTCGATGCAGCGCAACAGATTGATCGATTGCCGGTACGGCAGCACGGCCGGCAACTGCGCCGGCAGCGGAGGCAACTGAGGCGCCGGAGGCTGATAACTCGGGTCCGCCGGCGTGCCCGGCCAATCAAGCCATTCCTGGTGCCAGATCTCGGCGGACGTGTCGTAGGTATCGAAGCCGAAATTGCGCGAGAACTGGTTCAGCCACACACCTGCCGCGGCCCGAAATGCGTTCGCGTTCTTGTTGCGATCCATACCGTGGTTCTGCACGCTGGCCGCGGAGGTCGCGAACGGGAAGTCGATATCCACCGCGCAGCCCGATTGGTGCGGCGACCCGCCCCGCGGCGCTTTGAAGCGCGATGTGATGCTCACCAACTGCCGCGCCAGCGCGGGCGTCCAGCCCGACTCCCTTCCGAGCGCGTCGACAAATGCGTCATGCGTCGCGGAACCCACCGTACCCAGTTCGCTGATCGCCGTCGCCTCCATCGACGCCGGGAACGTCATTCCGGGGAAGATGGTCGGGTTCTCGCGGATCGTCTTGCGCAGCGCGTTCAAGTAGAGGCGGCCTTCGGCGACGGTTGACGGGCGATAGCCGCTGGCCACCACGGCCTGCTTCAGGCTCTCATCGTCGATGCGCTGCCCTTCGGTGTGCATCGCGCCCAGGAGCGAACCGATGGCCGAGGCCGCTTCCGTGTGCACCTGCTCAACGCCGTTGTTCCCCGCGCCGCTGTAGACCACCAGAGCGGACGCCGGCGCCGGGAAACGCGGACGGTTGGTGCTGTTGGTGTGATGAGTCCCCGCGGGGAAGCGGTAGAAGTTGCCCTGCGAGGTAGTGTATTGCGTGACTCCGGTGGTGGTGAGTTGGGTACGCCGCAGAATCAGGCCCTCCAACGAATGCTCCACGGGCGCGGGCGGCGGCACGGCTCTGCCCGGCGCCGGTGTGCGGGCCATCACGGGAGCCGGTTGTGGTAACGCCGCGTGCACGCGCATCGCTCCTACAATTGCCTCGCTTTCGCTTCCGCCGTCTGTTCCTCCGGAGCGCTTCCCTCGCCCACGGGCAGCGGCCGGCCGTCATACGCGGCCATACCCTGCTGAACGGTATGGACCAACTCATGCGCCAGCAGCCTGCTTCCTTCCCTGGAGGAAGGCGCGTAACGCCCGGCCCCGAACACGATGTGACGGCCCACGGTGTAGGCCGCCGCCTGCACCTCATCCGCGGACCGTTCCGCCGGCGCGCCCGTGTGAATGCGCACCTTGCCGAAGTCGTGCCCCAAACGCTTCTCCATCTCACCGCGGACGCCGGGGTCCAGTGCTCGTCCGGGCTCGGCGAGGGCCGCGCTCACGGCGGGCGGGGCCATGGCCGGCGCTGCGATGGCCGGCGCTGCGCCAGGCAGCGCGCTCCGCCGCAACTGTCCGCTCTTGCACTCGTCGCATTGCTCGCCGTCCGCGCCGCAGGCACACTTGCGGCGCAGCACGGGCGCGTTCGGCGCGGGACGCACTTCGGCGGGCGCCGCCACAATTGCCTTCATAGCACTGGCACCTCCGTCGCCGGCTTCTGTAACTTTGCGTACTCGGCGCGAGCCGCGCGCGCCAGGTGCCGCATCTCCACGACGCTTTCCTCCTCGGCGGCCAGGAACGCCGCGCTCATCGCGATGTTGCGAATGTTCCCGCCCGCGATACTCATCCCGGCCAACCGCTCGACATCCAGCCGGCCGAGCGGCACGCCCGCCGGAAACACGCGCCGCCAGATCTCGGCCCGCTGCGATGCGTCGGGGAACGGAAACTCCACCACGAAGCGGATGCGGCGCAGGAACGCCTTGTCCAAAGCGTCCTTCAGATTGGTAGTGAGAATCGCGAGGCCGCGGAACGACTCGGTTCGCTGCAACAGGTAGCTCACCTCGATGTTCGCGTACCGGTCGTGGCTGTCTTTGACTTCACTCCGTTTGCCGAACAGGGCATCGGCTTCGTCGAAGAGCAGAATCGCCCCGCCTTCTTCGGCGGCGTCGAAGACCCGGCGCAGGTTCTTTTCGGTTTCGCCGATGTACTTGCTGATCACGGCGCTCAAGTCGATGCGATAGAGATCGAGGCGCAACTCGGCCGCCAGAACCTCGGCGGCCATGGTCTTGCCGGCGCCGCTCGGTCCGGCGAAGAGCGCGGTGATGCCCAGGCCGCGCGCGCACTGAGCAGCGAAGCCCCAGTCGTCGTAGACGGTGGCGCGGCGGCGCACCTGCGCCGAAATCTCGAGCAGCGTCCCGCGCTGCGTCTCCGGCAGCACAATGGAATCCCAGGACGCGGTGGGCCGTATGCGCTCGGCGAGGTCTTCCAGACGCGGGCGCGATTGGGCGCGGCAGACCTCCCACAACCGGCTGGGCTCTCCTCCCGCAGCCGCCGCGGCGGCGCGGATCTGCCCGGCACTGAGATCGAACTGTGAAACCACGCGTTCGACCTCGACGCCGTCTCCGGCCCCGTTGAGATGGCGGCGCCAGATCTCATACTGCTCGACGGCCGCCGGCTTGTTCACCTCCACGCGCAGCGTGCCGCGGCTCGCCGGCCGCAGAGGATCCGGCCCGCTGTAGAACACACAGCCGGCGGCGCGCTCAGCAAACGCAGCCGCCGGTTCCAACGAGGGCTCGCCTCCGCTCTCAATCAGCAACGCGGCGCAACTCAGCGCCGTCTCGCGGTTCCAGATGCGCAGCAGCAGGTCGCGGTCCCGTCCACCGGCGGGGATTTCCGCGGCCCGAATCGCAAACAACTGCTGGCCCATGCGGCGGGCGGCCAGGGCGGCGACGCACCGCTTTCCGAGCGGATCGTTGCCGCCCAAATGGACCACGGGAGGTTCTCCGCTTGTGTCCTGGCACAGGCGCAGGATGGATGCAAGAGCCTGTTCCTGCGAAGGCGGCAGCGGATCTTCGGCCAGTACCGGCTGCAGAATGTGCTGCAGCGATTCTTCCAGGCACGGCAGGCCGGCGATGAAGTGCAGGACGCGCTCGTCGATGCGCAGCGGCGATGTAGTGATTCCCGCGGATTCGTCGCAGTGGACCAGACGCCAGTGGCGCAGCGGACCGGCGGGCGAAACGGCGCTCCAATGCGCCCCGGGCAGCGACGCCAGCGCCATGCTGAACGTTGCGTGCGGCCGGCGGGCGTCCCCCTGCGCGGCCGCACAACGCGCCGCGAACTTCGAATCCAGTTCCACGCCGGCGCACAGCAAGACGATGTCGCGTTCGAACGCCGACAAACGGAATGCATCCGCCAGCACTTCCAGCGCCGGCGGCGGCTGCATCGCCTGGGCGATCCGGGCATCTTCATCGGTGGGACACGAACCTTCCGCCTGCGGTTCCAGGCAGGACGCGAGGCGCGCGAGCGCCGCCACCAGGTAGCGCTGATTCGCCTCCGTCCAGCTTCCCGCGCCGGTCGCCGCCGTCATGACGGCACCCCGACAGTCGGGCCGATGTACTGGTTGAAGTTGGGCAGCGCTTCGTTGGTCTGGACTTCCAGAGCGCTGTCGGCGCCGTCCACGCGTACCCGAACCATGTAGGTGCCGGGCGGCACGCCGGGAATCGGGAACCGCAGCGTAGCGGCGGGCGCGGCGCGGCCAGTCAGGCTGAAGGTGAACATGAGCGGCGCCTGCCCCGGCGGAATCGCGGTCTGGTTGAGCAGCAGGTGCGCTTCCTGATCGCGGCCCACCGGCGGGTCGAGCGTTACTTCAATGGACGGTTCGGGCGCCGGCGTGAACGATCGCGCCACCAGGCGGGGCTGCAACATGAAAGCCGCCGCGTTTGACTCCACGCCTTTGTGCCGCACCGGCGGCAGGCCGATGAGCAGGTCGTGATGCAGTTTCACCGTGTTCACGCCCGCGCGGATGCCGGCAGGCAACTGCACCCGCGCGCGCTCCGCGGTGAGCGGTTCGACGATCGTCCCTTCCAGCTCGCGGAACATCACAGACGCCGCCGGCGAGTCGAGATTCCTGCCCAGCAGGGTGAGCTGCGCGCCCGGCACGAAGGGGAACACCGGCGGGTCGATGGAGAGAATCTCCGGGTAGCGGAACGGGAGCACGTTGGCCGTGCGAGAGCGTACGGGCAACGCCGCGCGCGGCGAACCCAGCCCTTCGAGAAGAACGACGCTGGCCTGGAACGCGGTGGACAAGACGTACGGCGACTGATGAAACGCCGACCACAGCTTGAAGATCTCCTCGAGCGTCAGGCCGAGGTTGGCGAGCCGGACGGACTCGATGTCGTCGGCCAGATTCGAACTCGCGAGGAACGCGATGCTCGCCACCGTGTCGCGGATCCGCTGGCGCCCGAGGATCGGCTCCGAATGCAGGCGCCGCAGCACCGCGCCCATCAGGCGTTGGGGCACGAGGTCGCTCTCATTGCCGTAGAACGAGATCAGGTAGCCGAGATCGAGCGCGAGAAACGGCCGTTGCACCAGGGCGCCCGAGGAGTCCCGTGTGGGCAGTTCCATATTCCGCATCGCGGCGTTCGGGTTCACCTGGTACAGAAACACGTTCACGAACGCGTCGTTCATCTCCCCGGTGGGGATGCTGTCGGGACGCGCGTTACGCGTGCCCGCGCCGGTGACCGCGGTTGCCGCGGCTTCGCCCACCAGTTGCGTCAGAGTGGCCGTCACCGCCGCGATACCGAGGAAGTTGCTCATGGCCGGCTGAACCCACGAAGGTATTCGTCCAAAGTGCTTTTCGTCTGGGGGCGTGCCGTTCGGGAAGGCGGCTCGGACCGAGGCGCGGACGCGCGCACATCGACGCGGCCGATGTGCACTTCGACGGTGTGCGCCTCCGCGGCGGCGTGGGCCTCCCCGAGCGCCGTGGGCGAAGGGATGGCCGGCACCGCCGGCAAGCGCATCGCGCGCGCCCGCAGTTCGACGTCGTAGGCGAGACGATGCACGGTAACGGCCTCCGTGCGGTCCCTGTGAACGTGTTCGACGACCGTGCGTTCGCGGCGCGTTTCTTCGACCACCGCGCGTTCGGTTCCCTGCTGAACGGGCGCCGGGCGAACGGTGGCCGCGGGCGGGTGCACCGGTTCGGCCGCCGGCAGGTCCGCGGCGGCGGCTTCGACAGGCCGCTGCGGCGGGCGCGGCGGCTCCGGCGTCAGACCGATCGGGCCAGTCGCCACACGCTGCGCAGCCGACAGGGGCAGCGCCGGCGGCGCCGCTTCCGGTTCGAACACCGGCAGGCGTGGGGACTGGGCGTCGGGCCGGCCTCCCGTCACCCGGTCCGGAGCGTGAACCTCGATGGAGCGGCGCGCCGGCGATACCGGCGCTGTTGATTCCACCGCTGCCTCCACCGGCGCGAACTCCTGCCCCGGGGCATGCAGTGGCGCGATCAAC
>DALYJJ010000090.1:0-26354 GCA_031969915.1 Bryobacteraceae bacterium | reverse complement strand
GTAACTCTGCGAGTCAGGGCGCCCTTTCCGCCAGAAATCGACTCCGTCTTTCACGCTGCCAGCATGGGCGAAACCTTTTCGGCCGGCCAGATCATAACGATTCAAGGCAAGCGTTTGGGAGGGCCGGGGATGGTGACCGAGCCCGACAGCGCCGGTCTGTTTCCCACGGCCGTCGGTAATACCCGGGTAAGCATCGATGGCATTCCGGCGCCCTTGCTCTATGTGAGTACGGAGCAGATCAATTGCCTGGTGCCGCAAGAGGTGGCCGGGAAGACTTCCGTCGAGGTAATTGTGAGGTCCAGCTTGGCGACCACCACCTCAACGCCCTATCGGATCTATCTCTCCGACACCTCGCCGGGGGTCTTCACCGCCGATGCGAGCGGGCGCGGACCCGGCGCTGTCGTGAACACCGGCGCACGCACCGGCGCGAACACGGAGAGTAACCCCGCACCGAAGGGAAGCTCGATTACCTTCTATGCCACCGGATCCGGCCCGTGGAACGGGCGATTCCCCGACGGCGCCCTGGTGGTGTCGAACCGTATGAACGTGGGCCAGCCGGTAGGCGGCCAGGACAATAACCCCTTCCTCGCTCCGCGCGCGCCGGTTTCGGTGACCATCGGTGGTTTGCCGGCGCGGGTGATCCAGGTCTCCGCCCAGGCGGCGCGCGTGTTTGGCGTCCTCCAGGTGACCGCCGAGGTCCCGGCGGGCGCCGCTTCTGGCGCTCAACCCATCGTGCTCAAGATTGGAGATCACGATAACGCCGCACAGAACGTCACGGTTTGGGTCTGGTAGGAGCGCGTTCCTGAGTCTGGCCGAGGTCGAGCCCGAGGAAGTAAGTGGTCTCGGGAGGCGGCGGGGAGAATATATATAAACTTAGCTCCCCAAGACGATGACCCCTTCGACTTGGGCGGCGGCACGCAGTTCCCCGTCGAGAGATACCAGCGGCAGCGCCCGCCGCAGCGCGAGTTCCAGGTACGCCGCATCGTACAAGGTGAGGCGGTGCCGCTCCGCCAGTTGGAGGGTGGCTCCCCACGCCTGCCGGTCCGTCTCGACATCGATGTTGAGCGGCAACAAGGCGAGATCCGCCAGCGTGGAGTTTCGAAAGGCTGCGTCATGGCGACCGCGCCGGATACCCATTTCGAGGATGCTCGCCACCTCCAGTTTCCAGAGCCCGGGCACCCATGCTCCGGTCTCGCACACCAAGTTGAAAACGTGGAGAACTGGCTCGGTGACCTCCTCGGCGTAAACCCAGGCGAGCGTGGCGGAACTGTCCAGGACCAAACTCATGGCCGCCCGGCGTCCCGGTCGGGCTTAAGCGCCGCCCAGTTGAAGGGTCCTTTCGAAAACCCGGCCCGGCTTCGAATCCGATCCAGGGCGGCGCGAGCCTGAAGTTTGTCAATTCGGGCAGCGTTGGGAACAAGGCGGGCAACCGGTTTTCCGTGGCGCGTAATGATGATTTCCTCCCCGTTTTCAACACGTTCCAACAACATTCCAAACTTGTTTTTCGCTTCAAAGGCGCCGATTTCCATAGCTCGTTGCTCCATCCAGCTTAAGCTAGATTAACAGATTCTCGGGCTGGCCCGCACGGTCTGAACGGCCCATGCGCCGCCTACGGGGTCGCACCATCGGGGGAATCTGCGCACAGGAACTGGCAGCGTTGGTGCTGCTCCCAGTTCGGCGAGGGCTGCTTTGCTGTTACGCCCACAGCGGGTAGACGCATGCCACTCCTGGCGCTCTGTGAGGCACAGGGGAGGATTACTTCGACCGATCCACTGAACTCGCGGGCGGCGGCGGAGGGCATGATGCACTCGTCCGTGGCCTGGATTGGCTACGCGAGTGAGCGTCGGAAACGCATCTTCAAGAGTGAGAATTTTCGCCGGTTCCAGCAATTCCCCGCGATCGTCTTGGGGTGCGTAGCGCCAAGGCGGGGTGTCCGGTTTGGAAATGGACGAGGGTTCCTCGGGTAGATGATCAGGCCCTCGGCACGGCCCCACCCAGTATTCCTCCCAACGCCTGAACACGATAGGATGTGCGGCTATGGAACCGATCAGCAGGAGATCGTTCTCGACAGCGATGTTCGCCGGAACGGCGCAGGCAGGCCGGAAGCTCCGGGTCGGAGTAGCCGGCGGAGGCTTCGGGACATCGTTCCAGTTTCACAGACATCCGAACTCGATGGTCGAAGCCGTCAGCGACCTTCGCGACGACCGGCGCGAGCGGCTGATGAAGACCTACGATTGCTCGAAGCCGTATGCCACACTCCGCGAGCTGCTGAAGGACCGGCTGGTCGAGGCCGTCGCCCTCTTTACACCCGCGCCCGACCATGTCACGCACGCGATCGAGTGCCTGCGCGCCGGCAAGCATGTGCTGTGCGCGGTACCGGCCGCGATGTCGCTCGAGGAGTGCGCGCAGTTGATCGACGAAGTGCGCCGCAGCGGATTGACCTACATGATGGCGGAGACCAGCTACTATCAGCAGCTCGCCATCTCCGCCCGAAACTACTATCGCGAAGGCGCCTTCGGCCGCCTCTACGCCTGTGAGAGCGAATACCACCACGCAGGACTCGAGTCGTTGTTTTTCGAGGGCGGCGGCCGGCGCACGTGGCGGCACGGCTTCCCTCCCATGCACTATCCCACCCACTGCACTGCCCACCTCATCGGCGTCACCGGCGAGCGGCTCCGCCGCGTGACCTGCATCGGCTGGGGCGATTCCGACCCCATCCTTAAGGACAACGTGTACAGGAACCCGTTCTGGAACGAGACAGCCCTGTTCCAGTCCGATCGGGGAACATCATTTCGCGTAGCCGTCTGGTGGAAGGGCGCGCACAAAGGTACTGAGCGCGCGCAGTACTTTGGCGACAAGATGAGCTTGTTCTACGAGCACCCGAACGGCATGGGTCCGGCCATCGTCCGATGGACGACCGCGCAGGGGAAGGACAGCGGAGGATTCGCCCGCCAGGAGTCCGTGCTCGAGCGGATCGAGGAGCCGAAGTGGTGGGCAACCGAGATGCTGCCCGGCCCGCTCCGCCACAACAGCGGGCATCAGGGCTCGCACCCGTTCCTGACGCACGAGTTTGTCGATGCGATCATCAACCAGCGCAAGCCCGCGGTGGATGTGTATGAGGCCGTCGCCTACACAGCCCCGGGCATCGTCGCCCACCAGTCCGCCCTCAAGGGCGGGGAGCAATTCGACATTCCCAGCTTCGACCGGCGGTGAACGTTACGGACGCTCTTGCCGGAAGTAGTTCGGCATCACGTCCTCGTGTTCAAACGAGAACGGCTGCGATTTCGCGGGGTTGACCTTCACGCGAATCCAGTGCACGTCCGCGGAGCCCGGCACTTCGAGCCGCGTAAAGTGGTCCAACACTTGTCCTGACCGGGTTCCGATGAGCGGCTTGTCGAGGCGGAACGTGTGCGAATCTCCCATGATCAGCAGCACCGGCTTGTTGAACACGACCACTTCGTCCTCGAGCACGAAGAACGTGTCGCGGAAGCCCTCTTCGAGCTGCGACACGCGGCCGCGGTTGCTGTTGAAGCCGGGGTTGGCCTGCATCACCAGCACCACGGCTTGAAAGCCGCCGTCCCGGGCCACGCTGAACGCGGTCTTGATCCAGTTGAAGTTCGCGTTGGTGCGTTCGCGGTACTCCGCATCGTTGGCCGCGTCACGGCCCAGATTATTGTTGCTGCCCACCACGTGCACGGTGGCAAACAACACGCCGCCCTGGGACCACATGGCGTTCTCGACGTACCGCTGATAGCGCGGATCTTCGCTCTGTTGCGAGAGAGTGATTTTCCGCTTCCCCAAACTCTGATTGGTGGGATAGAAGGTACGGCGGAGATAGTCGAGCCGCTCGATCGAATCGTAAGAGCCGTTGTTGGCGCGGTGGCAATCGGTCCACTCGTTGTCGCCGGGTGTCAGGATCATCGGTGCTTCGAAGGCATTGAACGACTCCAGGCGGTTGGCGAACATGGCGTTGTCGCACAGCGTGCTGCCGCTCTTGATGTCGCCCGTGTGGACGACGAAGGTCAGGTCCGTGGCCCGGTTGATCGACGCCTGCAGCGCCGGCCACTTGGCGATCCCATCGGCTCCGTACTGCTGGTCTCCGATGGCGGCGAAGTCGAATGCCGCCGCCCGCGCCTGGTGCCGTGTGAGCAGGCGCTGCAGCACGGCCGGATCGGGCGGCGCGGCGGGACCTTGGGCGTGAAGGGAGGCGCCGAGGGCGAGAGAACAGAGCATGGAAGCCAGGGTTCGCGAGATCATGACTTCGAACGGTAGCCGCCCTGCGTCAATCGGTGATGACAATCCGATGGCAGAATGGCAGCTTCCGTTTGGCGGCAAACCCGGCAGCGGCAGCGATCCGCATATTGAATTCAGACTATAAGGCCCATTATTATTGAATTGCGCCACGCGCGCACAAAAGGAGTTCTACAGTGTGGACACGGCGTGAGCTGATGGTGGGAGCCGGATCTTTGGGGACGGGTTCTCTGCTGTCCGGAGGGTTGTCGGGGGCCCCGGTAGCGACGGATTGGCCCCAGTTCCGGGGTCCACAACGGGACAACGTTTCGAAGGAAACAGGTTTGGCCCGCAAATGGGCCGCCTCTGGCCCCAAAGTGCTGTGGAGTGTCGCCGTCGAGCAAGGGTACGCCGGGCCGGCGATCGCCGGCGGCCGTGTCTATCACCACGATTACGATTCGGCCAAAGGCGAATGGTGCGTGAACTGCCGCACCCTGGCGGACGGCAAGCTGGTCTGGCAGTTCCGCGAAGCTCGGGAAATCCGGCCCAACCACGCCATCACCCGGACGGTCCCGGCGGTGGATGCACGGTTCGTCTTTTCGCTGGACCCGAAAGCGGTGCTCCACTGCCTGGACGTCAAAACGGGCAAAGAGGTATGGCGGAGAAGCCTGGTGACCGATTTCAAGGCGGCCATCCCGTCCTGGTACAACGGCCAGTGCCCGGTGATGGAGAGGGACCGCATCGTCATCGCGACGGGCGGGGCGGCCATCCTGGTGGCGCTCGACAAAGCGACCGGAAAGCCGATCTGGCAGACGCCGAATCCGGGCGGGTTGCTGATGTCGCACGCATCTGTGATGCCGGCGACGCTGGGCGGCGTGAAGCAGTACCTTTATGGAACCCTGAAAGGCCCGCTGGGGGTAAGCGCGGCCGACGGCAAGCTGCTCTGGGAGTTTCCCCGAAAGTTCAACGTCGCGTTGGCGCCGTCGGTCCTCGCGGTGGACGCGGAGCGCGTTTTCATGACCGGATCCTACGACGCGGGCAGCATCATGCTCCGGGTGAAGCAGGCGGGCGGCGCGTGGAAGGCGGAGCCGATTTTCGATTTCAAGATGAACGAGTGGAACTCCGAGGTCCACACACCGATTGTTCACAAAGGCATGCTGTTCGCCGTCGGCAAGAAGAAGCGTGGGTTGTTCACCTGCCTCAGCCCTGACGGCAAGGAGGTCTGGACGAGCGAAGGCAAGGCCAGCTTCGGCCTGGGCAGCTTCCTACTGGCCGACGGGATGTTCTTCGTCCTGGACGGCGACACCGGCAAACTGCGCCTCGTCGAAGCATCGACAACCGGATACAACGAGCTGACGTCGGCGCAGGTGCTGGCAGGAAACGAAGTCTGGGGCCCGATGGCGCTGTCGGGCGGCAAACTGGTGCTGCGCGACCTGAGCAAGATGATCTGCGTCGACGTGCGGGGATGAGGTGAGGCGATGAAGTACCGGCAGTCACTGGTGATGGGCGGCAAGGGCAGCGAACCTTACCAGTTCGCGCGATCGCTGACCGGAATGGCGCTCGACCGGAGGGGACTCCTGCACGCCGCCGGCGATTCCGAAGTCAAGGTCTTCGACCCGGCAGGCAAGCTCGTGAGCAAGTGGCCGACGCAGCGTCCGGCGCTGGCAATCGCGGTGGCCCCGACCGGTCACATCTACTGCGGCGAGGAAGAGCAGATCGAGATCTTCGACCCGGCAACGAAGACGGCGCGCGTGTGGAAGGACCCGAAGATGCTGGGCCGCGTGACGTCGATCGGATTCTCGGGCGAGTATGCCTACGCGGGCGACGCGGCCGGGCGGGTGATCCGCCGTCTTGATCGCGGGGGCGCGGTGGTGAACACCATCGGAGCGGACAATCCGAAGGGCGGATTCCACATACCCAACGGCGCCATCAGTTTTGCCGTGGATGCGGCCGGCGTGATCCACGCCGCGAATCCGGGCAGGCACCGTGTCGAGCGCTACTCGGGCGATGGCAAACTGCTGGGGCATTTCGGCACGTTCAGTTTTCACGACCCATCGGGCTTCACGGGTTGCTGCAATCCGACGAACGTCGCGGTGGCGGATCGAATCTACGTGACGGAGAAGGCCGGCCCACGGTTGAAGGCCTACGCGCGGGACGGACAGTTCCTGGGAGTCATCGCCGCCGAGTGCTTCGATCCGAACTGTAAGAACATCGCGGTGCTGGCCGGTCCGCGCGGGCGCGTGTACGCAGCAGATCCCGTGCAGCTTCAGATTCTGGTGTTCGAACCGGAGGCCGCATGAATGAGAACATCACGCGCCGCACGGTTGTAGCCGCCCTGGCGGGCGGGGCGCTGTTTCTGATCCACAAGGCGCACGGGCAGGTGGTCTGGCAGGTCAACGCCTCGAAGTGCGTCAACAGCCGGCTGGGAGAGGTGGGCGTGGAAGTCTGCAGCCTCTGCACCTCCGACTGCGTGGTGGGCCTGTCCGCCGTGCGCGCGGTGAACGAGCACTCCAAGTGCGGCCGCTGCAACATCTGCCCGGCGTACTTCAACATCACGAGTGCGGTGGACGCCCTGGGCCTGCCGAGCGAAAAGCTGTGCCCGCGCGACGCGATCGCGCGGAAACCCATCGGCAAACAGGATCCGGAAGATCCGTCTAACAACTTTTACGAATACCTCATCGACGAGGAGAAGTGCGACGGCTGCGGCCGCTGTGTGATGAAGTGCAAGGAACCGCTGGGGCTGGGCTCCATCGTGCTCCGGGTTCGTTACGACAAGTGCGTGGATTGCAACCGTTGCGCCATTTCGACCGTGTGTCCGAAGGACGCGCTCGAACAGATCGCGCTGCCGGAGGCGCTCGAACCCCGGCTGGCGCATCGGACCGAATAGCATGGGCGCCCATCCGAAGCTGGCGACGATGGCGATCCTGCTGATGGCGCCGTGGCACGCGTTCGCGCAATCGGTGCCGTACTCCCGCCCGGTCGAAACCGCGCCCCAGGAACAGACCATCGGAGGCGGATACAAGACTCCCGCGGTGCAGAAGCCCCTGCCCCGCGATTACTGGCTGCAGGTGTTCGATGTGGTGCTGCTGGCCGCCGCGCTCGGCGTGTCCTCCTGGGTGGTATTAAAGAAGCGGAATCGCCGCTGGCTGATGGCGCTGGCGATCTTCTCGCTGGCCTACTTCGGCTTCTACCGGGAGGGCTGCGTCTGCCCCATTGGCTCGATTCAGAACATCGCGGTGGCCTTCACAGACCCGCTGTATTCCATTCCCCTGGTGGTGATCGCGACCTTTTTCCTACCCCTGTTTGCGGCGCTGTTTTTCGGCCGCGCTTTCTGCGGCGGGGTGTGCGCCCTGGGCGCGTTGCAGGAGGTGGTGGTGCTCAAGCCGGTGCAGGTGCCGCGGAAACTGGACCGCGCCCTTGGCCTGCTCAAGTACGTCTACCTTGTGTTGGCGATCCTATTCGCCCTCAAGCCGGCCATCGCGCGCGATTTCGTGATCTGCCGGTTCGATCCCTTCGTGGGGTTCTTCCGCCACTCGGGCCCGCCGCACATGCTCATGATCGGCGGCGCGTTCCTGGTGGCCGGCCTGTTCGTGGGACGGCCCTATTGCCGTTGGCTGTGCCCTTACGGAGCCCTGCTGAACTGGTGCTCGCGGATTGCCAAACGCGGGGTCAGCATCACGCCCCACCGGGAGCTCGATTGCGGCCTGTGCAGGGAAGCCTGTCCGTACGGGGCCATCGAGAACATGCGCGCCATCGGGAAGGACTGCCTGTACTGCGCCCGCTGTTACGCGTCGTGTCCCAACGAAGGGCCGCGCGCGAAGAAAGAACTCGTCACGATGACGGGAGGCGCGGCATGAGCAAGGCGGCGACGATCGCGGCCGGCGTGGTGGCGGCGCTCACCCTACTGCTGCTGGCGGATTGGGCGGTTCTGTCGATACGCGTGCCGAAGGACGACAAGGCCGTCAAGGCCCTGCAGGAGAAGACCAAGCAGGACGCATCTTTTGCGCCGGAGCTCGCAGCACTGCAAAAGCGCGTCACCGATTACCGGATAGCACGGACATTGCGCGACACCTGGGCAGGCTACGGCCTGCTGGTTGCCTCGGCCGTCTTTCTGGTGCTGGCCAAGCGCAACCTGCCGCGCCACATTCCCGGGGCGCCGCAGAAAGCGACGCGCGGAGACTCGGGCGGGCACCTCCACCGCTCTCGCGGGCCGGCAATCGCGGCTGTCGAGGCGCTCGACCTCGCCTTCGTGGAGGAAGCCGTAACCCGCATCGGGCGGGGCCGCGAAATGGCGATTCCGCTGTTGCAGGCAATCCAGAGCCACTACCGCTATCTCCCGGACGAAGCGTTGCGCCGCTTGTGCGAACTCACCGAGATCACGCCCGCGCAGATCGCGGGTACATCCTCCTTCTACGGGCAGTTCCGCCGGTCGCCGGTGGGCGAGCACATCGTCAAGGTGTGCCACGGGACGGCCTGCCATGTCGCCGGGGCGCGGCAGATCACCGATGAGCTGCGGCGCTATCTCGAGATCTCCGAGGGGCAGGACACCGATGCGCTGCGCCAGTTCACGATCGAGGAGGTGGCCTGCCTGGGCTGCTGCAGCCTCGCGCCCGTGCTCATGGTGGACGATCACACCGCGGGGCGTCTGACGCCGAACACGGCGCCCGGAGCGCTGAAGGCGTTCGAGAAGGAGCCGGCATGAAGCTCCAGATTCGGGTTGGGCTGGGTTCCTGCGGCATCGCCAGCGGCGGCGAGGCGGTGCGTGCGGCGATCGAAGCCGCTGCCCGGGAAGCCGGCGTCGAAGGCGTTGTCAAGACGGTCGGGTGTAATGGCATCTGCCATCGGGAACCGATGGTGGAGGTCATCAACGGCACTGGGACCAGCGTGTACGGCAACCTGAACGCCGAGACCGCAGGCGCCGTTGCCCGCGAGCACCTGAGCCCGCGAAGCCCGCTGACCCGCGCATGGCGGCTGGCCGCGAAACGGGTGGACACCGCGGCGAACCGGTTCGACAGCGCCCCCTACGTCGGCAAGCAGACGCGCATCGTGCTCGAGAACTGCGGCGAGATCGATCCCCTGAACATCGACGATTACCTGGCGCGCGACGGCTACCGCGCGCTACGCGCCTGCCGCGAAACCATGACACCCGCGGCAGTGATCGATGCCATTCTGGACTCCGGCCTGCGCGGCCGCGGCGGCGCGGGCTTCCCGACCGGCAAGAAGTGGGAGCTCGGGCGCAAACAGCCCGGCGAAACCAAGTTCGTGATCTGCAACGGCGACGAGGGCGACCCGGGCGCATTCATGGATCGCGCCGTACTGGAAAGCGATCCGCACCGCGTGCTGGAAGGCTTGGCCATCGCTGCTTACGCGGTCGGCGCCAAAGAGGGCTTTCTCTACATTCGCGCGGAGTACCCGATGGCCGTCAGGCACGTTCGCGCGGCCATTGCCGCGGCGACGGAACGCGGTCTGCTGGGCGGTCTGCGGCTCGAGGTGCGCGAAGGCGCCGGGGCCTTCGTGTGCGGCGAGGAAACCGCGCTGATCCAATCGCTCGAAGGCGGGCGAGGCATGCCGAAGCTACGGCCGCCCTATCCGGTGGAGCGTGGCTTCCGGGGCTGCCCCACGATCATCAACAACGTCGAAACACTCGCCTGCGTGCCCTGGATCCTGCGGCGTGGTGCTGCCGCATTCGCCGCGCTGGGAACCGCGACCAGCAAGGGGACCAAAGTCTTCGCCCTGGCGGGAAAGATCGTGCGCGGCGGCCTGATCGAGGTCCCGATGGGTATCACGATCCGGCAGGTAGTGGAGGAGATCGGGGGCGGCATCAAGGATGGGCGCACGTTCAAAGCCGTGCAACTCGGGGGACCGTCGGGCGGATGTATCCCGGCCTCGCTCGCCGATACGCCCGTGGATTACGACGCGCTGGCGCGCACGGGCGCCATCATGGGCTCGGGCGGAATGGTTGTGCTGGACGACCGCACCTGCATGGTGGACATCGCGCGCTTCTTCCTACGGTTCACGCAGGCGGAATCGTGCGGCAAGTGCACCTTCTGCCGGATCGGAACGAAGCGCATGCTGGAGATCCTGGAGCGCCTCTGCGAGGGAAGAGGCCAGAAGGGCGACCTGGAGAAACTCGAGGAACTGGCCACCTTCGTGAGCCGCGGCAGCCTGTGCGGTCTCGGGCAGACGGCGCCCAACCCGGTGCTGACGACGTTGCGTTATTTCCGCGAAGAGTACGAGGCCCATCTGAACGAGCGCCGCTGCCCGGCAGGGCGCTGTACAGCGCTCATCCGCTACGCCATCAACGACAACTGCATCGGCTGCACCCTGTGCGCGCAAGCTTGTCCAACGGGCGCCATCGCCTACGCGCCTTACGAGCGGCACGCGATCGAGGAAAGCCTGTGCACGCGGTGCGACATGTGCCGGCAGGCCTGCCAGGACGACGCCGTGGAGGTGCTTTCGTGATCCGCCTCACGATCGACGGCCGCCCCATGGCGGTGGAGCCCGGCACGACCATCCTAGGCGCCGCCGAATGGCTCGGTATTCGCATTCCGACGATGTGCCATGTCAAAGGGATTGAGCCCGCCTCCTCCTGCTTCGTGTGCGCGGTGCAGATCGAAGGCCGGAGCACGCTGTCGCCGGCATGCGCCATGCCGGCCGCCGACGGCATGGTGGTCCACACGCAGACCGAGGAGGTGCGTAAGGCGCGGCGGATGGCGATCGAACTCCTGCTCTCGGACCACGCCGGCGAGTGCGAGGCTCCGTGCGCCGCGCGCTGCCCGGCGGGGCTGGACATCCCAGGCTTCCTGTACGGTATCGCGTCCGGCGACAATGGCCGCGCCATGGAGGTGATCGCAAAACGCCTGGCGCTGGCCGGCTCGCTCGGACGGGTCTGCCCACGGCTTTGCGAGCAGACCTGCCGCCGCTGCGAACTCGATCACGGCCTCACCATCGGCGCACTACACCGCTATGTGGCGGACCACGACCTGGAGCAGCCGAAGCCGTTCCTGCCCGAACGCGCGGCCGCGACTGGGAAGAACGTCGCGATCATCGGCGCCGGCCCAGCCGGCCTCTCCGCCGCCTACTATCTGCACCAGCAGGGACACGCCTGCACTCTGTTCGACGCCCACCCTCATCCGGGTGGGATGCTGCGCTACGGAATTCCGGCGTATCGTCTGCCAAAGGATGCGCTGGACGCGGAAATTGCCGCGGTCGGCCGCCTCGGAGCGGAGTTTCGGATGGGCGCCTGTTGGGGCAAAGACTTTAGCTTGGCCGAGCTGCGGGAGCGGTATCAGGCCGTGTTCGTGGCCATCGGGGCGCAACAAGCACAGAGCCTACGGTGTCCCGGAGAGGAATCGGCCCTGCCCGGCGTCGGTTTTCTGGAGCGGGTTGAGACCGGCGACACGCCCGCCTTGGGCGACGACGTGATCGTAGTGGGCGGCGGCAACACGGCGATGGATTGTGCCCGCACCGCGATCCGCCTCGGCGCCCGCGTGCGGGTCTTCTATCGCCGCACCCGGCAGGAAATGCCCTGCCTGATGGAAGAGGTCGAGGGGGCTGAAGCCGAGGGTGTTCACATGGAGTACCTGGTTGCTCCAGTGCGGTTGGAGCGGACCGGGAGAGGCCTGAGTCTGATCTGCCGCCGCATGATGCTGGGCGAGCCGGACGCTTCGGGGAGGCGCAGCCCTGTGCCGGTGGAGGGCTCCGATTTTACCGTCGGCTGTTCCACGGTCATCGCGGCCATCGGCCAATCCGTTGAACGTTCGCTAGCGGAGCGCGAGGGGCTGAATGTCACCAGGTGGGGAATTGCCGCCGACGCGCAGACGATGGCCACGAACCTGCCCGGCGTGTTCGCCGGTGGAGACGCGGTCCTGGGCGCCGACCTTGCCGTGCGTGCGGTGGCAGCGGGCCGCATGGCCGCAACTTCCATCCAGCAATACCTTTCGGGTGAAGCGGTAACCGGCGAGCCGGTAAGCGCCGGGGTAGTGATGAATCCGGTGGATGATTCCGAGCGGGCCGCTATCTTCCGCAGCATCGAAAAGGCACCGCGGATCGCCCTGCCGGAACTTCCGATGGAGCGACGCCTGACGACCTTCGACGAAGTGGAAGGCCGCCTCCCGGCGGCGGCGGCCCTCGTGGAAGCCCGCCGGTGCATGACCTGCGGCTGCCGCAAGTCCGCCTGCTGCACGATCCGCGTCCTGGCGACCGAATATGGGGCCGACGTGAATCGCTTCGGCGGCGAGCGGCGCCGGTTCGCGGAGGACACCTCCCATCCGGAGATCGTCTACGAGCCCGGCAAGTGCATCAGTTGCGACGCGTGCGTCCGGCTCGCCGCCGCCGATGGAGAACCGTTCGGCCTCACGATGGTGGGTCGCGGTTTTGACGTGAGAGTCGCGGCGCCGTTCGGCAAGCCGCTTGCCGAGGCGCTGACTCGAACGGCCCGGCGGTGCGCGGAGGTCTGCCCGACGGGAGCGCTTTCGATCCGCACAGAGAGGGCCTGCCAATGCCAATGAAGGCCAAGGACGCGAGTTCTGCTCTGCATCGCGGTTGATCGCCGCAGCAATTCGGACCGCGGTTCGCGGGGTTCAGCCCGCGAACGGATTGCCCGCGGGTTGCCAGGTCCCGTCCGCGGAGCCGTAGGGGCTTGCCACCACGACGGTGTAGCCGTCGGGATCCCGCATCCAGCACTCCCAGTGGTTCGGGCCCCCGTCGCCATCCGGAGGATTGCGGTGGTTGGGCAGGATCACGTCAACCCCCATCGCAGCCGCCCGTTCCACGACAGCTTCGAAGTCGTCGACCTCGAACCACAGCAACACGCCATTTCCATACGGCCGGCTAGCGGGGTCGCCAATCGCTCCGTGATGATGGCCCACCGTGAAGCTGTGCAGTTGCAGGATCAACTGCCCGTCCGAGACTAGTTGCTCGTACTCCGAGCCTCCGTGGTGACCGCGGCAGCCGAGCAGGCGCTGGTACCACTCACTGCTTCGCTGCACGTCCGTCACGCAGATGAGAGGTTGCGGCCGCATTCCGTTCACGGTAGCAACCCCCTCACTCGAATCCAAGCCGGGGCGTGGTCGCTCGCATTCGCCTCTCCCCGAACCCACCGGTCCACCCCGCCCTCCGACAGCCGCTCCGCCATCCCCGGCGAGAGCAACAGATGGTCCAGCCGCATCCCCTTGTCCGCCGCCCACCGCCCCCGCTCGTAATCCCAGAACGTCCACAGCGGCCCCTCCGGCTGCAGCCGACGCAGCGCGTCCGTCCACCCCTGCGCGAGGAGCCGCGCAAACGCCGCCCGGCTCGCCGGCTGCACCAGCGCATTCCGGTCCAACGACCGCGTCGGATAGATGTCCTGCGCCGCCGGCACGACGTTGTAATCGCCTGCCAGCACCACCGGTACCCCAGCCGCCAGCAGCCCCTCCGCGTGCCGGATCAGCCGCTCGAACCACGCCAGCTTGTAATCGAACTTCGGCCCCGGCTGCGGATTCCCATTCGGCAGATACAAGCACCCCACCAGCACTCCGCCCACCGCCGCCTCGATATACCGCGCCTGGCGGTCCCCCTCATCTCCCGGCAAACAGCCACGCGTCAACACCGGCTCGCACCCCCGCGCCAGAATCGCCACTCCGTTCCACGAGCGCTCTCCGTGCCACACCGCCCCATACTCCGCCTCCCGCAGCGTCCGCTCCGGAAAAGCCCTCTGCTCCGCCTTCAACTCCTGGAGGCAAACGACGTCCGGCGCCGCCCGGTCCAGCCACGAAATCAGATTCGCCAGCCGCTTGTTGATGTTGTTGATGTTGAATGTCGCGATCTTCACCGTCACCCCGCCGATCCATTGTGCGGTGCTTTCCAGCCGGCGAAGTTCTTCACCGTGGCGCACGTAGGTCCGCCGTCGGGCCCGGTTCCAGGGACACGCGCCTCAAGTACCCCGCCCGCTTCAAGCAACTCCGCCGCAATACCGTCGAGCGGGACCTTCAACCTGCGGCTCCAACGCGAGCCGGCCTGGCCGGCGTAAGTTCCAATATCGACGTAGACGAAGCGTTGCCTCGGCGGCCCCTGCACAAAGGGTCCGGCCAGTGCCGCAATGCCTCGCGCGCCGTTTCGGATCGCCGGCTGGAATGTGAACACGAGGTCCGCTCCGTCCGACCTTTGCCTCTGGGTGGTTTCGTAGTGCGTGCCGCTGCCTTTCTGCAGTGCGTAATCGACGCCCGGCGGCGGCTGCTCGATCACGAGTCGAAGCGTGAGTTCACGGGCCATACCTTGGAGTCTACCCGCCGCCGCCGCCCACACGCCTGGCATAAGATTGGTGCCATGTTGCGACTCGCATGCCTTCCTGCCCTGCTCGCCGTCGCGGCCTTCGCCCAACCCTCGCTCAAAGAGGCGTTCCAAGCGCACTTCCGCATGGGAGCGGCATTGAACGCCAGCCAATACCGCGAGACCGATCCCGTCGCCGTCGCCCTCGTCCGCCAGCACTTCAACACCATCACGCCCGAGAACGACATGAAATGGGAACGCATCCACGCGGCGCCCGATCGGTACAACTTCGAACCCGCCGACAAGTTCGTCGAGTTCGGCGAAAAGAACGGGATGTTCATCGTCGGCCATACGCTGGTCTGGCACAGTCAGACGCCGAAATGGGTCTTTGAGGACGCCGAAGGAAAGCCGCTCACGCGCGAGGCGCTGCTCGAGCGCATGCGCGACCACATCTTCACCGTCGTCGGCAGGTACAAGGGACGCGTGCACGCGTGGGATGTCGTGAATGAAGCCCTGAACGAAGACGGCACGATGCGCGCGAGCCCGTGGTATCGGATCATCGGCGAGGAGTTCGTCGCCCGCGCCTTCGAGTATGCGCAGGAAGCCGACCCCAAGGCCGAACTCTATTACAACGACTACTCGCTTGAGCGCGAGTCCAAGCGGAACGGCGCCGTCGAACTGGTGAAGCGGCTGAAGGCACAGGGTCTGAAGGTGAGCGCCATCGGCACGCAGCATCACAATCGGTTAAGTACTCCCACGGTCGAAGAAATGGATGCGACCTTCCGTGCGTTCAAAGCGCTGGGTGTGAACGTCTGCGTCACCGAACTCGATGTGGATGTGCTGCCGCCGGCGACGCGCCGTCCCACTGCCGATGTCAGCGTCCGTGTAGAACCCGACGCCAGCCTGAATCCCTACACCGCCGGTCTGCCTGACGATGTGCAGACCGCGCTCGCCAAACGGTACGCGGACATCTTCGCCACGTTTCTCAAGCACCGTGACGCGATCACGCGCGTGACCTTCTGGGGAGTCACGGACCGCGTCTCGTGGCTCAATAACTTCCCCGTGCGAGGCCGGACCAATCACCCCCTGCTGTTCAACCGTGAAGGCAAGCCGAAGCCGGCTTTCGACGCTGTGTTGGGCACGCTGCTTGCAAGGGAGTAGGTGAGGGTGGGAGGGGTCCTACTGTCGCCGCAGCGGAGGCGGAAGCCGGTGGTCAGGTAGCGGTGGGCTCACCGCTTCGGCACGAACTCGCGGAGGATCTCTTCGTGCGGGATGCCTTCACCGCGGCTGAGCGAAGCGCGGGAGCGGTCGATCGCTGCGGCCGTTTCGGGTGCGATCTCTTCCTCGTCCACCGGAGCCAACGCCAGTGAGCGCGCCAGCGGTTCCACCATCACCTCCAGAAGACTCCGCACGGCGTTCAGTTTCTCAGCCGGCAGCATATCCAGCAAGGCGTGGGCCTGCTGGCGATCCTGATTGAGATTCGGTTCCATGGTTTCCTTCTAACGGCTCAACTCGGCGATGCCCCGGCTGGCCTTGCGGGCGCTCGCGAGTGACCTGCCCCCCGAACGCCGCACCGGATCGAATCTGATTCTAACGGACCAAGGGACAAAGGCAGATGTCGAAGCAGATGGTGGGCGCGTGGACGCAGAGGGAAGCGGTGGTGCGTCGGTGGGATGCGGTGTCGGTGCGGGCGGCGCGAGGAGGGCTGGCGGTGAAGCCGGTGGGGTGGGCACCCTGGTGGCGGCCGGAGACGATTTGCGCCTGGCAACCGGCGGGGCCGGGGGGCCTGCCGGTTGCCATGCGGGGGTGGTCAGCGGGGGCGCGAGGAGCGGGATCGGCGGATCCGGGACAAGGCAAGGAGGGCCGAGCCAGCCAGGAGGGCGCTGGCGGGTTCCGGGACGACGACCGGTCCTCCACCGGGAGTGGTGACGATGGGTGCGGGAACGGCGCCGTTGGTGGCGCCGAAGCTGTCGATTTGGACATCGTCCCGGCTGGTGAGGGAGGCGACGAGCAGGCCTCCGACGGGCGAATCGGTTGGCAACTCGAAGCCGGCCTGATCGAGCAGGACGAAGGAGAAGCCGTCGGGCGGATCGGCGGGCGACGGCGCGAAGGAGATGCGGAATCGCAGCAGGGCGCCGGCGAGGAAGGGCTGGGTGAAGTCGTTGAAGAACTCCGCCGTCCGGAGGGTCACGGACGAACGAAGGTCCCCGGAGGCTCCACCGAAGGTGACGGGCGGGTCGAGGGGAGCGCCGCCGCCGAAGAAGAAGTCGGAGAGCAGGACGCTGCTGCCGCCGCCGCCATTCAACTGCACATTGAAGCCGAGCCCGGCTCCGAGAAACGTCGAGGTGTCGACCTGGACGTCGAAAATGGTTGCCGCTTGCGAACCGAAGGCCGAAGCCAGCATGAGCAGCAGCAAGGAAACGATGCGTTTGGTGTTCATTGTGATTCCTCCGAATGGGTTATCGTTCGCCGGCGCCGGCCACAACGCGCGGCACATACGCGATGGCGGCATTCGACGGATTGATGAATTCGAGCGTGATGAGGACCTGCTCGCCGGAGGCGAGCCGGGAGGCGGCCTGGCGGAACGGTGTGGGCGGCCCGAAGCAGTTCGCCGTGCCTGACGGTTGGAACAGGGTCGCGGCGCTGTTGAGACTGCCGATCAGGAGGGACACTCCATCGGTCAAATCGGGTCCGAGGTTGGTGAGCACAACGGATTGGGTCCACCGGCCGGTGACGCGATTGAAGCGAAAGCCGCTGCGTTCGATGCGCACCTGAGCGGTGACATCGGAGGCGCAGGGAAGGCCGGCGACGGCCTGGCAGTTGGAGAAGACGCCGCTGCGCAGCAGGCCGCCGGTGGGCGCGGTCAGGTTGGCGGTGATGAAGCGTCCCGCTAGATTTTGCGGCGCGGAGAAGAGGATGGAAGCGGCGCCGGAGGAAGGCACGAAGTCGACGCTGCCGAGGAAGCTCTGGCCTTCGCCGAATCCGGAGGGATCGCACTCCTCGCTGGCGTAGAAGTAGGCCGTGCCGGCGGGGAGCCCGAGCAAGCCCGAAGCGGCGGCGCGGATGGCGGTTGAGGCGCCGGAGGTACGAGCTTCATTGACGGTGGCGGTGAGGAAGGGGCCGCGGACCTGGGAGAGACCGAGCCCGGCGTTCCGGAAGATCGCGTTGGCGAAGAAGCCGTTGTCCAAGGCGCGATCGGTGGCGCGAATGCCATCGCCGCCATTGAAGAAGATGGAGTTCGCGGTGATGGTGACACCGCGCGCGTCGCGGCCAAGCCGGACGCCATCGCCGCCGTTACCGAGCGGGACGCCGGCGGGGGAGAGGCCGACCAGGTTGCCGCGGACGAACCCGCCCTCACCGCCGATGTCGAGGCCGTGGCTGCGATTACCGGAGACCAGGTTCTGCTCGATGACGAGGGACGGGGACATAGTGGCGAGGATGCCTTCGCCGGAGTTGGGAAGGGACAGCAACCCGTCGGGAGAGACGCCGATCCTGTTGTTCCGGGCGGTGAAGCCGACGGGAGCGGAGACGAGGTCGCCGAGACGGACCCCGGGACCGGAATTGCCGCTGACGATGTTGCCCAATTCCGGCCGGTCGCCTCCGAGGATCGATCCGGAGACGGCGTTGAAGGGCATGATGGCGACGCCGCCGCCGGTATTGGGAATCGCACGAGTTCCGGATTTGTCGAGGCCGATGTAGTTGCCTTGCACGACGGAAGCGGTGGCCTGGAAATCGAGTCCGAAGGACGGCGCGGCGGCTCCATTCCCGGAGATGACGTTGCGCATGACCGGCGACGGGCCGCCGACGATGGCGCGGCTGGCGCCGCGAATGACGAGCCCGGCGAGACCATTACCCAAGGCGGCGTTACCGTCCGGGCTGAGGCCGATCAGGTTGCCCTGAATCTGGGTATTGAGAGAGCTCTGCACGAAGATACCCTCCCGCTTGTGACCGGAGACGACGTTGCCCGAGAGCGGCTGATCGCCTCCGATGTTGACGCCGAGCGCGCTTTCCGGATTGCCGGTGGAGAACAGGGAGATCCCGCGGCCGTTGCCCTGAAAGGAGACCGTGCCGAGACGGTTCACTCCGATGAAATTGTTCTCGACGCGAACGCCGGCCACGGGAAGATTGCGGGTGACGATGGTCACGGCGCTGCAGCCTTCGTTCCGGCACTGCCCGATCACGTTGCCGCCGTTGGGTTCGGGTGTTCCGAGGCGGGCGCCGACCGAGTCGGCGATCTCAACGGCATCGAAGAACGTCGAAGCGGGCGTGGTTCCGTCGGGAAAGAAGCCGATCACGGTGTTGCGCACCGATCCACCATTGCCGTTGAGAACGAGGCCGCGGCCGCAGTTCATGAGGACCACGCGGTCGGCCTCGGCGGGAGTGCCGATCAGCAGGCCGGTGCCGCGCACGCAGGTGGTGCCGGTTTTGGAGGAGGCGTTCGGGTTGTCCGGGTCGAGATCGACGGTGAGGGCGGTCAAAGCGACCGGCTGTCCCGCCCGGCTTTCGACGCCGACGGGAAAGCGGGTGATCTGGAAGCCCCGGATATGAACGTTGGGGGAGTTGACAACGAAACCCGCGCCGGCGCGGAACGCGAGCCGCCCGTCGAGAGCGACGAAGCCGCCGGGCGCGGTGGAGCCATCGATGAACACGGGTGCGGTAATCGCGGGGAGGCCGAGGTCGATCACGTCGACGGCGACGACCTGGCGGGAGAAGATGATGTGGGTGATCAAATCCTGCGCGTTGTTGAAAGCCGCCTGCTCGAGAGCGGCGCGCAAGGTGCAATTGAACGTGAGCGGGCCGCCGGGGTTGTCGCGGACGCGGCAGAGCCCGTCGCGGAGATCGCCGTCGGGCTTGTCGGAAGGATCGTTGACAATCATGCAGACGCTCGACGGAACGGGATCAGTACCGCAGGCCCCGGTGTTGGACTCGAGGCGGACCGAACCGGCGGCGATGACGGCGCGGCTGGCGCGACCGGGCAACTCGCTGAGCACGGCGGAGCGGGAATCGCCGACCGCCGGCGAGGGGAGCGCGGGGGCGTCGCCGGCCTCCTCGCGCCACTGTTCGAATCCCTGAAACAGCAGCCTTGCGGGCCCGTTCGGGCGTTCGACGGTGAGCACGACCCGCTCGCGCGCATCGCTCTCCTCCACGGCCATCGAGACGAGGCTGCCGGGCAGGTCGACGGGCTGCGGGGAAGCCAAGGCGCCTTGGCCGTCGCCCAAGGCGATCCAGACCTGCCGCGATCCAGCGGATCCGAAGAGCACGTCCGAGTGACGATCGCCATTCCAATCCAGGGGGGCGGCGAATTCGGGACGATCGGGAAGATCCAAGGTGAACTGCCGGCCGGGAGATGAGGCAGACCGCTGGGAGGCCGGCTTGGCTCCCGCTTTCCCGAGCGGCAGGTAGGAAATGGGCGCGGGCGCCGGCATTAGAACGGCCGTGCCCTGACGGCCCGAACCGTACAGAACGACGAGGTCGCGCACACCGTCCTCGTCGAAATCTCCTCCGACCAGCGACAACGGCTCACCGCTTCGGTGGGAAGTGATTTCGGCGACGGTCCGATAGGAACGAAAATTCTGGGCGCTCAAGGCGGAGAGAAATCCGACCGCCAGGCACACCCGTATTGATAATGTCTTGCACCACATTGTTGGCTCTCAAGCCCTCCGTCAGGGACAGCGCATAGAGCCGGGGAGCGGGATCAACGGGACGTGAAAGAAACGGCGAGCACTCTGAAGAAGCCCAACACGATCACACGCCTGCTGCACGCGTGGAAAGCGGGCGACGCGGACGCATTGGAACGGCTGGTACCGATGGTGTATCAGGAATTGCGCCGCATCGCGCGGAACCAATACCGCCGCGAGCCGCAGGAGCGGACGCTGGCGCCGACGGCGCTGGTTCATGAGGCATTCCTGCGATTGACGGGGGGGACGCCGGTGGACTGGCAGGACCGGCATCATTTTCTGGCGGTTTCTTCGCGGGTCATCCGGCGCCTGCTGCTCGATCAGGCGCGGCGGCGCAAGGCGGAGAAACGGGGTTCCGGGCAGATCCAGGAGAACATCGACGAACTCGAGGCGGCGGTGGCGGAGGTGGACGTTGATCTGGTCCTGCTGGATACCGCGCTAGAGGAGTTGAGCGAGGTGGACCCGCGCCAGAGCCAGGTGATCGAGTTGCGTTTTTTCGGGGGGCTATCGGTGGAGGAAACGGCGGCCGCGATGGGGATCTCGACGGCGACGGTAAAGCGCGAATGGGCGATGGCCCGCGCCTGGCTGTACCGCCGAATGACGGACGGACCTGCGGAACGATGGACCGGGAAAGAATAAAGGCCGTGTTTGGGGAGGCGCTGGACCTCCCGGCAGGCGAGCGGGGGGCGTATGTGCGGGCGCGGCTGGCTCGCGAACCGGAAGCGGCCGCGGAGGTGCTGGCGCTTCTGGATGCGGAAGCCCGGAGCGGCGGGTTCCTGGCGCAGCCCGTGCTTGGCGCGAGCCCGTTCACGAGCGGCCCCGGGGCCGGGGGGAGCGATCCTCTGCCGGCCTACATCGGCGGTTACCGGATCCGGAGGCTGGTGGCCGAAGGCGGCATGGGGATGGTGTATGAGGGCATTCGCGAGGCGGAGGGATTCGAGCACCGGGTGGCGCTGAAGCTGGTGCGGCGGGGCATGGAATCCGGGCCCATCCTGGAGCGTTTCCTGGCCGAGCGGGCGATTCTCTCGCGGCTCGATCATCCGCACATCGCGCGGCTGTTCGATGGAGGCGCGACCGCGGAAGGCCTGCCCTACTTCGTGATGGAGTTCATCGACGGGCTTCCGATTCACGAGCATTGCCGCCGATATGAAACGACGCTGCGCGAGCGGGTGCGCCTGGTTCGCGACGCGGCGCGGGCGGTGGAGTACGCACACGCGCGGAAGGTTCTCCATCGGGACTTGAAGCCAGGCAATGTGCTGGTGACGGCCGGCGGGGTGGTGAAAGTGGTGGATTTCGGCGTCGCGCGAGCGATCGAGGAGGGGCCGCAACGGTCTCACACGGCGACGCTGTTCCGGATTGTGACGCCGGACTATGCGAGTCCCGAGCAACTGAGCACGGGCAGGGCCGACGCGCGAAGCGATGTTTACGGATTGGGCGTGCTGCTGTACGAGATCCTGACGGGGGCCGGTCCACGGGAGTTTCTTGACCGGGGAAGAGGAGGCGCGGGGAAGGCGCCGGGAGGACCGAAGCCGCCCTCGCACTACCGCCGCGACGTGCCCGCGGGGCTCGACTGGATCGTTCTCCGAGCGATCGAGCCGGAGGCCCGGCACCGCTTTGCCTCGGTTTCCGATTTCATCCGGCAGCTCAACCGCTGGCTGGAGGGGCGGACCGTGTTGGGAGGGCCCCGGCTGATGATCCGGCGCATCCGGATCGCGCTGGGGAACCGGATGGTGGCGACCTCGCTGGTGCTCAGCACGGCGCTGGCGGGGGGCGTTTTGCTGGGAACCTACTGGGGGAAACCGGCGCCGGCGGGCGGGGCGAATCGGGCGGGGCAGGTGCTGGCTGTGTCCGGTTTCCGGAACCTGGCGAAGGACCCGGCAAACGCCTGGATTGCGGCGGCGGCGGAGGAAGTGCTGACGTCGGAATTGGCGGGAGCATCGAGCCTGAGGCTGGTTCCCGCGGAGGAAGTGTCGCGGCTGCGAAGCCAAGCCGGCCGGGCGAGCGGGGGCCTGCTGCCGGTGGAGGCGTGGCGGGAAGTGGGCGCGCGGTACGTGCTGCGAGGATCGTATGTCAGCTCCGGCGCGAGGCCGGACTCGCCGATCCGATTGGACGCGCGGATTACGGACCATGCCACAGGCGAGGATGCGGCCACACTGACGGAGACGGGGAGCCAGGCCGAGCTGGCGTCGCTGCTCACGCGTCTGGCGCGGCGGATCGCGGAGCATTTCGGCGAGACAGGGGACCGAAGGCCGGGGCGGTATCCGCGGGCGGAAGCACTACGGCTGCTGGGCTCCGGGCTGGAACGGCTGGAGGCATACGATCCGCTGGCGGCGCGGATGCAATTAGAACGTGCCGCGGCGCTGGACCCCGGCAACGGGCGGATCCGTTGGGCGTTGGCGCGGACGCTGGGGGAGTTGGGTTATGGGGCGAAAGCGCGCGAGGAGGCGCAAAGGGCCCTGGCCGGAGGAGGCGGCCCGCGCGCCCTGCGACTCCGGATGGAGGCGTTCGAGTGCCGGGCGGGCGGCGATCGGGATTGCGTGTTGTCGCGGTATGTGGAGCTGGAGAAGCTGGAGCCCGGCAATCAAGCGGTGCTTCACGAACTGGCGACGGCGTACAACGCGGCGGGGGATGCAGCGCGGGCGGAGCAGACGCTCTCCGCGCTTCGGGAGCGAGGGGGCGCCTCGTCGGTGGAAGCGGCGCTGGCGGAACTGGAGATGGCGCAGGCGCGCGGCGACTCGGCGCGATTGCGGAAGGCGGCCGAACGACTGCGGACGCTGGCTCGCGAGCGCGGCTCCTCGCTATTGCTGGCGCGGGCATTGCACACACTGGCGGTGTGCGAACTCCAGATCGCGGAGTACGGAGCCGCCGAGCGGCTGCTGCGGCAGGCGGTTGCGGAGTACGGCCAGAGCGGATACCGGTTGGGGACGCTGCGGGCCGGGGGAACGCGGGCCAGCGCGGCGATGTCGCGGGGAGACGCGGAGGGCGCGGCGGGCGAGTACGCGAAACTGGCGGAGGCGGCGCGGGAGATCGGGCACGTGGCCTTCGAGGGACAGAGCCTGGCCAACGCCGCGGCGGCATGGGTGCGGGCGGGAAAGCCCGATCGGGCGATGCAGCCGGCGGGCCGGGCGGTGGAGCTCCTACGGCAGAGCGTGGTCCCGACGGCGCTGGGAGGCGCCCTGAACACGAAAGGCGCGTGCCACGTGCTGCGGGGTGAACAGAGCGAGGCGCTGCAGTGTTACCGGGAAGCACGGGAAATGGGGATCCGGCTGCGCGACTACAACCTGGTGCAGTTGGGAAGCTTGAACGCGGCGGGGATCGCGATGGAGCTGGGACGTTTCGCCGAGTTTCGGAAGCTACTGGAGGACGCCGCGGACGCGGTCGATCGCACACGCTGGGCGGGCGGGGCCATGGCGCTGGCGCACGGCCGGGCGGCGGTAGCGCTGGAGCTGGGCGAGCTTGAGCGGGCGCGGGCTGGATTTCAGGAATCGCTTTCGCTGGCGCGACGGATTGCCGATCCGGAAACGATCGCGAATGCGCACTTCTCGCTGTCGTGGCTGGAAGCGCTCAGCGGGAGGCCGCAGGAGTCGGAGCAGCGGGCGCTGGAGGGTCTGAAGGAACTTGCGGCTTCGGGACTAGCCGGCCACAAGGCGGATCTTCACCTGATGCGAGCGGTGGCGCTGGCGCAGCGGGGGGAGGCGGCGGCGGCGCGGCGATCGCTCGCGGCCGGGAGGAAGCTGCTGGCGGGCGCCGCGGGGCATACCTTCGGACGGCGGCTCCTGCCCTACGCCGAGGCGTGGGTGGCGTTCGAAGCGGCAGACGCCGGTGCGGCGGCCAGGCTGCTGCGTCCGCTGGTTGCGCGCGAGACGGAGGCCGGCCTGGGCATTCTGCGCTTCGATGCGGCGCTGCTGCTGGCGCAATGCGAGGCGAGGATGGGCAATCGGGGTGAGGGGATGCGCCTTCGGGATTGGGCGCGGCGCGAGGCGGAGGCCGCGGGTCTCCTTCGCGTTTCGAGGGACGCGGCGCGGCTTTCGCTGTGATCCCGGCGCCTCCACGGGTGCGCTGACCCTCGTGGAGGTAACCAGCATTGTTTCGAAGCAGTAGATTTCTCGTCCCCACGGCGATCTGCGCGATTGCCGCCGGGGCGCTCCTCATGACATTGCGTACGTTTGCTAACGGCTTGCCGCCCGCCAACGAGACGGGACTGAATACCGGGATGGCGGATGCCCGCCAACTCCTGGCCGCCTATCAGACGTACGCCGGGACTTCGCCCAGCGCCACGGTGCGCTATCCACTCCTGCCGCTGAACGGTTTCTCCGAAGCGGGGATCAACGCGGAGGGCGAAATCGGTATCGACCCCGAGCAAGGCCGCGCCACGGGACGCGTGCGCGGGATACCGAGCGGAGAGCGTTGGGTGGCGTGGGCCATCGTGAACAGCAACTCGAGCGCGTGGGGTACGCTGCCGGACTCGTCGGATCGCATCACGCGGCTCGGCGTGTTCGCGGGAACGGGAGCGGTGCACACGTTCGACGAGTCCGTACCGAGTTTGCGGGGACAGCGAATCGACCGGGTCGCGGTCACGCGGACGGAGCGAACGCCGGATCTTGGGTTTGTACTGACGGGGTCGCCGGCGCTCCTCGACCGGCTGCCGAGGGGCGGGAGCGGCTTCAGCCAGAGCGACGCCGAGCAGACGGTGGCGCGGGGCCGGGCCCTGTTCCGGAGTGAGACTTTCGGGGGAAACGGCCGGACGTGCGATTCCTGCCACGGCGAGACCTCGAACTTCACGATTGCGCCGGGCGACCTGGCGGGGCTTTTCGCATCCGCTCTTTGTCGCGGACACGACGACGGAGCTGGGCGCGGCGTTTGAGCGGAACAACCTGCTCCGGTCGTTCGCACTGGTGACGGTGAACGCAGACGGGTTTGAGAACCTGAGTTTGAAGTTCACCCTGCGATCGGTTCCGAGCCTGCTGGGCACGATCGTGACGAATCGCGCGCCGGCCCCGGGATTCTTCGTCGACTTCACGGGCAGCGGCCAGGCGCCGAACCCGCCGGAGCGGCTGGGGTGGGGCAACGACGCCCCGCCGCTTCGCGACTTCGCGCTGGGTGCGGTTCTGCAGCATTTCACGAAGTCGATCCTGCGCCGGCCGGGGGTGGATTTTCGTGTGCCGAGCGACCGGGAGTTGGACGATCTGGCGGCGTACCAGATGTCGATTGGGCGGGACCAGGATCTGGACCTGACGAAGTTGGAATTGCGGGTTCAGGTGGCGAATCGAGGACGGAGGCTGTTCCTCGACACGGGGAACATCGGCGAGCCGGGGCATAAGAACTGCAACGCGTGCCACTTCAACGGCGGTGGAACGGTGGGCTTTGCGTTCAACCCCGATGCCCCCGGCTTCACACCCCGGTTGGACGGGAACCCGCGAGGCTTTAATGCGGTATCGGGCATCAACACGAACGAAGCGCCTTTGGCGCTGGCCCTGGGCATCCCGAGGGATGGGGGTTTCGGAGTGACGCCGCTGCCGGGCGGAGGATTCGGGAACATCGGTAACGTGCCCGGGTTTGGCCCGGCGCCGGTGGAGGAGTTTGCGATCCCGTCGCTGGTGGAAGCGGGCGACACGGCGCCGTACTTCCACAATCACTCGGCGCTGACGCTGGAGGACTCGATCGCGTTCTACGGCTCGGCGCCGTTCCGGGCGATCAACAGCGTGGGCGGGCCCATCGGTCCGATCCCGGTATCGATCAGTTCGAATCCAAGCGATCCCGAGGTTCGGGCGATCGCGGCGTTCCTGCGCACGCTGACGGCATTGGACAATCTCCGATCGGCCCTCTCCCTGATTGAGCGGGGGCGCCTGGCGCGAGTCCCGGCGGATGCGCGGGAAATGGCGCGACTGGCGATGGGCGAAATCAGGGACGCGCAGGCGAACCTGCGGGGCGGGGTCCTGGGGCGCGCGCGCGACGGATCGTTATTCGAAGCCAGGGCTCACCTGGAGGCGGCACGGAGCCTGTTGGCTCAGGCGGCGGATGAGCAAGTGCCGGGCGCCGCTGCGCAGGCCGCCTGGGGGGAGGCGGCGAACGCGGCGCGACGGGCGCGGGAGGCGCTGGCCGATCCGGAGACGCTTCCGAGGTCGTACCGGAGGTAGGGCCGGGGGCAGGTGGCGAAGGGCGGGAAGAGCGGCGGAGGGGAGCGCCGCTCACCGCTGG
>DALYJJ010000089.1:16673-26408 GCA_031969915.1 Bryobacteraceae bacterium | reverse complement strand
GGCAGCCAGGTTCCCTTCGATCTCTTCGCGGCGGCAGGCACGGAGGATTTCAATCTGCTCGAAGTGCGGGGAATCGTGAACATCGTCGCCCGGGCAAAAAAGCCGCACCGCTTCGCGGTCTTCGAGGGTTCGCATCAATGGGCCGATGCCGCCACCATGCGCGAGGCCATCGAGTGGTTCGAATTGCGCGCCATGACGGGCGGCCGGCGCACCCGGGACGACGCGTTGATCGCGGAGTTGTGGACGCGGCGCGTGGAGCGGGTGGAGCGCGTCGCCGGTCTTCTCGCGCGGCAGGGCGAGCTGGCCGCTCTAGTGCGCGATTTCGAGTCCCTTCGCGACGTCGGCCCCCAGAAGCGCGCGCTGGAGGATCTCGAGAAGTCGAAAGAGTTCAAAGAAGCGCGGCGTGCGCAGGAAAAGCTCGAAGAGCGGGAGCGGCTGATCGTGGACCGGCTCTCTGCGTTGGGCGGCGCGGACGGCGAATCGCAATGGCGCGACGAGGTGGCCCGTTTTCGAAAGATGTCCGCCGCCGGCTCCGACTCCGACGAACGGCGCCTGGCACGCCGCCTTCTGGGAGGACAGGCCGTCGGCGCCATCGAAGCCTCCCGCGCGGCGATGCAGGAGAAGCGCTACGGCGAGGCGGCCCGGCTGTTGCGGCGGGCGGTGCTGCTGCGGCCCGAGGCGGCGGGTCTGCATTATGAGTTGGCACGCGCCCTCGCCCTGGCCGGGGACCGTCAGCCCGCTCTGAACGAGCTGCGTGCGGCCGTCGAGGCCGGCTTTGAGGACCGCGCCCGTCTGGCCGCCGATCCGGCCTTCGATCGGCTCCGCGGCGACGAGGCGTTCCGCGAGTTGCTTGCGCGGATCCAGTAGGCGCTTGCGCGGCGGATGCCGAAGCGCGCCGGGGCGCGAATCTAGTAGTCTGATCCAAACGAAATGTGGGCCGACGAGTTTACCCCCGCGGAGCGCCGCCAGTTCAGGCGCCTGAAAAGCCCCGCGCGGATCCAGGCCTTCCTGGACGACATCGCTTATAACAAGGAGTTGGGCGGCGAGACCTGCCGCTCGCCCCGGCGCGTGCTTCGCGACGGCGCCGCGCATTGCATGGAGGGTGCCCTCTTCGCCGCCGCGGCGCTGCGATTCCAAGGCTACCCGCCCCTGCTCCTGGACCTAGAGGCCGTCCGCGACGACGATCATGTGCTGGCCATTTTCAAAGGAGCCGCCGGCTGGGGAGCGATCGCCAAATCGAACTACACGGGACTGCGCTATCGCGAGCCCGTCTACCGCACCCTGCGGGAACTGGCCATGTCGTACTTCGAGCACTATTTCAACCTGCGCCGCGAAAAGACCCTGCGCGCCTACTCCACGCGCCCCATAAACCTTCGCCGCTTCGATGCCATGGGCTGGATGACAGCCGAAGGCGACGTCTGGGAGGTCCCCCTCTACCTCACCGAAGTGGCCCACACGCCCCTGCTGCCAGCGCGCGCCGCACGCACCCTCAGCCGCGTAGACCCCCGAGTCTTCGCCGCCGGCAAAGTGGGCTCGGTTTGACCTTTGGTATGATCAGAAGAGGTGCGCAGTCCGCACGAAGAGCCACCCTAGCTCAGCTGGTAGAGCGGCTGATTCGTAATCAGCAGGTCGCCGGTTCAATCCCGGCGGGTGGCTCCAGAATAAAATCAATGGTTTAGAGGCCCGCCACTGGCGGGTCTTGGTGTTTTTGTCAGCAGTTTTGTCAGTAATTACTGGGCATGATCCTAGTGTCGAAGTCGCCGCCGTACCACCGCTTCGGAGTCCTCCCTCGAAGCCTCGCGGTCATAGGTTTCGGCAATGCTCCGGACCACACCGGCCACGTACGGAAACTCAAACGCAAGCTTCCTCGACCAGTTTCTGTATTTTTCGGCCAAGGCCCTTTCCTGTCCCCCGCCCTCCCCGCGCCAGTGAGCGCCCCGCGAATTGTAGACGCCCATGTGCACGCCTTGCTTGATGTCGTCGTTGCCGCATTCCTCCAATACGTCGCAAACTTCTCTACATGGCCATTCATCGTCGTCCCCCATGATCGGCGCGGACAGGATTTTGCCGATATACTGATCGCCGATCTCCGCCCGTCCGAATCTTGCACAAAGGGACTGCGTCTCTTTGACCCAGGTCTGCAGCGTATCCTTGCAGATCTTTCCAGTCGCAGCGTCAGTTCCTGGAATTCGCTTGATGTTGTCGAGTAGGTGATAGGCTGCGTTTGCCAGAGCTGAGGTGTGTTCGTCACTCTTCCCCTTCCACTCCGACGGGTCTTCTTCGCCATCCCTTCGGTGAAAAGCCATAGCGAGCACTTGAGCGAAAAGGGCTGGTGACTTGCCAACCTGCTTCTCCAAGTTCGGGATTCGATGAGGCGTGTGTTCGAGAGCGCCGACATACATGAATTCCAAGCGAGCCATTTCTTCTTCGCTCACCCCTGACCGCTTCTGTAGCTCATCCAGCGCCTCAGAGAGATAGTGCGGATCGATCCGATACGAACCGGGCGCCTCTGAATCACACGTGCCGACTTCTTGAAGAAGACTCCTCAGTCGAGACGCCTCGATCTCCTCGAACGCCATGTGGACGGCAAAGAACGCCGCACGTGGCCGCCGTGCCGCAAGCAGCCGGTCAACCACCTCATTCAGGTCAGGAGATTCCTTCAGCAGCCAAGTCGGATTGACCTCGCGCCAGTACTGATCGTGAACTGGTTGGCCTTGCCTGGCGACATGCTGCCATGTGTCACGCTCAAAAGGCGAGCATTTTAGAAGTCGGAGAGTCAGGTCACGCGGCAAGGTACCCGTCAACTTCTCCGTTACCTCAGAGCGAAAAGCCGGGTCGAGCTTCTGCAGGAATCCACTCAATGCCTCGTCGAACTTTGGCTTCAACTGCGGGGCTTCGATCCTGAGGCATTCAGCCAAGAAGCCGGCTGCCTCACCGACGGGAATGACGGCTTCTGCCATGTGCCAGCCCACAATCCAGGCGTCGCCGCTCTTCGCGAGTAGAGCCTTGATCCCTTCAAAGCCCGCGCCCCTCCAGATTTCCAGCAAAGCGACAAGCCGCGAACGGCCTATCCGTTCATCGCGCTTCCGGTAGTCGAAATCAGGTTCTTCGAGTTCGTCGACGGATTCCTCCACCCATCTCGTTTCGAACAGCCATTGATGTTTCGTCACTATGTCCTTCGGCGTCAGCAGGTCATAGGCTTCGCGAGCGCGTCCTTTCGTCTCAGTCGTCACCCCCCGTTTGACACTTCGCCTCAAGAATGCAAACCGGCGGATTTGTTCACGGAGGGCGGCCTTGCGATTCTCGTCTCTTTCCGTCTTTGCCCACCCTTCTACCAGGTTCCAAATGGACTCCTGATCCTTCTCCGGCAGGGCCTGGAGATTTGCGACGAGGTCACCAAGCGTCTTTTCGTCGTGAGATGGCCATGCCAAAGCGAGATCGAGTGCCTTCCGACGAAGCTCGTAGATCTCCGCTCCGGAGGTCAGAGGTTGTCCCGCTCCAGACGCGTCGCCACGCCATCTCGGCCTGTGACTGTGTTCGCCAATTCCATCTCCTCCTGAAAACTGTGCGAGACAGATCTGCCAGCCTATCGCTGGACTCTTCTGCGCCAGGACTTCTAGTGCCTTCTTTCGGACATCAATGGGAGCGGCGGTTTGGGGCATCCATGCACGGAAGATGGCCTGCAAACTGCGACCAGGTTTGTTGCCCCAGTTGTCGTCAATTCTGATTTCTGAGAGCTTTGCAAGAATCGAGCAGATCCTCGGGAGATGGTTGGTGTTCCAGGCAAGGTTTTCCAGCGCCCACAAAAGGCCAGCTCGCGGACAACTGCCAAAGACGCCGGTGTCGGCCGGCTTCATGAGCGAGTACGTCTGCGGATCGGGCGACCTGAGATCTTGCTCGATGATGCAAAGGAACGTGTGCGGAGCCGCTTCAGCGTAGAGTGGGAGGTTACCGCTTTGAGAAAGAAGTCTTCCAGGCGTGAGTGGCGTCAGCAAATCGTGAATCAGTTTGTCCACACGTGCGTGGATGTTCATCCCCAATCGCTTTTCGAATAGTGCGTCCCCATGTACAGCAAGAAGCACAAGCGTTTCGCAGACACCGTCCCGCAGCGCGCCCGAATGCTCACGGGACTTTCCATACAGACCAGCGAAAGCCCTCTGGTCGTCCGGAAGGTCCAGAGCTGGGTCTTTCTCTGAGAGGATGATTTCGGCGGCGAGGAAGAAATCCTCCAGATCTTTCGGCGTCACAGCTGCCTGAACGGCGAAAAAGGCGTCGATCTTGGATGACACGCCACGAAACTTTCCGGCGGACCAAACAGGCGGGTCGTCGAATTTTAGGAGTTCCGTCACATCTCTTTCAATTTCATCGCCATGCTTTCCGGCAAGAACCCGGAGGACTTCGCAATCGCCCTTCGACTGAGTGTGCCAGGCTCCTACGAGCATCATCGGGATCAGCCTGCGGACTGCGATGCCGTCCTGAGCCCATTCGGGCGTTCGGATAGCAGGCACCTTGGACAGGCGGCGGCGGAGAATGGTTGGAGAATAGCCAGATTCCCGTCCGAGCTTCTCGATCTCGAGATGGTCTTTGATCCCCATCGCCTTCAGAGCGTTTGTGAAAGGTTCGTACCCGAGAAGATCAAGAACGACAGTGGGTTCAGGCTCAACGGTGTTCCTCGGTCGGACGATTATCGTGTGTCTGTTCCTGTATTCGCCTCCGAGTTCGCGCTCCGCGTCATCGGTAATAACGATCGGGACGAAAGAGGGGGAAGCTGACGTCAGCTTCCGTAACGGTTGGCCCGATGAGAAGACCAACAGCCGGTCCCTCATGTTCTTAAGCGCCGGTTCGTCCAGTTCAAACATGCAATGGAGAAATGCCAGCGCTTCGATCTTCGAATCACCACAGATGATAAGAGGCTCAGCGCGCGGGTTGTCGATCCAGTTCTTGACGGCGCTCTTGAAATGTTCCACCGATGGTGCGAAGAGTTCCTGAGACAATTCCGGGTCGGTGACGGAAGCCCAAGCATGCCACCGCTCGTCTAGAGAGTACACACCGTCGAACGGAATACCGATCTTTTCTGACAACCACCTTTGGGCATGCAGCGACTGCTCAATCCATTGCTCCAGATCGCCCGCATCATATGCTCTGACCGACTTCCACTCGCCCAAGGCCTCCTTCTCCCTGCGCCATTTCTCCTTTCCACTCCATTTGTGCGGAGTGGCGAACACAAAGTGAATCTCGGCTCGTTCTTTGGGCGGGATCGCTTTCAGCCGCGCAGCGAAGTCCTTGTCGGCTTTTTTCTTCGGGTCTTCATTGCAGCCGAATTCCCATCCGGATTGTCCAAGCTGTATCCAAGGAGTTGCGGCACCTGAATCAACCCGTCCGTCCCATCCTTTTTTCTCTGCCTGATCGTAGCCGGGGAAATCCAGAAGTGTGATATCCAGGCCCGTCGAATTGACTAGTTTACGGAGAAGCACCGGGAGGAGGGACCGGGCTTGAAGGTTCCCGTTAGCCCACTGTTCGATGTCCTTGGCGGTGATCTTGAGAAACGGCGGAACATACGCGCTGACGGCGAGGTTCGGGCTTGCCGCACGCTGTTGAGACTGGTCGTAGTCGGCCTGTAGATTGAGAAGCTTCTGAGGGTCCGCGCCGAAGGCCCTTTCAAGCCGGGCCGCCATTTCTGGTGAAAGCGCGGCGTTGCCATTCAAGAGGTTTGAGAGAGCTGGCCGCCCCACCTGGAGCAGCTTCGCTGCATCCTTGACCGCCATATCCTTGGGAATGATATTCTGCCGGATGTATTTGCCTGGATGGGACGGGGTGCTCATGTATTGTGTAGCGTAACGCAATACGACATACACGTCAATCCTTACGACTCCTTCCGTGTCGCCATCTGCACGACCTTCCGGTCCGGTCCGAACAACTTCTCCATCTTCGCCGCCGACTCCTGGTCCGCGCCGTCGAACAGGTGGCCGTAGGTGTCCATGGTCAGCTTGATCGACGAATGCCCGAGCCGTTCGGAGATGCGCTTGGGATGCACGCCCTCGTGGATCAGTAGCGACGCGTGCGTGTGGCGCAGGTCGTAGAGGCGCAGGCGCGGCAGGCCGATGCTTTCGCAGACCTTTGAAAACGCCGCAAGACGTTGCGCTCTTCGAGTGGCGTGCCGACTTGTGACGGGAATACAAGCCCATGATCCTGCCAGCGGTCGCCAGCGAAGCGGCGCAACTCGTGAACCTCGGTCCGGTGTTCGGCGAGCAGCGCGCCGACGAACGGCGGGAAGTCGAGCGTGCGGCGGCTCTTGTCGGTTTTGGGCGGGCCGAACTCGATGCGGGCGCAGGTGTCGCCCTTCTTGCGGCGCGTCTTGGCGATCACCTGGTTTACCGTCAGTTTGCGGTTGTCGAGATCGAGGTCGCGCCAACGGAGCCCGTAGACTTCCTCGGGCCGCATGCCGGTGGTGATGGCGAGCGCATACAGCGCTTCGTGCGCGCCGCCCTTGGTGGCTTCGAGGAACCGGCGCGTTTCATCGGGATCGAGGAAGCGAATCTTCTTGCCGCCGGGCTTCACGGTGCGCTTGCGTTTCGCGGCGCGGAAGCGCGCGCCGGCCGGGTTGCGCTCGATCACTTCCCATTCGACGGCGAACTGAAGGGCGCGGCGCAGGACGGACTGTGCGTATTCGATGGTGCGGTCGCCGAGGCCGCGCTCACGCAGGCCGCGAATCCACTCGTCTACTTGCAGGGGCTTCAACTCGCCCAGCGGCAGCGCGCCGATGGCGGGAACGATGTTGGTTTCGATGTGATAGCGGTAGTCCTGCCAGGTGCGCAGCGCGACGCCGCCTTCGGTCTGGTAGTAGTCGAGGAAGCGCGTGAGGAACTCGGCGACGGTGGCTTTGGCGCGGTCCGTGTTCAGGCCCTTCTTGCGCTTGGCGATGAGGGCTTCGGCCCGCTCGATCGCCTGGCGGCGGGTCTTGGCCATCACGGACCGGCGCTTGCCGTCGAGGAACAGGCGCGGCGGTAGACCGACGCGATAGTAGTCCTGCTGATTGCGGTTCACCTTGAAGGCTTTCATCGGGTTGGTCTCCTGGTCCGCAGCATAAGGGGTGTTTGTCAGCAGACAATCAGCAGGTCGACTCCATTTTCCCGCCCCGCAAGGGGGCCGCGGTTGGCTCCATTGTGCGGCGACTGGTGGCACAACTGGGCCGTTCGCAGCCGGCTCACGCCGATGATCGAAAAGGCGCGGATGCTGAAGCGGCGTTTCGACAATATCGTCACCTATCTCCATCACCAATCGTCGAAGATCGTCCGGGAGATACTCACTGTTGTTTCAACATACACGGGTGCGTCTCCGAAGCGCTCGGCATCCTCGGCGAGAATCCGGTGAGCCCGGTCAAGTTCCCGTTGCGGGGTCTTGTCCTGCTTCTTATCGGATCCTGGTGGACTACCGGCCCTGGGCCAACCGCCGCATCTCCCAAAGATCGCGCGGAGTCTGCGAGAGAAGCGGCGCCACCGCCAAAAGTCCGGTACGCCCGATGCTCTTCTGCAGATACGCCATCTCCTCGAACTGGGCATCCAGGTCCGGATCCGGCGGCGGTTCGATGCCCGCCTCGCGCAGCATGAGAACGCCTTTTGCCCGAGCGCTCAACTCGATCGTGAGCTGCATCATACACAGCATGTCCGCGCGGATCTCGTCCGGGAACCTGTCCTGCAAAGAGCGCAAATAGGCTCCCGCCCGGCTGTCCTGGAACTCGCCCGTGGCGATCATGTTGAGCACTTCGAGGTCGTTGTCCAGCTTGTCGCCCAACCACCGCCGCATGGAGTGCTCGCTCCAGAAGAAGACGCCGAACAGCAGCAGTGGCATCGACACCAGAATCGTCACCGTCGTGGCGATGGGAGATAGCAGTCCCCAGTTGAAGGATGAATGGATCGCGATCGCCAACAGAAGTCCGGGAACGAACTGCCACGGAGCCTTCCATTTGAACCGCTCATTCATAAAGATTGAGATCATCGCGGCGACCGCGGCAACCGTGCCGTGCATGAGCGCCGTGCCGAATCCCCGGAGAATGGATACGCCAATGCCCTTCACCTCGAGTCCGTGGAGGTAGAAGAAGTTCTCGACGAGTGCGAATCCCGCGCCGACCGCGAAGCCGCAGATGCCGGCATCCACCATGAACGCGGCCCGGATGGTGATGATGAGGAAGATCCAGTACGCGCCCTTCAGCAACTCCTCAACGACTGGCGCGCCGAAGTACGAGTAGTGGAGCGCCTGCTCCGGATACGCCTGGAATGCGGCGGTATTGACGAAGTAGCTGGCTAGTGCTGCCAGCGCTCCGGCCAGGATCGCGTAGACGATTCTGGACCGTTCCACCAGCTTGTAGCTATCGAGCACCCACAAAGCCATCAGAAACAGCAGCACCGGAAGGAACGCAGCCGCGTGACTGAACACCGATTCCAGGGTCATGTCATCTCGAACCGGAGACGGTTCCAATCTCCATCGCGGCGGTACACAAGCTCCGAGGTCAGGCTCCGCACCAGAAAGAGCCCGAGACCGCCGATCGGCCGGCATTCGAGCCGAAGAGTCAGGTCGGGATCTTCTTTGGAAAGAGGATCGAACGGCGCGCCTTGATCGGCGAGTTCCAGGGCGAGAACCCCTGTCCTGGGGACCCACCAGTGGATTTCCACAGGGCCCTTCACTCCCTTGGGATACGCATAGCGCGCGACGTTTACAAAGAGCTCCTCCACGATCAGATCCAGCTCGCCGAGACGGTCCCCGGACCATCCAGCTTCCATCGCGCCGAGCCTTACGAACTCGATAGCGGCCTGGAGGGAGTCCTCAGTGGCCTCCAAGCGAAGGGATTCGGACATCGAGTCCTAGGCGCCGGCCAGGGCGGACTCCACGGTTTCGTGAATCGCGAAGACCGCGGTCAGGCGGGTCATTTCGAAGACTTGCTTGACGAGGCCCTTCAGGCCGCACAACCGGAAGGTTCCGTTCTTTTCGTTCAACGCTTGGCCGACGATCAGGAACGAGCGCAAACCCAGGCTGCTCACGTAAGCGAGGCCGGCGAGGTCGATCACCAGGTGCAACGAGCCTTTTTCGATCCAGTCCTTGCACGCCTTCTCGAACTCGGGAGCGTTTTGGGCGTCCAGTCTGCCGGAGAAGGCCAGCACCACTTTGTCCCCGGCCAGGGTCGATTCAATCGTCACACTCTAGGGTGTGCTGAACTGGCTGAGGGTGTCAAGTTCGGTGAGCCGGGAAACGTTTTCGAAAAAAACTTCCGAGCGATGATCCCGAATCTTGTCGGATCCTGTATATACCAGTTGAGCAGGGGCGTTCAGAAGCTGCCCCAAAGCGGAATAAGGAGATCCAGTACAATGTCCAAACAGAAAATGCTGCTCGTGCTCGGAGGCGTCGCACTCGCCGCTTTGGGAGTCATCGGCGCCATGAAGTACTCGTCCAGTACCACAGCCGGAGCCACGCAGGGGGCCATCGGACAACGGGATGTGCATCGTGACAACGCAACCACAAAGGAAGACGTGGCCGTGACACCGGGTGCCGCGCCGGTTGTGGATAGCACCAGCCCGCTCAAAGGTTCGACGCCGGATGCGCAGGGCATCAAATCCCAAACCGTGAGTGAGGCTGGACGCCCGACGGTGCAGGCGATCAGGTCCGAAGCCGTGAATCAGGAGGGACGCCCGACGGTGCAGGCGATCAGGTCCGAAGCCGTGAATCAGGCTGGACGTCCGACGG
>DALYJJ010000089.1:0-16451 GCA_031969915.1 Bryobacteraceae bacterium | reverse complement strand
ATCAGGCTGGACGTCCGACGGTGCAGGCGATCAAGTCCGAAGCCGTGAATCAGGCTGGACGTCCGACGGTGCAGGCGATCAAGTCCGAAGCCGTGAATCAGGCGGCCCGCCCGAACCGGCAGTAATGCACCAAGGGTTCGCCCAAGCTCTTCTGCTCACTGCGCTCGCAGGCGGATTCGCCTTGCGGGCGCAGCCGCGTTTGTACTCCCAGGAAACGAAGAACTTCCGCGTGGTCTATTACGACCCCGCCCACGAATACCTGGTTCCCCTGATTGTGCGATCGCTGGAAAATTCTCTGCGGTTCTACAAGAAGACCTTCGGCTACGAACCTCCAAACCAGATCACGGTACTCGTCAACGACTTTGAAGACTTTGGCAACGGCTCCGCCGGAAGCGTTCCAACGAACTACATCCAACTCGGAATCTCACCCTTTAGCTATGTCTTCGATACTTTTCCCGCAACCGAGCGGATCTCGATTCTCGCCAGCCACGAGCTAGGTCACATCGTTACGGCCGACAAACCGGCGAAACGCGACCGGGTGTTTCGAACCCTGTTTCGCGGCAAGATCGGGCCCAACGTGGACGACCCCATCTCGATCGGTCTCAGCTTTCTCGCCAGTCCCCGCCAGTATTCGCCGCGCTGGTTCCACGAAGGTACCGCCGTGTTTCTGGAAACCTGGATGGGCGGCGGCTTCGGACGCGGACTGGGGGGCTATGACGAGATGCTTTTCCGCTCGCTGGTGCGCGACGAACAGTACATCTACGAGTATATCGGCCTGGAATCCGAGGGGACCGCGGCGGACTTCCAAGTTGGTGCGAACTCCTACCTCTACGGTACGCGGTTCATGAACCACGTGGTGAAAAAGTACGGACCCGAGAAGCTGCGCCAATGGATGGTCCGGCAGGAAGGTGGGCGCGCCTACTTCGAGACCGAGTTCCGGCGTTTGTACGGGCTCACTTTGCGGGAAGAGTGGCGGCACTGGATCGACGCCGAACGCCAGTGGCAAAAAGAGAATCTGGCCACCATCCGTCAATACCCGGTGACCAAGCCGCAACGGATCTCCGAAAAGCCTCTCGGATCGGTCTCGCGTACTCACTTCGACGCCCAAACCGGCCTGATCTATCTGGCGGTGAAGCATGCGGGAAAGATCGCCTACCTCGCCGCGCTGAATCCCGAGACCGGAAAAATCGACCCGCTGACCGACGTCGAAGGATCCGCTCTCTACTTTGTCACTGCGCTGGCGTTCGATCCTGTGGGACGCCGCCTTTTCTTCACCACGCAGAACAACGAGCTCCGCGGACTGAGCGTCTACCATCTCGACACCCGCCGCACACGCGAGCTGTCCAAGGACCTCCGCAGCGGGGACTATTCCTTCAACCAGAAAGACAATTCCTTGTGGGGACTCCGCCACACCAACGGACTCACCAGCATCGCGCGGCTCGAAGCACCGTTCGAGAACGGCAAGATCCTGCACACCTTCCCCTTTGCCACGGATTTTTCGGACGTCGAAGTCTCCAGAGATGGCGAGTGGCTGAGCGGTCTGTTGACGGATGAATCGGCCAAGGTCCGGCTGGTGAGGTTTCGGACCGCTGACCTGATCGATGGGACCCTGACCAGCGAGGAGATTCACGACTTCGGATACAACGCGCCGACCGGCTTCACGCAGTCGGCGGATGGCCGCTACTTCTACGGTTCCAGCTACATCACCGGCGCCGCCAATCTGTTCCGGATCGAGGTGGAGACACGCAAGCTGGAAGCGCTGTCGAACAGCGAAACCGGATTGTTCTGGCCCCAGCCGTTGCCGGACGGATCCCTGATTGCGCTGGAGTTCACGGCCCAGGGATTTTTCCCCGTCAAGCTCCCGGTGAAGGTCCTTGAGGATGTCAACGCGATCTCCTATCTCGGCCAATCGGTGGTAAACAAGTATCCGCAACTGAAGACCTGGAAGCTGCCGCCGCGTTCGCAAATCGACGACCTCGAGTTGCGGACCTCCGCCGGGGCCTACCAGCCGCTGCGCAACATGGGACTCATCTCTGTGCATCCGATTGTCCAGCAGTACAAGACCTCGCCAGCCGCGGGTTTGAAGTTTCATTTCGGCGATGCCCTGATGTTGAGCAATGCGCACTTGACCGCTTCGTTCTCGCCCGATCAAGGCCTCCCCGTCAAGGAGCGGTTTCACGCCGCGTTCGATGCGCGCTACTGGCAATGGCGGCTTTCCGGATACTTCAACAAAGCCGACTTCTACGATCTCTTCGGCCCCACCAAGGTCGCGCGCCGGGGCTTCGGGCTGCGGCTGGACCACACGAAGATTCTGCTCCCGACAGGGCCGCGCAAGCTGGACTGGAAAGCCGGTGTCGCCGGATACGCCGGCCTGGACCGCTTGCCGGAGTATCAGAACATCGCGGCTACGCGGAGCCGCTTTCTTTTGGGCTACACCAGCCTCAACTACAGCCGGTTGGCGAGAACACTGGGCGCCGTGGAAGACGAAAAGGGCGACACGTGGCGTCTGGACGTGCAACTTATCTCCAGCCCGAAACTTTTTCCGCAGATCTGGGGAGGCTATGACAAAGGCTTCCTCACGCCGTTGCGCAACTCGTCGATTTGGATCCGCTCCTCGGGCGGACGGGCGTTCGGCGACCGGCAGGATGCCTTCGCCAATTTCTACTTCGGCGGGTTCGGCAACAACTGGATCGACAAAGGCAACTTCAGCCGGTATCGCGAATTCTATGCGTTTCCTGGGGCGGAACTGAACGCGCTGAGCGCGCGCGATTTCGCCAAGTCCATGGTGGAATGGAACCTGCCGCCGGTCCGTTTCCGCAGTGCCGGATTCACCTCTGTTTACCTGAATTGGGCGAGATTGTCGCTGTTTTCCGGAGTCCTGGGGGCGAATCTGAGCGATGGGACGGCGAGGACCGCGTACACGAATGCGGGCGTGCAGGTGGATATCCGCCTGGTTTGGTTTACCTACATGAAGTCGACGCTTTCGGTGGGAGGCGCAGCGGTCCGGGATCGCCATGGGCGGATGAGCTCGGAGAGGATGATCTCGCTCAAGCTAAACTAACGTGAAGCCCAAAAGCCAAAATGGATCCAGGCCGCAGCGACAATGTCACCAAGCTCCTTGCGGCTTGGACCGGTGGCGACGCGCATGCACTCCATGACTTGATGCCATTGGTGTACTCGGAATTGCATCGCATCGCCCGGCATCACTGGCAAAGCCAGCCCAAGGGCCATATGTTGCAACCAACGGCGCTGCTCCACGAAGCCTATCTGAGGCTGGCCCACACGGCAACCACGAGCATTGACAATCGCAAGCACTTCTTCGCCCTCGCGTCCCTGGCGATGCGGCAGATCCTGGTGAATCACGCCGAAAGCCGTCTGGCCGGCAAACGGGGCGGGGGCCAGCAAGAGGTGTCTTTGAGCGATGTCGAGACTGCCGTGCGCCAGGAGGCGAAGGAGACCCTCGATCTTCATGTCGCGTTGAAGCGGCTGGAGGCCATCGATCCTCGCCGGAGCCGTGTGGTCGAGTTCCGCTACTTCGGCGGACTGAGCGTCGAAGAGACAGCGGAAATCATGGAGATCTCTGCCGTTACGGTAAAACGCGATTGGCAGGCGGCGCGAGCCTGGCTTGCCGCCGAACTCGGGGCAATCGAAAGATGACCGGCGCGCTCGATCTGTATCTTGAGGCGTCCGAGCTGGCCGAACCAGAGCGAGGCGCGTTTCTGGCGCAACTGGAGCCAGGCCTGCGGGCCCAAGTCGTTCGGCTGTTGCAGGCGGATCTCCAGAGTGTCCACTTTCTGGAGTCCCCGCCCGTGCAACTGGTTGCCGATTTCGTCGACATGCCGAGAGGCCCGCTTCCGGCGGGAGAAATCGTGGGCGGATACGAAATCCGCGGCGTCGTGAGCATCGGTGGAATGGGCGAGATCTATCGCGCCGACAACATCCAAACCCGGATGCCGGTGGCTTTGAAACTCGTCCGCCGCGACGCCGGCTCGAATTCGCTGCTGCGCGAGCGCTTTGCACACGAGGCCCAGGCGGCCGGCTTGGTTCGGCATCCGAATGTGGTGGCGATCCACGAGTTCGCGGAATCCGAAGCCGGAATGTTCCTGGCAATGGAGTGGGTGGACGGGCATACCTGGCGCGATTTGATGGACGCCGGCGCAATTCCCCTCCGCGATGCGATCGATTGGGCGAAGCAGGCGGCAAGCGGATTGGCGGCGGTGCACCAGGAAGGGATCACGCACCGCGACATCAAGCCGGAAAACTTGATGCTCAGCCGGGATGGCGTGGTGACCATTCTCGACTTCGGCTTGGCTCGCCTTGCAGGAGCGGTCATCGTCGATTCCGAGGCCCAGGGAGCTTCCGGCACCATTTCCGGTTCCCTCTCCGGGACGTTTTCTTACTTGCCGCCGGAACTGTTTCGAGGTGAGGCTGCCTCCCATGCTACGGACGTTTTCTCCTTGGGGTTGGTCTTCTACGAGCTCTTTACCGGAGTCTACCCGTTCTCCGGCGAGACACCGCTGGATGTCTACGAGGCAATTGAGAATCGCACTCCCCTGGTCCCTTCATCGGTTCGCCAAGGGATCCCGCAGCAGTTGGACGGGTTACTCCTCGCGATGCTCGATCGGGAGCGGTTGCCGCGTCCATCAGCGGCGAGCGTCGCTGACGCGCTCAGCGGGCTATAGTTGCTTTCTGCCTGTCCCAAAACTGTGCCAAAACCCTGATTCAGACGTCAGCCTTGAGGACTTCCTCAAGGCGCTTTAGTCAACCGCGCTTGCTACAGTCACGCGCCGGGCCCCTCGAACCATTCGGACATGAGAGCCGCTCTGTCTGGCGACCGAGAAGCCGAGCCGCTCCAACGCACTCACGGCCTCGGTTCCATAACGTCCCGGGTCAGCTTCACGCCTGGACCAGGATGGGGTCGCTCACGAAGTGGATCCTGATGCGAGATGGGGCGGATCCCGCGTCAAAGTGAACTGCCACGGCCTCGGTGATCTGCTCCTGCAAGTCGCGAAGGTCTCGCCCCTGGGTCGTTATGCCTCCGGACCCGTCGGGGGCATCCCACGAGGCAACCAGCCAGCCCGACTCATCGTCGCGCTGTACCTGCAGAGTGATTTCACGCATGGCCTTGACCAGATTCTTCCACACCCATGGAGCGGGTCTCACGGAAGCACCCGGCGCGGCGGGGCCGCTCGTCCTGCGGATGAAGTCAGCTCTCCGGGGAACTGCGTCCAGTAGAATAGCCGCTACATGCTGAGCGGCCGCACATTCGGGCGCTATCGAGCGCTGGAGAAGATCGGGGAAGGCGGCATGGGCAGCGTGTACCTCGGCCAGCGGCTCGAGGATTTCTCGCAGCGCGTCGCCATCAAGGTGCTGTTGCACGGCATCGGTCACCAGGAGACGCGGAGGCGGTTCCTGGCGGAGCGCCAGGTGTTGGCCAAGCTGCAGCACCCCGGCATTGTTCAGTTGATCGACGGGGGCGTCACCGACGACGGCGTTCCCTTCATCGTTACGGACTACGTCGAAGGCGAGCCGCTGGACGTCTACTGCGACCGCGCGCGGCTTTCGATTCGCGAGCGTGTGCAACTGATGGTGCTGGTGTTGGAGGCGGTGGAGTACGCGCACCAGCGGCTGCTGGCGCACTGCGACCTGAAATTCGCGAACGTCCTGGTAACGGCGGACGGGCGGCCGCGCCTCCTGGATTTCGGGGTGGCCAAGCTGCTCGATCCCTCGCGCTATGGCGTAACGGACGCGGCAACGCAGGCCGCGCTCCGGCCCTTCACACCCGAGTTCGCCAGCCCGGAACAACTGCGCGGCGAGGAACTCGGCGTCTCCACAGACATCTACTCCGCCGGCATCATGCTCTACCGGTTGCTGACCAGCGTCCACCCGTTCGAGGACCTGCTGCACCAGCCGCTGGCCCTGCTGCGCGCCACCCTGGAAGCGCCGCCGGAGCGGCCGGGGGCGCGACGCCAGGGACTCGACGCCGACCTGGACGCGATTGTCCTCAAAGCACTGAGGAAGGAGCCGGAGGGCCGCTTCCGCACCGCCGCCGAGTTCGCCGCCGAACTACGCGCGTGGCTGGAGGGACGGCCCGTGCCGGCGCGCGACGGCTCGCGCCGCTACCGGCTCATGAAGTTCGCTAAGAGGAATCGGCTCGCGGTCAGCGCCGGTGCGGCTGCGGTGCTGCTACTGGCGGCGGGAGCGGGCGCCACGGTGCGCGCGTATTGGCAGGCCGATAGCGCACGCACCCGGGCGGAAGAACGCTTTCGAGAGGTGCGGCAGATTACAGGCTCGCTGCTGTTTCAGTTTCACGACGCCGTGCGCGACCTTCCCGGCTCGACGCCCGCGCAGGAGAAACTCGTGGGCTGGTCGCTCGAATACCTGCGGCGGCTGGCCGCGCAAAGCCGCGACGATGCGCGCCTGCGGTTGGAGTTGGGCGAAGCCTATCTCCGGTTGGGCAGCCTGCTTGGCAATCCGTACGAGAAGAACCTCGGCAAGACGGAGGAGGCCGTTGCCAGCCTGGCCGAGGGGATGCGGCTGGTCGAAGGCTTGCAGAACACGCGCGACGGCGGTCTGCTCTATGGAAGAATGCTGGGCGCGCGCGCGGAGATTCGCCAGGACCTGGCGGACGCGCAACAATCGGCGCGCCTGCTCGCAGAGCTTTCGAAGCAGTATGCGGACGACAGCGAAGTGGCCGTGAATGCGGCTTCGCAGGCGGAGACAGCGGGCGATTTGTCGCTCGGGAGCGAAGCTCTTCTACTGTATGAGCAGTCGCAAGGGTTGTGGGCGAAGGTGCTCGCGTTGCCTCAGGGGCCGTTCACGGGACGGGCGCGGCGCGCACAGGTGCTGCTGTCGGTGAAGATCGCCGAGACCTTGGTGCATACTGACCTGGACGCAGCCCTGGCGCAGTATGAGCGGGCGCTTCGGGACTATCGCGCGCTTGACGCGGCGCTGGTTGCGGAGGCGGCGACTCGGCGCGTGGGCGGCTCATTGATGCGGCGCTACGGACGCGCCTTGGCGTGGGCGGGTCGCGGAGCGGAAGGCGCGCGGATCATCCGCGAAGCGGTCGAGAGCGCAGAGGCGCACGCCAAGGCCGATGCTTCTGACCAGCGCGCGCGCTGGGACCTCGCCGTGATGTACCGGGTGTTGTCGGAGGCGGAGGAAGCCGCGGGTCACCTGCCGGAAGCCGCAACATGCCTGGAGAACGCCATGGCCGTGCTGGAGGGGCCGTCCTACGGGGAGGTGCTGGTTCACCTGGCCCGTTTGCGCTACCGCATGGGACAACGGGACGGCGTGGCGGAGATGACGGAGCGCGGTATCAAACTGGTGACGGCGCCGATGGTTCGGGCCGAGGTTCTGCTCGCGGGTGAACCACGGGAACGCCGCCGCGCCGAGGAGGCGCTGCGTGTGCTGGAAGGGCTCCCCGAGAGCGCGGAAGTGCTGGCCTTGCGGGGCGAGGCCGAGCGGCAGTGCGGCTTCAGGGACCGGGCGCGCAACACGGCCGCGCGAGGGCTGGCCTTGCTGCCGGCCGGCAAAAGGTCATACGCGCGCACGCAGTTGGAGCGGGTGGCGCAACTTTCAGCGAGCACCGTGCGATAAGCAGGTGGAGCGTTATGGCCGAAGTGCATCGCGACATCCGTCTGCCCGAACCGTCGCCGGGAGTGCTGTTCGCCGGGAAGTACCAGGTTTTGGAGCGCGTCGGGGAAGGCGCATCGAGCGTCGTATATAAGGCGCGCGACCTGGAGCAGAGCGAGTTGGTGGCCGTGAAGATCATCCGGCCGGAGAACCTGGAGGACCCGCGCGCACTGGAGAGTTTCCAGCGGGAGGCGGCGATTGCGCGGCGTCTTGACCACCCCAACGTTGTTCGCGTGTTGGGGGCCGGGGAGCAGGACGGCCTGCACTACCTGGCGTTGGAGTTCGTGGGTGGGCGCCCGTTGTCGGAGTTGCTGCAATTGAGTCCCCGTGTGCACGTCAAGGAGTTCCTGTCGCTCGCGCGGCAGGTGGCCGAGGCGCTGTCCGTGGTGCATGCGGCGGGCATCGTGCACCGTGACCTGAAGCCCTCCAACCTCATCTTCGCCCGCGACGGCAGGCTGAAGCTCATGGACTTCGGCATCGCGCGGCTGACGGGCGAAACGGTGACGCTGGGCACGGCCCGGGGAACGCCCGAGTATATGGCCCCGGAGCAGTTGATAGGAGAGGCGGCTACACCGCTGTCCGATGTGTTTTCCGCCGGTGCGGTTTTCTTCGAGATGCTGACCGGCAGGCAACCGCTGCGAGGACTGAGTCCGGCGAAGAGAATCGCGAGCGCGCCGCCCCGCGTACGTGAGTTCGAGGCGACGGTCCCGGAAGCGGTGGCGGCCATCGTCGAAAGCTGCCTTGCGCCGGACTATGCCCGGCGGCCCTCTTCCCAGGCTTTGCTGGAACAACTGCGTTCGGTGGATGAGGACAGCCTCTCCGCCGAACCGCCGGCGCCGCCGCCCCCCGTGCGCCGGGAGCCGGAACGGACCTTGTCGCACTGGTTACAGGAAGACCCGCAGCCCATGGCGACCGTGCTCCCCGTGATGCACCGTCTGCTACAGACCCTCGCGAAGGCCGAAGAAGCGGGACTGATGCACGACCCCATCACTCCGCAGACCGTCCGCCTGCGCGACGGCAACGAGCCGGAGATTGTCACGCGGCCGCCGCTCACCGAACGCGACACGTGGATGGTCGCCGCACCGCGCTATGCGGCGCCGGAGCTACTGGGAGGCGGCAGCAACCCCGATGCGGCGGGCCGGCGGCGCGCCACCATTTACTCGCTTGGCATCTTGTTTTACGAGTTACTCACCGGAGGCAGGCGGTTCCGGCAGCAATTGCGCGAGGTCTTCGAGAAGGGCAGCGACCTGGCATGGCTGGAGTGGCAAGTGGATCCGCAGAAGCGCGTGGCGCCCCTTCGCGAATGTGACGAGACGATCCCGGCAGACATCTCAGACCTGTTCGCGAAGATGCTGGAGAAGGACCCGGCCAAGCGCCTTTCCAGCTACCGCGACGCGGAATTCACCATACAAAACACCATCTACCGCACGCAGGCGACGCAGCAGTTCCGCGTGCCTGCCGCCGCCACCTCCGTTTCGGCCAGGCCGCGGAAACACGTATGGGTAGGCAGTCCGTGGGTGGTTGTCCTGGCGGTCGCCATCGTCACGTTGCTGCTATTGCTGCTGCTACGGCAGTTGCTGTAGCAGGTTCTCGAGAGACCTGCGCAACGGCGGCGCCGGGTCCCCTGCTTCGGGCGCAGGCAGCAGCGCCAATGCCTGGCGTGCGCTTTGGCGCGCGGCTTCCCACTGTCCGGCCCGCTGTTGCGCACGCGCGAGAGTGAATACGTACAGGGCGTTCCCCGCGTTCGTTTTGTTGACGGCGGCTTGCGCGAACTCGAGCGCACGCGCCGCATCGCCGCCGGTAACGAGCAGGCCGGTCGCAGCGCGGTACAAGTCATTCGGCGAAGCCGCGGCATTCCCGGCTACCTGCAGCACTCCCTCCAGGCCACGGCGGATCAGGTCTTCGCCCCGCGCGCGCTCGCCGAGTTCCGCGGCCAGCCGGCCCGCGTCAAGCAACGATTGCGAGCGATGGCTGAGCCACACCGCGTTGTCGGGAACCTGGGCCAGGAGTGCATCGAGCGCCTTCGCGACGGCCAGGTAGCTGTCGCGGGCGTCAACTTTTCGGCCGAGCGAACGGAGCGCTTCCGCACGGTAGAAATCCGCCGTGGCGAGATCGTACCGGAGGCGCGCGTCGTTGGGATCGAGCGGAATCAGAGACCCGAAGATGGCGCGTGCCTGATCGAGGAAAGGAAGGGCATCGCTCGCTGCGCCGATCTCCGGGAGCAGCCGTCCGAGCCGCACGCTGATCAGGCCGCGGATTCTACGGGCGCCAATGGAATCGCGCGCCGCCTGGGGCATCCGGTCCCATGCGCGGAGTGCCTCTTCGTAGACCCGCCGGGCCGCGTAGGGCTCGGTTTCCGCACGCAGGTTGCCGGCCTTCATCTGCAGAATCACATAGCCGCGCAGGGCTCGCGGGTGGGCCGGGACCAGCTTGAGGGCGGCGCGCTGCAACTCGAGCGTGCGCTGATAGGCCCGCAACGCGCCCGCGGCATCGCCTGCGCCCGAAGCACCGTGGAGGCCGAGTTGGTCGCCCACCGTCTCGTACGTGGCGCCCGCTTCCAGGTGGTCGTCCGCGGTGGCGCCGGGAAGGGCCAGCAGCTTCTCATATAAGGTTGAGGCAAGGCGGGAGTAGCGAAGCGCTTCGCCGGTCTGGCCCATGCCGAAGTACACGTCGCTTTGCGTGCGCCGGAGGACGGCGATGTGGCGCAAGGCGGACCCGCTCGGATCGGGGCGGCCCGCAAGCGGGTCGGCGATGGAGGCGGCTTTCGCCAGGCTCTGAAGCGCGCCCTTCGCATCCCCCAGGTTGGCCATGTACGGGCTGCCCTGCATGCCGCCCAACTTCGTGTAGGCCTCCACCAGGTCGAGCTGAACGTCGGGATCGTCGCCGGCCTCTCGCGCCAGCCGGTCCAGATACCCAATGGACTCGCTCACCAGTCGCCGCTGCACGTCCATCGAGCCGGGTAACTGGCTGACGGTATCGAAGAAGTCGCCTACCAGCAGACTGGAGAGGCGGCGGACATCCTGAAACGCGGCGCGCGCACGCTGTTCTTCGGCCGCCGCGATGCGCGCCTGCCGGACCGTGGAGACAACGCCGATAAGCACCGATGCCAGCACAACCGCCGCGGCGGCGAGCGGGACAGCGCGGCGGCGAACGAACTTCTGCAGCCGGTAGAGATGGGAGCCGCGTCGGGCCGCCACCGGACGGTGATCGAGATAGCGCTTGAGGTCGAGGGCAAGCTCGTCGACCGAGGGATAGCGGTCCGCCGCCTTCGGGCGAAGAGCCTTCAGCACAATCGCGTCGAGGTCTCCGCGGATTTCGGACGGAGAGAGAGCAGCGCGCGGCGGGGCATCGGCGGAACCGCCGGCGACGCGAGTCACCAGGGAGCTTGGCGTCGCCGGCTCCGTTTCAAAGATACGGGCGATCTCCGCGCTCGAACGCTGCGCGACGTCGAAGGGCAGCCGCCCCGTGAGCAGTCGGTAGAGGATAACGCCGAGCGAGTAGACGTCTGCGGCCGCGCTCACCGGCTCGCCGAACATCTGCTCAGGGCTCGCGTACTCAGGTGTGAACGCCCGCAAACCGAGAACCGTGGCGTTCGCGGCAGAGTCCGGGGAGAGGAGCTTGGCCGTACCGAAATCAAGAAGCTTCACCAGGCCTTCGCGGGTCACCAGCACGTTGCCGGGCTTGAGGTCGCGGTGGACGATCAGCCGGCGGTGCGCGTACGAGACCCCTTCGCACAACGGAAGCAGCAGCCTCACAATGGCGGGCGCGGAAAGCGCGTGGTCCTCAACGTAGCGGTCAAGCCGGACACCCTCGATGTGCTCCATGACCAGGAACGGCTCGCCGCTGTCGGCGACGCCGCCATCGAGCAGGCGCGCAATGTTCGGGTGTTGGAGCAGGGCCAGGAACTGGCGCTCCTGCAGGAAGCCTTGGCGGAGCCAGTCAGAGGTCAGGCGCGTGGCCACCACTTTCACGGCGACGGTCTGTTCGAAGTCGCCGGCGATCCGGCGGCCTTCGTACACCGCGCCCATGCCGCCGCGTCCGATCAACCGCTCCAGGCGATAGCGGCCCAGGGTGCGCCCGAGCCAGGGATCGCGCGCCTGCGCGCCGGAGCGGACGCCCTGCTCGTCCTCGGCTGCGAGCAGGGATTCCACTTCGCGGCGAACCACGGTGTCGCCTGCGGCGAGCGCGGCGAGCTTCACGGCGCGCCGCTCCGCCGGTTCGGCCGACACCTCGTGAAAAATGTCCTCGATGCGTTGCCAGCGTTCCGCGTCCATCTTGGTTCAAGCGTCAGCGGGGGGAGGAGTGGACTTTTGCTGCTTCAGATCCCGATAGAGCCATGCCCTCGCGAATTTCAGGTCCCGCTCCACCGTGGCGCGTGAGAGATTCAGGAGTTCGGCGGCCTCTTCAACCGTGAACGAAAGGAAGTAGTAAAGCTCGACCAGCTTCGCCTTGCGCGAATCGATCGCCTCGAGTTTCTCAAGCGCGCGATTCACGTCCAGCAGGTCGTCATCGCCGCCTTCGAACCATCCGATGTCCTCGCGAATGGGCACGCGAATCGAATCGCTGCCGCGGCGCTGCGCGTTGCGCCCGCGCGCGTGGTCGATAAGGATGTTGCGCATGAGGCGGGCGGCGAAGGTGTAGAAATGCTCGCGGTCTTCCCAGGCCACCTTTCGCTGTTGCAACAGCCGCACGTACAACTCATTGAGCAGGGCCGTGGGCTGCAGCGTGTGATCCGTTCGCTCGCGCCGCATTAAGCCGATGGCGATGGCATGCAACTGGTCATAGGCGACCGGGATGAGCTGTTCAAAAGCCCTGGCATCGCCGTTGCGCCAGCTCTCGAGCAGTCGGGTGACATCGCCCTCGCCGTCCATAGTGCAGACGGGAATACGGTACCACACGGACCGCGGACGCGGCTTTCTACCGGGGACTAGTACTAAGTGCATGCTTCGCTCGTGAGGGGCTCTTTCGGATTTCTCCGCAGTATTCAGCAGCACAGAGGAGAGTGGGCGCTTTTTTATGTCGAATCCCTTGCCCGCCCGGGCGCTGGAACTGGTGGAGACGCATCGCAGCTATGCTCACGCCCTGGCCGGCGAGATCCTGCAGAGTCTGCCGGCTCACGTACTGCGCGAAGACGTCGAGAGCGCCGCGGAACTAGGGTTGGTGGAGGCCGCCGCCGCCTTCGACCCCGCGCGCGGCGTCCTCTTCAAGACATTCGCCTATTACCGCATTCGCGGCGCAATCTACGACGGCATTCGCAAGGCCACCTGGTTTCCTAAATCGATGTATGACCGCTACCGCTTCCAGATGGCGGCCAATGAGTTGCTCACCGATTACACGGAATCCGCGCCCTCGCCGGCCGGACCGGAGGCGGCGTTGCGCGAGGCGCAGGTTTTGACGGAGGCCGTGACAAGCTGTTACCTGCTCTCGCTGGAGGCGCACGCCATCGATCAGCCGGACACGGCCGCCCAGTCGGCGGAACAGGCACTGCTCGACGAGGAATCACGGCACTATCTGGCGCTCGCGCTCGAACGTCTTCCGGAGAAGAGCCGCAAGGTGATCGAGGGCTACTATTTCGAGGGGCGGACGCTGGAGGAAGTCGGGGCTGGCTTGGGTCTGTCGAAGTCCTGGATCTGCCGTGTTCACGCCAAGGCGCTCGAGACGTTGCGCGAGGCCATGCTCGAACTGATGGGGGAACAGGCAACGGAAGCGGCGGGGGCTCGATAAGCGGGATGGAGGGCGATCGGTGCCGGATCCCGTAACAGGAAAAGTAATCTCTACCGCGCTACCGGCGCCGCCCGTCGATAAGGCGGCGGAGGCGGGCAAAAAGGGTGCGTTCGAATCCGTGCGCGCCGAGGTGGCCGAGAAGGCGGCGCAGCCGAACGTGCCGGCGCCGGTGCGCTCAGTCACCGAAGCGGAGCGCAAGCAGTTGATCAGCGAGGTGCGGCGCAAGGCGGAGACCGATCCGTCGGCGGCGCCGAAGCAGGTATGGGGGCCGGATCTGGAGCATGCCGCGGTGCGCATCGACAAAATGCGCGCCGGCGTGGGCCGCTTGAAAGACCCGGCGCAGGCACAGAGCCTGGGCGCGCACTTGCAGACCATCGACGAGCAGTTTCAGAAAGCGTCGTCGATCATGAGCCGGCTTCCCGATATGCAAGACCCGCGGGCGCTCCTCGAACTGCAGATGGAGATGTACCAGATGACCCAGAACCTGGAACTGGTTTCGAAGGCCGTGGAGCAGATGAACAGTGGACTCAAAACAGTCATGCAGACGCAGGTTTAATCGCGCCCTTCTGGCCGCCCTGGTGCTTCCGCTGTGCGGATGTTTGCAGCAGGAGATCAGCACCGGGCTGACCGAAAAAGAAGCGCAGGAGATGATTGTCGTGCTGAAGGAGCACGGCTTCGATGCGACGCGAAAGCTGCGGCCCGGGGAGCGCAAGGAGCCGGCCTGGACAGTCTTTGTCAAGGGCGGCGACCAGAACCTGATTCAGGCGTGGCGAGTGCTCGAAGAGAACGGCCTGCCGCGCGACCGGGTGAAAGGCCTGGAAGACGTTTTTGCGCAGCAGGGCATGATTCCCACTGCCGGCGAGGAGCGCGCCAAGATGCTGGTGGGGCTCTCCGGAGAGCTGAGCCGGACGCTACGGTCCTTGGCCGGCGTGGCCGACGCGCGCGTACACGTGGTGATACCCGAGAACAGCCCGCTGGTGGACCGCGCGCAATGGCTGCCGCCCTCCGCCGCGGTCCTCTTGAAATATCGCGGCGCCAAACCGCCGTTGGAGGAAGCCAGCGTGAAGGGGCTGGTGGCCAAGGGCGTGGAGGGGTTGAAAGCGGAAGAAATCACGGTCGTCATGCAGCAGGTGCCGGCACGCCGCGAAGCGCCAGCCGACCTTCTGGCCATGATCGGCAACCAGGAGATCACGGTTGCGGCGTTGGGCCTGCTAACGCTGACCGGCATTCTGGCGCTCACCCTGCTCGGACGGGTGAAGTTCCTGCAGATGCAGTTGCAGCGGTCGAGGGAAGCGGTCGCGAAGGCGACGGCGGCGACAAACGCGTCATAAAGGCGGTGGGGCTTGAACTATCGCGAGGAGGCGCGGCGGCTGCTTCGGGAGAGCGACGACCCGCACCAGTGGCGCGCCCGGCTGCTGGCGCTGCGCGCCCGCGAATGGAGCGAGCGGATGAGCGCCGCGCCCGAACTGGCCGCCCGGCCCCCGTTTGTTCGCGACTGGCTGTTGTGGCAGGCACGAGTGAAGGACGCAGATGGAAGGTAAGATTCTCAAGGCAGCCGCCGCACAGGCCACCGGCCCCGTTCTCAAGCAGCAGGTGCTCAGCGCCAGCGAACAGGCGCAGCGCATTCTGGCCGAGGCGTCGGCGGAGCGGGAGCGCGTTCGTGCCGAAGCCTTCGAAGCTGGCTTCCGCGCTGGCCTCGCCCAGTGGGAGACGGCCATCGCCGCCGCGCAGCGGAGCGTCCACGCCTTCATCGAAGAGAGCCGCCCTTCGCTGTTGAAGCTCGCCGTGCGCATCGCGGAGAAGATCCTCGGCGAGGAAGTGCGGACCGCACCAGAGCGCCTGGAGGGGATTGTCGAAGAAGCGCTGCGCACCGTGGTCCGCGAGCGGCGGGTGACAGTCTACGTCGCGCCCGGCCATCGCGCCACGCTGGAAGCGGCGCGCGCCCGCTTTGAGAAACGCCTCGGGCCGGACTGCTCGCTTCGCCTCGATGAAGCCGACGACCTCGCGCCGGGTGACTGCCGCATCGTCAGCGAATTGGGCTCGATCGATGCACGCATCGAAACGCAGCTACGGCTCATCGAACGAGCGCTGCTCGAAGAGGCCTCGCGGTGACCGCTTCGTCGTTCGACCGGTTCCTCGGCGTCGTCGACCGCGTCAGCGCAGTAGAGGTGCGCGGGCGCGTACGCAGCGTGATGGGGCTGCTGGTCCGCGCCACGCTGCCGGAAGCTTTCGTCGGCGAGGTCTGCCTCATCTTCACCGGCAGGTCACGCGTGCCCATCCGCGCCGAGGTGGTCGGCTTTCAGGATGGCGATGTGCTGTTGATGCCTCTCGGCGAGGCCGCGAACATCGGCCCCAGTAGTGAAGTGGTGCCGACGGGTGCGAGCCTCGGCGTGCGTGTCGGCCCGGAACTCCTCGGGCGCGTACTGAACGGGCTCGGCGACCCCCTCGACGAGGCCGCCCGCGGACCGCTCGAGGCGCGCACCGAGTACCCCGTCACCAACCGTCCGCCGGACCCGCTGCGCCGCCAACGCGTACTGCGGCCCCTGCAAACCGGGGTGCGCGCCATCGACGGCATGCTGACCTGCGGCGAGGGGCAGCGCGTCGGGCTCTTTGCCGCGGCGGGCGTCGGCAAGTCAACCCTCCTCGGAATGATCGCGCGCAATACCGAGGCGGAAGTCAACGTCATCACGCTGGTGGGTGAGCGCGGCCGCGAAGTCCGCGATTTCCTCGAGCACGACCTGGGAGAGGACGGGCTGCGAAGGTCGGTGATCGTGTGCGCCACCTCCGATCAGCCTTCGCTGGTGCGCCTGAAGGCCGCCTACGTGGGAACGGCCATCGCCGAGTACTTCCGCGACCAGGGCAAACGCGTGGTCCTCATGATGGACTCGGTCACGCGCTTCGCGCGCGCTCAGCGGGAGATCGGGCTCGCATGCGGCGAGCCCCCCGCCCGCGCCGGGTACACGCCCTCCGTTTTCGCGGAACTGCCCAAGCTGCTTGAACGCACCGGCAATTCCGACCGCGGCTCCATCACCGCGTTCTACACCGTGCTGGTGGCGGGCGACGATATGAACGAACCGGTGGCGGACGAGGTG
>DALYJJ010000088.1:0-26466 GCA_031969915.1 Bryobacteraceae bacterium | reverse complement strand
ACTACGCGACCGTGGAGCCCGATCCCGCCGAGGCCCGCGAGGCAGCGTTCCGCTCGGCCGCCTGGAGTCCTGTCGATGCCTCGGTGATCCCGTTGCAGGCACGCGCGGCGCTCATCGACGATCCCGAGCCGGACGGCATCGGCCTGCTCCTGCGAATCGATCTCTCGGGCGTGGCCGTCGAACAGCGCGACGGCCGCTGGATCGGGTCGCTCGAGGTGATGGTCCTCCAGCGCGATCGTCAGGGCCTCCGTCATGGCCCCGCGGAATCGAAACGCATCGGCCTCCACATGGACCAGCCGACGTACGAAGACGCGCGAAAAAACGGCCTCCTGTGGCCCTACCGCTTGCCCAGACAGAAGGACGCCACCGAACTGAAGATCATCGTGCGTGACAACACCACCGGCGCCCTCGGGAGCGTCACCCTTCCGCACAGCCGCATGGAAGCGGTTCGCTAGCTCAAGATGCTACGCCGTTACACGCGAGTTTGGTCACCGCTGGATCGGTAGCCCAAGTACAATGAGGGAGTTATGGCAGACCTCGTCATCGTGGCGGACCCCGGGATTATGAACGGAGTGCCGTGCTTCCGCGGGACCCGTGTGCCGTTCAAGAACCTGATCGACTATCTGGAGGGCGGTCAATCGCTCGGTGATTTCTTACGCCAGTTCCCGACCGTGTCGCGGGAGCAGGCCGTTCAGGCGCTTGAAGAAGCGAAAGAATCACTGTTGGCGAAGATTGCATGAAGGTCCTCCTGGGCGAGTGCTTGATCGCGCGCAGCAGGGTGGATACCAGGTTCTGATCACGGCAGGCCAGGGTGTACCGCCCCACAGAATCTCGCCCATCGAAGGATAGCCGCGATCAATCGTTACCGCAAAGATTCAGCGATGCGGATTTCCTGCTTCAGTAGCTCGTTAACCAGGTCGTCGAGGTCGATATTCTTGGCTTGGGCCTTGGCCGCAAGATAGTCTTGCACTTCCGGCTCAAGATAGATGGGCAACCGCAAGACGGCTCCGGGGCGGAAGAACTTCCCTCGCTCGGCGTCCTTAAAATCGTATTCGGGCTTCATTGGTAGGTCTCTTCGTACTGCGCGATTTCCGGTTTGGTTGGGCGGCGTGCCGAAATGATGCGCACCGACGCCCGGTTCGGCTCGACCTCTTGGAAAGTATGAACCACCAAGATGTAGCGTCCATCCTCGTCCTTTCCAATCGTCACCCAACGCTGCTCGTCGCCGCTGTGATCGCCGTCAAAGATCGTTGCCGCTAGTGGGTCTTTGAAAACGGTGGCCGCCAACTTGAAGTCTACCGCGTGCTTGGTCACGTTGGCTGAAGCCTTGGAGCGGTCCCATTCAAATTCGTAGACGAAGGACATCGGCAATCAATCCACAAATCGCCGACCCCAGAGGGCTGACGGCGGCAACGGATCGAGGAGGGCTGGCATTTCTCTCGATTGTAGCCATTCTTGCTCGATGGACCCACAAGCCGCCGACTAGTGGCGAACCGGAACAGCAGCTTTTCAAGGTTAACGGAGAAGGATAAGGAATGGGCCGACGCGTCGCTGCACGTCAACGTAGTCGAGGATTCGGAAGCATGGGCTAGCTCAGCCGGTACGCCCCGTTGCCCCACACCGTCTGCCGGCCGACGCCCGTGTACTCACCGGCCAGCAGGTAGGGCCAGAACTCCCCGAGATCGCCCCGGTAGCGCACCTCGCCTACCCAGCCGCCGAGCGAGTGCGTCTGGCCGGTACGCGAACTGCGGCGTTCTACTTCCACGAACTGCAGGTTCGCCGCTTCCAGCGTGACGGCGCTCGCTCGCTCCGCCAGCGCGCGGAAATCGATCTCCAGCGGGCCCTCGCCGTACAGCGCGCGCAACGTCGAAATCCGGTCCCGCAGGCGCGCGAAGAGCGTCGCGAACGCCGGCCGCGCATCGTCCTCCGCGCCCTTCAGCCGAACCGGCGTGTAGAACTCGAGCGCCCCCTCGCCGCGGTCCGCCCACGGCTCGTCCAGTCGAAACGCCGCGCCCCCCAGGTCCTCGATCCGAAGCAATGTCACCGGCGTTCCCCGCAAGCGCTTCAGCCGGCCCACGTCGTCGGGGACCCCGCCCGTGAACAGGTTGAGATCGAACCAGAACCCGCCCTCCGCGGTCCGGCCGTTCAGATGCGCGGCGCGCAGCACGAACGGCCTCGGCGGATCAGCGAGCCCGCTGGGCCCGCCTTCGAGCGCGGGCCGGAACGTCTCTTCCCGCCACACCGTCCCCAGGGCCCCGCGCAGCACGTTGCCCGCGCGCCACGGCGGAAACTCCACGCGCCCCCGCACGGCGAAGTGCAGCCGGAAACGGCGAACCGCGAAGGTCACGCCGGCTGCAGCTCGACCTTCACGCCCGCAATGCCCAGGTTCTCTTTCACGTGCGCTTCGTCCCACAGGTTCGAGACCACGGCCGTCAGGTTCGGGTTCTGCAGCGCCCAGATGTAGGCCTTGAGAGGCGCCTTCCACTCCCCGGGCACCACGCGGTTCACCTTGTCGATGCGCCACTGCGGCACCGGTTGCAGTTGCTTGTATTGCGTCGCCACGGCCATCGCCACCTTCATGCCGATCAGCCCCATGCCCTTGGCCGCGGCCTCGCGCAAGGCCGCGTCCATCGACGGGCCATTGGCCACGTTGTAAGCGCACATCGCAACGTCGTAGTGGCCCAGCGCCGCGGCCTTCCTCACCACGCTCGCGGCGTCGGTGTGCGTGGACACGCCGAGAAACCGCACCTTGCCCTGCTTCTTCAGGGCCCCAAACGTCTCGACGATCTCCGGGATGTCCAGTTCCTCCGGCGCCAGCGCGCCGTGCGGACACATCACGATGTCGAAGTAGTCCGTGCCCACGCGCTTCAAACTGCCCTCCACCGAACTGGCGATGGTCTCGCGGTACTTCGCGCTGCCCTCCACCCGGTGCGCGTAGTCCTTCATCATCGCGTTGGCGCGATACACCGGAGGCACCTGCCGCGGCTGGCCCGGGAAGTACTCGAAGAAGTAACCGGGCTTCAGGACCTCCCGTTCCCGCACCATCTCCTCGGCGCGCTTGTCGATCGCGGCCCGCTTCTCCCCCGGCAAGCCCTTGTAGATGTCCTCATAGAGCGCATTCCGCACACCCGTGAGCGATGAGATCTTCGTGGTGAGGAAGACCTTCTCCCGCTTGTGCGAGCCCGAGAGCAGCTTCCCGTAGGCCTCTTCTGTCTGCCCCCGATGATACGCGGGCGCCATGTCCAGGTAGTTCAACCCGCGCTCCAGCGCGGCGTTCAAGTGCTCGAAGTTGCCCGGAACGATCGGGTCGCCGCCGCTTCCCACTTCCGAGACCATCAGCCCCGTGCGCCCCAGGCGCCGGTATGCCATGCCCGCCTGACGGTTGCGATACTCGCCTCCGTCCTGCCCGCGGATCGGCAGCGCGGCGGCTGCCATGCCCAGAAAGGTGCGCCGGTCCATGCGGACCATGATAGCGCTAGGCCATCAGGAACCCGCCGTTGATCTCGATCACCTGCCCGTGCAGGAACGAAGCCCCCGGCGTGCAGAGATAGACGATCAGGTCCGCGATCTCCTCAGAGGTTCCCAAACGTCCGAGCGGCGTCGCCGCGCGCACCGCGTTCAACATCTGCTCGTTCGAAAACTGGCGGTGATAGTTCGTGTCGATCGTCCCCGGCGCCACGCAGTTGGCACGGATACCCTGCGCCGCGAACTCCTTGGTCAGGTTCTTGGTCCACGCCGACAGCGCTGCCTTCGCCGCCGCATACGCGCCCGCGCCCACTCCTCCGCCCGTCTTCGCGGGCGACTACCACGTCTTCGCCGCCACCGACGATACGTTCACCACGTAGCCCCTTCCGCGCTCCAGCATCCCCGGCAGCACAGCCTGCGTAAGGAAGAACGCGGAGGTGACATTCAGCATCATCGTCTGTTCCCAGATCTCTTCGCTCATGGCGAGCGTGCCCGTGCGGCGGATCAACGATCCGGCGTTGTTGACCAGAATGTCCACCGGGTGCGGCCGCACCTGCTCGATGAACGCGCGCGTCCCGGCCATGGTCGTCAAGTCCGCCTGGACGGCGAAGCCCGAACCGCCCGCTTCCCGGACGCGCGCCAGCACCCGCTCCGCTTCCGCCGCCGCGCTGTAGTAATGGACGATCACCGCCGCCCCGCCCGCGCCCAGGCGCGCCGCCGTCTCCGCGCCGATCCCGTTGCTCGCGCCGGTAACCAGCGCCGTCATGCCTTTGAAGTCCACTTTGCGTCCGCTCCTATTGATTCGCCTGTCCTGCCGCCTGCCCACCCAGCCTGCCGTGCTTCTCCGCCTCCGCCGCGCGACCCAGCCGCTGGTACACCTTGCTCAACAGCAGGTGCGCCGCGCCGTACCCCGGCTGCAGTTCCACCGCGCGCTTCAGTTCCTTCTCCGCTTCTTCCGTCTTGCCGCTCTGGTAAAGAGCCCGCCCGAATTCGAAGCGCGCGCGCGAGGATTGCGGCAGCGCGCGGGCCGCTTTCTCGAACACCTCGCGCGCTTCGTCCAGGCGCGCCTGCCGGAACAGAAACACGCCATAGTAAATCCGCGGGTCTTCATCGGGACGTTGCGAGCGGTTCTTGTCCACGGCGAGCTTGAAGTTCTTTTCCGCTTCTTCGTTGCGCCCCAGCGCTTCCAACGCCTGGGCCAGCCCCAGGTAGACGCGGAACGGCTGCCGGTCGTTCTTCAGCGCCTTTTCGAGCGCCGGCACCGCCGGTTCGAAACGGTTCAACGCGTAGAGCGCGCGGCCCAGGTAGTAGCAGACATCCTCTTCTTTCGGGTCGATCTGGCAAGCGCGCTGGAAGAAGGGCTCCGCCAGGCTGTAGTCGCCGCGCGCCGCGTGCACCACCCCGAGCGCCTTGAGATACGGCGGCTTGTTCGGATTGACGCGCACCGCCTCTTCGAGCGGCCCGATCGCAGCATCCAACTTGCCTTCGCGAAAAAGGGCCACGCCGCGTTCATAGAAGGCGTCCGGGCTCTGCGCCAGCAACAGCACTAAGGCAACGGCCGTCATCCGTGCGTCATGATATCGCGCGCCCGCAACTCAATGCCGATCGGATCGTGGTCGGAAAGGGGAACGTCGCGCCCCTCGCGAAACTCGTGCAGCACCCTGGGCGAGTCCATCGCCAGCCCGCGCACCGCGAACCAATCGAGCTTCAGCGGACACCGCCCGTTGTGCTCCCGCAGCGACCATCGGATGAACGGAAAGCACCACGGCGGCACCCATTCGAGCAGGCTGTTGTGCGCGCGCGGATCGCTCACGTCGTAACAGAGCGTGTGCTCGGCGGGTACGTTCGCGTTGCGCCAGTCGTAGCCCCGCCCCTCCAGCAGGTCGAACAACTCCCGCTCAAAGTAGCGGTAGGGATGAAGGTAGTGGTTCTCCATCACGTGACCCACCCCCATCAGGACGCGCCGCCAGAACCCCAGAATCGCAGGCAGCGCCCCGGAGGAATCGTAAGTCGTCGTGTTCCAGTCGCCGCCCAGCACCACCGGGCGGTCCGTCACCAGCGCGTCGACCACCGTACGCATCTGCTCGAAACGATGGTGCTGCGTCGAGTGTGCGTCCAGGTGGATGGACGCCGCCGTCACCGGCATCCCGGGAAGGTCGATATCCGCCGCGATCACCGTGGGACTGCCCAGCCGCTTCTCTCGCGCCGCGAACTTGTCGATCCCGTTCTCGAGCGGAATCACGCGCACGTTGTGCATCGGGTGCCGCGACAGGATCGCGTCCCCATGCAGGCCGTACTCGTTGTCGCCCTCGGCCTGGTTCTCGAGCCCCGACCCCTTCACCAGGCTGATGTAGCTCGGCACGAAGCAGTAGTCCATGCCCAGTGCTTCTGCCATCTCGCCCGCCACGGCGCGGTTCTTTGACCGCGCCATGCCGATGTCCGTCTCCGTGATCAGCAGCACGTCGCAGGCGGAGAGATAAGGATGCGTCCGCAGTTCGGCGATCTGCCGGTCCAGGTGAATCCCGCGCTCGATGTTCCACGCCAGGAACCGGTACTTCTCCCGGGCCGGTGCGTCGCCGCTGCGATAGCACCCGGCTTGCGCCGTCTTGAGCACCCGCTCCAGCGCGGGGTGTATGTCGCGATACACCGGATGGTCCAGCAACTGGCGGGTCGACCGGCAGCGTTCGAGAGCCGGCAGCGCGGGCCGGATCTGGCTGCGAATCAACTCCAGAATCGGCTCCGCCGCCGGCGTGGATGCGAAAGTCATCGCTACCAGCTTCGCATGGCGCCCGTGAGCCCCTGCGGCGATTGCGTGCGCGGGATATCCCACGGGGTAAGGCGAGTCCGGGCGAGAGAAAGAGAGCGGGCGATCCACAACTAGTCAGAGGGACGACGTGCGCATCTTCTTGCGTTGGAAATCACCCGCGGCGATCCAGGAGGACCTGCCGCTCGCCCGGCTCCGGCGGGTCGTGGCCGCCGCGGCGGCTACACCGTTCTACCACCCGTGGGTGACGGGAGGCAGGCTGCTCGAAGGACGGCACGTGCGGCCGCTGCGCTCGCAAGGCGAGGCGCTCGCCTGTTTCCCCCGCGTTGAGCGGCAGTGGATCGCCGATCACCCGGCCGAGTTCTCGAACCCCTTCGAGCGCCGGCTCCGGCTTCCCCGCCTGCTCGCGGGCTTCGCGGCGCCCACCCGCGTGGCCGTCTTCGGTCTGACCGTGGAGATGTCGCCGCTGGTGCAATGCTTCTCCGATGCCGGCGATCCCGGGCTCGCCGCGTTTCGTCCCGAAGCGCTGGCCGGGCCGCTCGAAACCCTGCGGACGATGGCGCGCCGGAAGGACCAGGGACTGCGCCAGGCGATCATCGTCTTCCGGACATTGGAAGAAGGACTGTTGACCGACCCGGAACGCGATGAGCTCTGGCGCGCCTTCGAACTCCCGGTCCTGGAACAACTCCGCGGCCCGGGCGGGGAACTACTGGCCGCCGAGTGCGACGCGCACCAAGGCCTGCACCTCGACGACCGGGAGGCGATCAGCGAACTCGATGAGACCAGGACGCCGCCGGAACTGATGAGGACCAGCCTGATCAACATGCACCAGCCGGCGATCCGCGTGGCCCTGGGGTTTTCGCTCCGCCTGGACCCCCAACCATGCCCCTGCGGAAAGCCCGGCCCCCGCGTGATGGAAGTCGTTTCGATGGAGAAACCGCTAGCCATGCGCGTGGCGGTGTAGCAAGGGGTCGAATCGAAGGAGTCAACCCCAATCGGCGAGGAACTCAATCCGGTTCTTCATGCTCACGCCGCTCGCCGCTCTCCGTCGGCACGACAGCTATTACCTGATCGGGAGCCGAGTACCATTGGCCCACATCGTGCGGCAATTCCAGAACGGTGAACCGCCTGAAGCAATCCGACTGCATTATCCAACGCTGAGTCTCGAGCAAGTGTACGGAGCGATCACCTTCTAATTGGGGAACAAGGAAGAAGTGGAGAAGGACATCGCCCACCGTGAGCGCGAGGAAGACGAGTACACCGGAACACACCCCACGCCCCAGAAATCAAAGAAGAGTTTCGAGCGCATGCGACAGCAGATGCTGACGCGTCGAAGCTGACAGATGGTCCGCTTCCTTGCGGATGCCCGTCACACAGCCCGTCTGGCGACGGGGTTTGGCTCAAAGGAAATTTGATTTGGCTCCTCAGGTAGGACTCGAACCTACAACCCTTCGGTTAACAGCCGAATGCTCTACCATTGAGCTACTGAGGAGCAAGGACTTGCTCCATTACAGCACCCCCGCCTTCGCAGTGTCAACCGCACCCAGCCCTCCTCGACGACAGCCCCCCCTCGGCCCCTCCGCCGGTGACGGATCGCGGGATTTTTGCTACTTTGTGAGCAAGCATGCCCATGATGTCCACAGCGCGCTCCGCTTTCAACCCCCTTTTTCTCCTCACTCTTGCCGTGCCCCTGCTGGCTCAGGCCCCGGACGCGGCTCCCGAACAACAGGGCCTGCCCGCCCGCGCCACCCCGGCCGACTACATGGCCGCCGCCCTGGCCGGCAAAATCACCCTCGCCGCCGAGTTTAAGGGCCACTCCATCCCGAACTCCCAGGAACCGCTGCAATCCGAGGACTACGTTGCCGTGGAGATCGCCCTCTTTGGCCCCCCCGATTCGAAGCTCGTCATCACGGCCTCCGATTTCTCGCTCCGCGTCAACGGCAAGAAGCCACCCCTCCCCGCTCAACCCTTCGGCCTCGTCGCCAAGGGCATCAAGGACCCGGAATGGGCCCCGCCCGAGGCGTCTCCCGAAAGCAAATCGAAGACCGGCCTCACGGGCGGCGCAGGCGGCGCCGGGAACCAGCGCAACCCCGGCGATCCCCCGCCGCTCCCCCCCAAGCCCCCCATCGAACTTCTCCGCAACTGGCAGCTTCGCGTGCGCAAGGCCGCCATCGCGGAAGGCGAACGGGCGTTGCCCCAGGCCGGTCTGATCTTCTTCCAGCATCGCGGAAAAACCGAGAACATCCGCACCCTCGAACTCGTTTACGAGGGCCCAGCCGGCTCCGCGGTGATCCCGCTCCAATAGCCCGCTCCGTGACCCACTTGCAGTCCGTTTCTCGCCATTCTCAATAACATCGAAGGGTTGTCTGGCCCCACCTTCGGGGCTCATCGCCCGGACGGCTGCTCGGGCCGTCCGCTGCGCGATCGTGTGCTAATTCGTACAGTTACCCGCCTCCCTAACTTGCCCACCACGTCCGTTTCGGCCTACTGGGCCTAATTGAAAACTATTAGAAAAAACTGTTGACCCGGTTTCGATCTGATGATAGATTCCCAATTACCTGGGCGGGCTGTAAGCGATTGCTGCAAGCGCTTTCAGTACCCAAGGGCGCAGATTGCTGGGGTTCTCAAGTCTCAAGGAGCAGGGGTATGCGTCTCTTCGTTCGATTCGCTTCGTTCGTCGTACTGGCTGGAATGCTGTGGGCACAGCGTTCCGACAGGGCCAGCATCACGGGCATCGTCACCGATCCATCCGGCAACGCCGCCGCCGGAATCACAGTCAAGGTCCGCAACGACAACACAGGCGTTGAAACGCCGCTCGTCACTAACGCAGCCGGCGCCTACACGTCGCCGCTGCTCGTTCTGGGAACCTACACCGTCACCGTCGAAGCCCCCGGCTTCAAGACCGCTGTCTTCACCGGCATCGATCTCTCCGGCGGCCAGGTCTACCGCCAGGACGCCGTCCTCCAACTCGGTTCGGTGAGTGAGAGCGTCACGGTCTCCGCCGCCGCCGACGTCCTCAACACCACCACCGCGGACGTCGCGCACACGGTCGGCGAAACCTACTACCGCAACCTCCCCGTGGTCATGGGCGCCGACATCCGGCTCGCCGAAGCCCTGCTCCAGATCCAGCCCGGCTACACCCCGATGAAGCCGAACGGCGACCCGATGTTCCGCGGCAGCCAGTTCTCCTCCCGCATGAACGGCGGCCAGTCCTTCGCCATGGAGAACTTCTTCGACGGCGTCGCCTTCGGTTACGCCGCCGGCCACAATCAGAGCCACGAATCCGCTCCCCCCATTGAGAGCGTCGGCGAAATGCGCGTCATCACCGCCAGCTATTCCGCCCAGTACGGACACACCAGCGGCGGCACCGTCGAATACGTCTCGCGCGCCGGCACCAAGGAATACCACGGTAGCCTCTACCACTACTTCGCCAACGACGCGCTCAACGCCCGCGGCTTCTTCCCGGACCGCCCCTTCAAGCAGCGCAGCAACGCCTACGGCGTCACCTTCGGCGGCCCCGTGAACATCCCCAAAGTCTACGACGGCCGCAACAAGACCTTCTTCTTCCTGAACTTCGATTGGCTGAAGTTCCGTTCCGGCCACCTGCCCGGTTTCGGCAACACCACCCCCATCGGGGATTTCAAGCAAGGTAACTTCAGCCAGCTCCTCACCGGCCGCCAGATCGCCACCGACGCACTCGGCCGCGCCGTCATGGAAGGCGCCATCTTCGATCCCAACTCCACCCGCAACGTCAACGGCGTCCCGGTTCGCGATCCGTTCCTCAACAACGTGATCCCCGCCAACCACCCCCTGCGCAGCCAGGTGGCCGCGAAGTACATCCCCTTGATGAAAGCCCCCGACCGCCCCGGCCTCCAGTTCAACGTCGCCGGCAACCCCGCGGGCGACCAGACCTGGATCGCCAACTTCCGCACCATCGTCACCCGCATCGACCACCAGGCCACCGACAAGCTGAAGATGACCACCAGCTTCTTCTGGCCCCACCGCCCCGCCATCCGCAACTGCGGCGAGGTCCTCGGCTGCACGCCGTCCTTCGATCCCGAGGCCAACAAGGATTACATCGGCAACGGCTTCCAGCAGCGCATCGCCACCCACCACGCCACCCAGCAGTTCGACTACATCATCAGGAACAACCTGCTCTGGCACGGTACCGCCTCCTGGGACCGCTGGTACATGGGCGGCACGCCGCTCTCCGCGCAGCAGAACTGGCCCACCCGCCTCTGGGGTTCGCAGGAACGTTCCGGCCTCGTGGACTCCACCGCCGGCGCGCCCAACATCACCTTCACCGGCAACATCCCCTACACCCAGCTCGGCATGCAGTGGATCGGCAACGGCTTTGAAGCCATCAACCGCTGGCAGTTCCAGAACGACCTCACCTGGGTCACCGGCAAACACTCCATCAAGGTCGGCTTCGAATTCCGCCACCACCAGTTCAACTTCCAGGGCTGGGCGGCGTCCACCGGCGGCCAGTTCAACTTCAACCGCCTGACCACCGGCGGCTTCGATGCCCGCGGCAACAACCTCAACCTCACGGGCGACCCCTTCGCGTCGTTCATCCTCGGCCAGGTGCAGACCGGCAGCTTCACCATCCCGCTGTTCAGCACCTTCAACGGCAACACCTACGCCGCCTACATCAACGACGATTTCAAGGTCACGCCCAAGCTGAACCTCACCCTCGGCCTGCGTTTCGATTACCAGTCCCCCTGGACCGAACGCCATGACCGCATCTCCACCTTCAGCCCGACCGCGCCCAACCCCACCGCCGGCGGACGCCCTGGCGCGCTCATCTTCGGCGGCAGCGGCCCGGGTCGCGTTGGCCGCCGCAACTTCGACGACCAGATGCCCATCGACGCCTTCGGCCCGCGCTTCGGCTTCGCCTATCGCGTGAACGAACTGCTCGTGGTCCGCGGCGGCTATGGCATCTACTACGCCGGCCTCACCTTCGGCCAAGGCCCGCAGCCCACCACCGGCTTCTCGTCGAGCAACGTCGCTGCCAACGTCACCAACGGCCTGACTCCGACGTTCCACCTCGACAGCGGTTTCCCGCGCGAAGCAGTGGCCTTCCCGCCGTTCATCAATCCGTCGTTCGCCAACGGTACCGCCGTGGCCGGCTATCCCGGCGATGGCAACACCCAGCCCCGCTATCAGAACTGGTCGTTCACCATCCAGAAGCAGTTCGGCGAAACGTCGCTCGTCGACGTCTCCTACATCGGCAACCGCGGCACCCGCCTCCCCCATCACCCACAGTTCCTCGGGGTGCTCTCCAACATGAACGACCCCGCCGTGCTCAACCTCGGCGCCGCCCTGCTCCAGTCCGACATCAACTCGCCCGCCGCGCGCGCCGCCAACATCCCGATCCCCTACGCGGGCTTCCGCGGCAACGTCGCCCAGGCGCTCCGCCCCTATCCGCAGTATCAAGCCATCGACTGGCGCTCCTCGCCCCTCGGCAAGAGCATCTTCCATTCGCTCCAGGTGAAGTACGACAAGCGCTTCTCCGAAGGCCTGCAACTGCGCACCTTCTGGGTCTGGTCGAAGCTCCTCAACAATCGTGCCGAGAGCGGCCAGCGCGGCGGCACCGGCGTGCAGAACCCGATCAACACCCAGGCCGGCGAATGGGGCCTCAGCTCCGACGACGTTCCGCATTCCTTCGTCGTCTCCTGGACCTACGAGCTTCCGATCGCTAAGAACGCCAAGGGCTTCCTCAAGGCCGTCGGCCGTGGCTGGACCGTCAACGGCATGCTCCGCTATGAGACCGGCCGCCCCTTGCCCATCACCATGTTCAACGACCTTGGCGGCCTGCTCTTCAACGGCTCCAAGCGTCCCAACCGCACTGCCGGCTTCGACGGCATCACCGCCTTCGACAAGTTCGACCCCAACGCCATGCGCTATCTCAATAGCGGCGGCTGGTTCGACCCCGGTCCCTTGGGCTTCGGCAACGCGGCTCCGCGCGACGGCAGCGTCCGCGGCTTCCGCAATTACGTCGAGGACGTCAGCCTCTTCAAAGTCACTCCGCTCGCGGAAAACGTGCGCCTCCGCATCGAAATCCAGGGCGGCAACTTCACCAATCGCGTCGTCTTCTGCGATCCGGACACCAACTGGAGCTCCCCCTCTTTCGGCCGCGTCGCCACGCAATGCAACCAACCGCGCTCGGTACAACTTGGCATGAAGCTAGAGTTCTAGCGAGCCCCGCGTTTGGCCCATGGGGCGCCCCCTATCCCGGAGCCGGGGGCGCCCCATACAATGTCAGCAGCCCTCATGCGTGTTCTTCGTTGTGCCCTCCTCGCCGCCCTTCCGCTTGGCTTCGCCTCCGCCCAGGTTCCCTTGGGCAGCCGTCATTTGGAAAAGCAGGAGTGGGCGCCGGCCAGGGCCGCCTTCGATTTCGCTATCAAGATCAATCCCAGGGATTCCGCCGCTCACCTGGGCCGCGGCATCGCCCTCTGGGGTTTGAACGAACGCGAGCAGGCCCTCGCTTCCTTCCGCCGCGCCGTCGAACTCGATCCCAATAACGCTGAGATCCACTTCAACCTCGCCATCGCCTGGAGGGGGCTCGACCGCCCCGCCGACGCCCGCCGTTCTCTCGAAGCCGCCGTCAAGCTCAAGCCCGATCACGAGCGCGCCCGCGTCGCCCTCGGCCTGCTGCTCCAGCAGGCGGGCGAAACGGAAGCCGCCATGGTGCAATACCGCGCCGCCCTCCAGCACCAGCCCGAATCCGCCGAAGCCCGCAATTGGCTCGGCGTCGCACTGCTCGCGAAGAACCAGCCGCGCGAAGCCGCCGCGGAGTTCCGGCAGGTGGTTGCGAAGCACCCCAGCCACACCCGTGCCTGGAGCAACCTCGGCATGGCCCTCGCGCAAGCCGGCGACGCAACCGCCTCGCTCGACGCTTTCGAAAAAGGACTCGCGCAAGCCCCGCGCGATCCCCAGCTTCAGGTCAACTACGCCATCGCCCTGCGCAACGCCGGCCAGGCCGAAAAGGCCGTCGCGCTCTTCCGGCAGGTCGCCGCCCAGACCGGCGCCACGCCCGACCTTCAATTCCAGATCGCGCAATCTCTGCGGCAGACCGGCGACACCGCCGCCGCCATCGAAGCCTTCGACGCCGCGCTCGCCGAAAGCCCCGAACTCGCCGAAGCCTACTACGCGCTCGGCGCAACGTTGAAACAACACGCGGCCGCCCAGCGGCCCAAGGGCGCCTCCGCTTTCTCAACCGCCTCCAAGGCCGCCGCGTCCGGGACCGCCGCCGGCGTCGCGCTCGCGCGCGAAGGCAACCTGGACGCCGCCCTCGCCGCCTTCCGCAAGGCTCTCGAGGCCGACCCCAATTACGCGCCCGCCCACTATCAACTCGGCGCCGCGCTCTGGTATCGCAACGATAAGCCCGCCTCCCGCGCCGCTCTCGAAAAGGCGCTCTCCCTCGACCCCGCCCTCGCCGAGGCCCACTCCTTCCTCGGCATGGCGCTCCGCGAAACGGGCGACCTCGCCAGAGCACGCCGCCACCTTCAGTTCGCCATCGCTCTCAACTCCCGACTTCCCGCGCCCTACATGGACCTGGGCCTCGTTTTTCTCCAGCAGGATCGCGTCGAATACGCCCTCGGCCAATTCGAAGCCGCGCTCAATCTTCCCGCGCGCCCCGATCGCCTCCCCGGCGTCGATCAGGCCATTGCCGCTCTCCGCCCGCTCTCATCGCGCTCCACCGCCACGGCGGAGCTCTACAACACCTACGGCCGCCTCCTCGGCTCCGCCGGCGCGCCGCCCAGGGACGTGCTCGCCGCCTTTCAGCAGGCCGTCCGGACGAAACCGGACTTCGCCGAAGCGCACAACAACCTGGGCCTCGTTCACCTGCAATCGAACGACGACGCCGCCGCCATCGCCGCCTTTCAACAGGCCGTGAAACTTCGCCCCGCCTACGCCGACGCGCGCGCCAACCTCGGCGCCGTACTCACCGCCACCAACCCCGCCCAGGCCATCCGCGAACTCGAAGAAACCCTCCGCCTCCAGCCCGATTTCGTCAAGGCGCAATACAACCTCGCGCTCGCTTACGGCGCGTCTCCCGCTCATGGCCAGGCGAAGGAGATCCAGTTCCTCCGCAAAGTGATCGCCCAGGAGCCCGCCTTCCCCCGCGCCCACTTCGCGTTGGGCCGCGCGCTCCTGCGTCAGAACGACGTCGCCGCCGCCGTCTCCGCGTTCCAGGAGGCGGTGCGCCTGGAGCCCGGTTACGGTGAGGCGCACTATCAGCTCGGCCTCGCCCTCTCCCGCGCCGGCCGCAAGCAGGAAGCCGCGCCCGCCATTCAGAAAGGGCGCGAACTCGTCGCCGCCGAACAGAAGAGCAAGACCGCGGTTCTCGATCTGAATGAAGGCCGCGAGGCGCTCGACGCCGGCAACCTCGATGCCGCCATTGCCAAGTTCAACCAGGTGGTCCGCGCGCAACCCGAGTCCCCGGACGCCCATCATTACCTGGGCCTGGCCCTCGCCCGGCGCGGCGATACCGATGGCGCCGCCGCCGCCTTCCGCCGCACCCTGGAGATCGATCCCAACCATCCCGCCGCCCGCCTCAACCTCGCCGCCACCGATACCAGCCGTTCGAAGATCGACACCCTCATTCGCGATCGCCAATTCAAGGAAGCCGAACTGGCGCTCGGTCCGATGCTCGATGCCCGCCCCGGTTGGGCCTGGGGCTGGTACGCCCTCGGCTACGCCGCCTTCGCGCAACAGCGCATCGGCGATTCCATCAAGGCGCTCGCCAAGTCCCTCGAACTCGACGTCAAGAACCCCGACGCCCACAATCTGCTCGGCCGGAATCTGATGATGATCGGCCGCTTCGACGCCGCGCGAGTCGAGTTTGAGCAGGCCGCCAGGCTCCGCTCCGATATGCCTGAACCGCGCTTCAACCTGGGCCAGCTTTTCTCCATCCAGGACAACTGGGCGGAAGCCCGCGCCGCCCTTGAGCAAGCCATCAAGCTGAAGCCCGATTACATGGAGGCGCACAACGCGCTCGGCTTCGCACTCGAAGCCTTGGGCCACGACGACGACGCGCTCCTCAGCTATCGCAAGGCCGTCGAACTGACGGAGTCCTCCGGCTCAAAGAACCCCGCCGCCTACGTGAGCATCGCGGCCTTCTACAACAAGCTGCAGCAGTCCGAACCTGCCATCGAGTTCGCGCGCAAGGCCCTCGCCGCCAACGCCGCCTCTGACCGCGCCTGGTTCCAGCTCGGCCGCGCCCAGGAGCGCAATGGCGAAACCGCCCTGGCCGCCGAATCGCTGAACAAGGCCATCTCCCTCAACGCCCGCGTCGCCACCTACCATTACTCGCTCGCCACCGTGTACCGGCGCCTCGGCCGCATGGACGAATCGCGCGCCGCCATGGAACGCTTCCGCCAGCTCGACCAGGAGAGCAACGAACTCGAAAGGAAACGCCGCGACGCCTTGCGCAACGACGGCACGCTCCCATGAAACGGCGCACCCTGCTCGCCGCGCTCGCCGCCGCGCCGCTCCTTCGCGCCGCCTTCCGGGACGTCACCCGGGAAGCCGGACTCTCTCGCGCCCTCAACGTCTCCGGCCACCCGCGCGACAAAAAGTATCTGCTCGAGGAGATGGGCGCCGGCGTCGCGCTCATCGATTACGACAACGACGGCTGGCTCGACATCTTCCTCGTCAACGGCGCGCGGCTGGAAGCCGCCGGCAAGCCGCGGCCCACCAGTTTCCTGTTCCGGAACAACCGCGACGGCACCTTCACCGACGTCACCGCCCAGGCGGGCATCGCTGCCACCGGTTGGGGCCAGGGCGTCTGCGTCGGCGACTACAACAACGACGGCTTCGACGACCTGTTCATCAGCTACTACGGAAAGAACGTGCTCTATCGCAACAACGGCGACGGCACGTTCACCGATGTCTCCAAGGCGGCCGGTGTTCAAGGCGAGGAAGGCCGCTGGGGCGCCGGCTGTTGTTTCCTCGACTACGACCGCGACGGCCACCTCGACATCTTCGTCGCCCACTACGTGAACTTCGACGCCGCGAAATCGCCGCTCCCCGGACAGTCGCCGCTCTGCAGGTTCAACGATCTTCCCGTGCCCTGCGGCCCGCAAGGCTTCGCCGGCGGTACCAACGTGCTCTACCGCAATCGCGGCGACGGCACCTTCGAAGACGTCTCACAGCGCGCCGGTATCGCCCATCCGCGCGGCCCCGCGGCCTTCGTCTTTACGGACCGCAACTGGCGCCCTGCCGGCTCCTACGGCATGGGCGCCGCGGCCGCGGACTTCGACAACGACGGCTGGCCCGATATCTACGTCGCCGGCGACAGCGCTCCCAGCCTGCTCTATCACAACAACGGCGACGGCACGTTCCGCGAAGTCGGCGTCGAAGCCGGCGCCGCTTTCGATGAAAACGGGGTCGCCATGTCCGGCATGGGCGTCGGCGTCGCCGATTACGACGGAGACGGCTGGCTCGACATCGCCCGCACCAACTTCAGCGGTCAGGTCACCACCCTCTATCGCAACAACGGCGACGGCACGTTCAACGACGCGAGCCTCGCCTCCGGCCTCGGCGTCAATCGCCAGTACCTCGGCTTCGGCGTGGGTTTCCTCGATTTCGACCACGACGGCCGGCCCGATCTCTTCATCGCCAACGGCCATGTCTATGCCCAACTCGCCGCCGCCCCATCGCACGTCGCCTATGCCCAGCCCGCCCTGCTCTACCACAACCGCGGCGGACGCAAGCTGGCCGACGTCACGAAGGATGCCGGCCCCGCCCTGCTGGTCCCGCGCGTGAGCCGCGGCTGCGCCTTCGGCGACCTCGACAACGACGGCCGCCTCGATATCGTCATCAATAACCTCGACGCCGCGCCCACGCTGCTGCGCCCCGAGGGCGAGTCCGCAGGCCGCTCGGTGCTCCTCAAACTCACCGGCGCCAAATCCAATCGCAGCGCCATCGGCGCGCGTGTCCGCCTCCGCGCCTCGGGCGTCAGCCAAACCGGCGAAGTCATGAGCGGAGCCAGCTACTATTCCTGCCACGACCTCCGCCTCCACTTCGGCCTCGGCCCGGCGTCGAAGATCGACGCGATCGAAATCGACTGGCCCTCCGGGGCAAGCAGCCGCTTCGAGAACGTGGCGCCCGATCGAATCCACTTCATCGACGAAGCCAAGGGCATCGTCAAATCCGAACCGTTCTCCAGAAAGGAACCCCGATGAAATCCTTCTCCTCCCGCCGGGAGTTCACCACCGCCCTCATCGCCGTTCCCGCTCTGCTGCGCGCGCAGCAAAGCGGTCTTAAGGCTCGCGTCAAAATCGACACGGAGCGCGTCATCTCCGCCATCGATCCCAAGATCTACGGCAACTTCATCGAACACCTCGGACGCTGCATCGACGGCGGCATCTTCGAAGAGAAGTCGAAGCTCTCCGACGAAAACGGTTTCCGCCGCGACGTCATGAAGGCCGTTCGGGACCTCAACGTCACGATCCTCCGCTGGCCCGGCGGCAACTTCGTTTCCAATTACCATTGGCGCGACGGCATCGGCCCCCGCAACGACCGTCCACCGCGCCTCGAAATGGCCTGGGGCACCGTCGAGTCCAATCGCTTCGGTACCCACGAATTCATGCAGTACGCCGAGATGCTCAAGACCGAGCCCTACATCGCCGTCAACCTCGGCACCGGTACCTGGACCGATGCGCAGCAGTGGGTGGAATACGTCAACGGCAAGCAGGACACCGCCGTCACCCGCGAGCGCAGGAAGAACGGCCGCGCTGAACCGTGGAAGTGCACCTACTGGGGTCTCGGCAATGAGATGGACGGCCCCTGGCAAATGGGCCACCGCAGCGCCGACGAGTACGGCAAGTTCGCGCTCGAAGCCGCCAAGCTCATGAAGTGGACCGACCCGAGCATCAAGCTCATCGCCGCCGGCTCCTCCCATTTCGCTCAAGGCATCGACTGGATCGGCTGGAACCGCACCGTCCTCGAACACCTCAAGCGCCACATCGATTACCTCGCCATCCATCTCTACGTCGGCAACCGCGAAAACAATTACGGCGAATTTGTCGCCGTCTCCGAGGATCTCGCGGACCGCATCAAGACCACCGAAGGCGTGATCAACGCCGCGATGTCCGGCGAGCCGCGCAACCGTAAAATCTACATCGCCTGGGACGAGTGGAACGTCTGGTATCGCGCCCGTGGGCCGCAGCAGCGCGGCCGCAACATCCTCGAAGAGCGCTACAACCTGGAAGATGCTCTGGTCGTCGCCACCTTCCTCAATACCTTCATCAACAACGCCCACATCGTGAAGATCGCCAATATGGCCCAGCTTGTGAACGTCATCGCCCCCATCTTCACCAACCCCGAGGGCATGTTCCTCCAGACCATCTACCACCCGCTGCAGTTGTTCGCGAACAATTCCAAGGGCGACGCGCTCCAACTCCACGTCGACAGCCCGCGCTATGAAACCCAGCGCTTCGGCGCGGTGCCGTACCTGGACACCTCCGCCGCGTACGACAATGGGAGCCTGGTGCTCAACGTCGTCAACCGGCATGCGAACCAAGCCATCGACATCGAGTTCGAGGCCCAGGACAAGTCCTTCGCGGGCGCGGTCGAGGTTTCCGAAGTGAACGGCCCCGACGTCAAAGCCGAAAACGACTTCGGCAGCCAGAAGGTCACCGTCGTCAAGCGCTCCGCTACCGCCCAGGGCAAAACGCTCAAGGCTCGCGTCGCGCCCCACTCTTACACCATGTTCAAAACCCGGCTCGCCTGATGCGCGCCTTGCCCATCGCTCTCCTGCTGGCTCTCGCGTTCGCCGCGAGCAGCCAGCATCGGGGCGGGATTCGCTTCACTGACCAGACCGCAGCCGCTCGCCTCCTGTTCCAGCACGAAAGCTCCGCCACTCCCACCAAGTTTTTGCTCGAGACCATGGGCGGTGGCGTCGCCCTCTTCGATGCCGACAACGACGGCCGCCTCGACGTCTTCTTCACCAACGGAGCGAAACTCACCGAAGACATGGCGCCGGGCGCGCGCCTCTCCAAGGACGAACCCCGTTACTGGAACCGCCTCTTTCTCCAGACTGCGAACGGCACGTTTGCCGACGCCACGGAGAAAGCCGGCCTCACCGGCGCGTCGCAGGGCGGCTACACCATGGGCGCCGCCGCCGCCGACTTCGACAACGACGGCGACGATGACCTCTACGTCACCGCCTTCGCCGCCAACACGCTCTACCGCAATAACGGCGACGGAACGTTCACCGACGTCAGCGCCAAAGCCGGCGTGGGCGCGTCCGGCTGGAGCACCAGCGCCGGTTGGCTCGATTACGACAAGGACGGCCACCTCGACCTCTTCGTCGCCCGCTACCTCACCTGGTCCCTGGCCGACAAACTCTACTGCGGCGAGCGCCGTCCCGGCCACCGCGCCTACTGCCACCCCGACAACTTCAAGGGCGTCGCGCCGCTGCTCTATCGCAACAACGGCGACGGGACGTTCACCGACGTGTCCGCGAAGGCAGGCATCGCCAACCCCGCCGGCAAAGGCCTCGGCGTGGCCTTCAACGACTACGACAACGACGGCTGGATCGACATCTACGTCGCCAACGACTCCGTTCAATCATTCCTGTTCAGGAATAAAGGCGACGGCACGTTCACCGAGGAGGCGCTCCTCGCCGGCGCGGGCTTCAACGAGAACGGCGGGACCTTCGCCGGGATGGGCGTCGACTTCGCCGACTTCGACAACGACGGCCGCCCCGACGTCTTCATCACCAACCTGTCGAACGAAATGTACGTCCTCTATCGCAACGGCGGCGACGGAACGTTCGAATACGCCACTCCCAAAACCGGCGTCGGCCCCGCCACGCTCCTCTTCTCCGGTTGGGGCGTGAAGTTCGCAGACTTCGATCTCGACGGTTGGAAGGACCTCTTCGCCGCCCAGGGCCACGTCCTCGACACCATCCAACTCACCAATCCTCACCTCCGGTATCAGCTCCCCCCGCTCATCCTGCGCAACACCGGCAAGCGCTTTGAGGACGTCGGTTCGCAGGCCGGCCCGGCCTTCTCCAAGCCCTGGGCCGGCCGCGGCGCGGCCTTCGGCGATATCGACAACGATGGCGACATCGACGTGGTCGTCGCCAACTGCGGCCAGCCGGCCTACCTCCTTCGTAACGATGCGAAGCAACCCAACTGGATCGGCTTCCGCCTCACCGGCAGCAAGTCCAACCGCTCCGCCATCGGCGCCCGCGTCAAGGTGACGTCCTCCACCGGCCAATCGCAATACGCTGTCGTCTCCTCCGCCGGCAGCTACCTCTCCTCCCACGACCGCCGCCTGGTCTTCGGCTTCGGCGCGGCGGCCTTCGCCAAGGCCGAAATCCTCTGGCCGGGCGGGAAGACGCAAACGCTTACCGGCCTCGCGCAGGGTCGCTATCACCAGATCGCGGAAGAAACCGGGCCTGGAAGCTGATCACCGCCATTCCGGCCGGACTGCCCACACCGAGGTGCCCCTCCACGTCCCCGCGATCTCGCGATCCACAACGGAGCCGTTCTGCAGCCGGCATCGCGCCGTCGCCCGCCAGGGAACCTCTACCATGGTTTCGTTGGCCACCACCCGGCCGCCCACCTGGGAGCGCGGCGGCACCGTAACTGCGAAGTCAAACGCCACCTCTCTCTCCAGATCCTGCGTTTGGCCCCGCGACCACTCGTGTTTGAATTCACTGCTCACCGTGGCGCCCGCCTCCATCACCTCGGGCACACCAAACTTCGCCGACACCGAAACCCCCACCGCCACGCCGGAGGTCTGGGTGAACGTGCTCGACACCCGCACGTTCTTGCGAAACTTCAGCGTGATGGTCTGGGCTACCTCGGTATGATTAGGCGCGGGCTCAATCTCTCCCACCACCGTCGGGTTCGTCGCCAGGCGCGTCAGCCGGTCGAAGTCATACTTCACATTCACTACATCGACCACGGTGTAGGTGGGCACGATCTCCCATTGCTCCCACTCTCCCGCGCCGTTCCCCTGCCCAACCGGCGCGTTGAACATGCCGTTCGGATCCGCCGGCCGCTCCGGCAGTGCTCGCAGATAACGGTTGTGGGCGTTGCTCTTCAGGGTCACCTTGCCATCGTGGGTTTTCTCGATGCGCCAGAGTTCCCACGGGCCGGCTGCCGCGCGCGAATCGATCGAGCCATCGTCCACAGCGCACAGAAATCGCCTGGTCTCCCGGTGCGATAGCGCCACCACGCCATTGCCGTGGTCGATGATCGTCCACAAGGTCCACGGACTCGAGTGCCTCTGCTGGTGGGCCTTCTCCCCATCGCGCCTCGATCCCACGAGGTGGAAGCCATGGGCGCTCTTCAGGCGAACCTCCATGCCGCCAAAGTCCGCCGCGCTGAACTGAGCTCGGCCCTCCCCCACGGACATCGGCAGCATCGCCGCTGCCATCGACAGCACGGTCGCCCTCGTCTGAATTCGCATCTCGCCTCCTGAGAAGCTGGCCTTTCCGGTCGGACAATCATAACGCGCGGGACCACTCTAAATGAGGTCAAGGACTGGTCTTTTTTTGCTGATCGCGTGCTTGCCGTCTCATGCCACAATGAGGATCGATGACGCTCTCGGAGTTGGGCGCCAAAGCCCTCCCTCACCAGTGACCTTCACCCGCCCGGCCCTCGCCGCCCTCATCCTCGCCGGGCTCGCCGTCAATCTCGCGATCGTTGTCCCCCCGGCGCTCAAAACCGGCCTCGGCGGAGGCGACTACCTCAGCTTCTACGCCGGCGGCCGGCTCGCCTTCTCGCCCGATCTCTACAACCCAGCCGCCGTCGCCGCGCTCCAAAGCGATCTCGGCTGGCAGACCCGGAATCTCCCGTTCATGCGCCTGCCCGCCTACGCCGCGCTCCACTGGCCGCTCAGCCGCCTCCCGTATCCCGTGGCGCTCGGCGTTTGGCTCGCCGCGAACCTCGCCGCTCTCGCAGCGTGCATCTGGCTCGCGCCCGCCGCGCTCCGGCCCACCGCCGCCCTCGTCCTCGCCTGGCTGCTGCCCGCCTACGTCGCGCTCCAGCAGGCGCAGGACACGCCGCTCATCCTCCTCTTTCTTACTGCGGCGCTGCTGCTGCTCGGCAAGTCCGACCTCGCCGCCGGCGCGCTCCTCGCCCTGTGCGCCTTTAAGATCCACCTCTTCCTCGGCCTCGCCGTGTTCGTGCTCCGGCGCGGCTCGAAAGCGCTCTGGATGGGCGGCGCGGCCACCGGTGCGCTCCTCGCCCTCGCCTCGTTCGCTACCCAGGGACCGGACTGGCCCCGCCGCCTTCTCGCCGCCGCCGCCACGCCCGCCGGCAACCGCCTCGACAACATGCCCGCCTTCCCCGCGCTGTGGCACGATCAGCCGTTCCTCATCGCCGCCGCGGCCGCCGCCGCCCTCGCCCTCGCGTGGATCGCCGCCGGTCACCGCAGCCGCCCCGCCGCCCTCGCTCTCTCCCTCGCCCCCGGCCTCCTCGTCAGCCCGCACATCTATCTGCAGGATTGGCTCCTCCTTGCCCCCGCCCTCACCCTCGCTCTCGCGAACCGCTCCCGCATCGCTCTCGCCGTGCTCGCCCCGCCCATCGCCGTGCTCGCGCTGCTTGGCCTGCGCATCGTGCCCATGGCCGCGCTGGCCCTCTTCGCCCTCGCCGCCGCGCGCGAGGCCTGGGCGTCCAGGCGCGAGCCTATGATAGGCTAACTCCCCGAACCGCCCTCCATGCCCGAAACAACAAGCAAGAAAACGATGTTTGTCACCGAAGACGGCCGCAACGTCCTCTTCACCTTTATCCTCGTCAGCTCCCTCTTCCTTCTGTGGGGCTTCTGCAACGGCCTGATCGACGTCATGGATAAACACTTCCAGGACGAACTCGGCCTCACCAAGTCGCAGTCCGCCTGGGTGCAGTTCGCCCACTATCTCGGCTATTTCCTCATGTCCATCCCCGCCGGCTGGCTGGCCACCAGGCTCGGCTACAAGGGCGGCATCATCGCCGGCTTGCTGATCGTCGCCCTCGGCGGGCTCTGGTTCATTCCCGCCACCAACATCAGCAACATGGTCCGCACCGGCGGCGTCTCCGCGAACATGGCCTTCGTCGCCTTCCTCTTCGGCGTCTGCCTCATCGCCACCGGCCTGACGTTCCTTGAGACCATCGCCAACCCCTACACCACCGTCCTCGGCGACCGCCGCTACGCCGCCACCCGCATCAACCTCGCCCAATCCTGCAACGGCGTGGGCTGGATCTTCGGCCCCGTCGTGGGCAGCATCTACTTCTACGGCACCGACGCCGCCGGCCGCAGCACCGGCAGCCAGACTCTCTACATCCCCTACGTGGCCATCGCCGCCGTGGTCATCACGCTCGCCGTGATCTTCAAGTTCGCGCCCGTTCCCGATATCAAGACCGAGGACGATTACCACCTCGACGACAAGTCCGCCGCCGTCTCCCACTCCATCTGGTCGCACCCGCACTTCGTGCTCGCCGTCGCCGCCCAGTTCTTCTACGTCGCCGCCCAGGCCGGCATCTTCAGCTTCTTCATTAACTACATGACCGCCGAAGTGCCGCCCATCCCCGCCTCCTGGGAAGCCGGTCTGGCCGGCGTCTCCGCGAACGCCGCCTTCCTCGGCGACTGGCTCAAGGGCTGGTTCGAAACCAATGCCGCCGGCGTGCTCGCCATCAGCGACAAAGGCGCATCCAACCTCGCCTCGCTGGGCTTCGTCTGCTTCCTGCTCGGGCGCTTCACCGGCGCGCTGTTGCTCAAGAAGTATTCGGCGCACAAGATCCTCGGCCTTTACGCCGTGTTGAACGTCGCCGCGACGTTCGTCGTGTTTCTCAAGCTCGGCTGGGTCTCGGTGGCTTGCGTTTTCCTGAGCTACTTCCTGATGTCGATCATGTTCCCGACCATCTTCGCCCTCGGCATCTTCGGCCTCGGCGTGCGCGCCAAGAAGGCGTCGGCCTACATCGTCATGGCTATCATGGGCGGCGCGATTCTGCCCAAGCTCATGGGCTACGTCGCCGACGTCTACGACATGTCCCGCGGCTTCATCGTGCCCATGGTCTGCTTCGCCTTCGTCGCCTTCTATGGCTTCAACTGGCCGCGCTACAGCAAAGCCGAATCGCTCAACGGAGTCCGGCCCACGGGAGGGCATTAGATGTTACGTCGCGATCTCCTCAGGCTCATCGCCGCCGCGCCCGCCGCCTCGGCGCAACCAAGGCGTCCGCCGAACATCCTTTACATCCTCTGCGACGACCTCGGCTGGGGCGACCTCCGCTGCTACAACCCCGAATCGGCCATCCCCACGCCGCACGCCGACCGCCTTGCGTCCCAGGGCGTCCGCTTCACCGACATGCACTCGCCCTCGTCGGTGTGCACGCCCACCCGCTACGGCATCCTCACCGGCCGCTACTGCTGGCGTTCCCGCCTCACCAAGGGCGTCCTGCGTGGGTACTCGCCCAACCTCATCGAAGCCGGCCGCCTCACCGTCCCTTCGATGCTCAAGGCGCGCGGCTACACCACCGCCGGCATCGGGAAATGGCACCTCGGACTCGGCGACGCCGAAACCACCGACTACTCGAAACCGCTTCGCCCCGGCCCTACCGATCACGGCTTCGATTCTTACTACGGCATCCCCGCCTCGCTCGACATGGAGCCGTATCTCTATTTCGAAAACGATCGCGCCGTCGAGCAGCCCACCGCGCGCACCGAAGGCCGCGACACGCCGCGCGGCGTCTTCTGGCGCGGAGGCGGCATCGCCCCCAGCTTCAAGTTGGAGGATGTTCTCCCCACGCTCACCGGCAAGGCGGTCGAGTACATTTCGCGCAACCACGAAAAGCCTTACTTCCTTTACCTGCCGCTGGCGTCGCCCCACACCCCGTGGCTTCCCGACCGGAAGCACCAAGGCAAGTCCCGCGCCGGCATCTACGGCGACTTCGTCTCGATGACCGACGACGCGATCGGCCGCGTCCTCGCCGCCGTCGACCCAAAGAACACCTTGGTGATCCTCACCAGCGACAACGGCGCGCACTGGACACCCGAAGACCGCGCGCAATTCACCCACCGCGCCAACGCCAACTGGCGCGGCCAGAAGGCCGACATCCACGACGCCGGCCATCGCGTCCCCTTCATCGCAAGCTGGCAAGGCCGCCTCGCCCCGGGAACCGTGAGTGCCCAACTCGGCTGCCTCACCGACTTAATGGCCACCGCCGCCGCCATCGCCGGATACCAGTTACCCGCCAACGCCGGCGAAGATAGCTTCGACTTACTCGGCTCGCCGCGCCGCGAAGCCGTCGTGCACCATTCGAGCGAAGGCATGTTCGCGATCCGCGAGAAGAACTGGAAACTGATCCTCGGCCGGGGCAGCGGCGGCTTCACCAAGCCGGCTTTCGAGAAGGGCCCACCCGCCGGCCAACTCTACGACCTGGCCGCCGACCCGGGCGAGTCCACCGACCTCTTCGAGAAAGAACCGGACCGCGTGGCCCGCCTCACCGCCCTCCTCGACCGCTACCGCACCGAAGGCCGCAGCCGCCCGGTTTGAAGAAGTACGAAGGTTTTCGTTGACATTGTACGAAAACCTTCGTATAACCAAAGTGTGAAGAGACGCAGGCCGACACCGGCGGAGTACGAGATCCTTCGCGTCCTCTGGAGCCGCGGGCCCTCGACGGTCCGGGAGGTCCACGAGGCGCTCGGGGGCGAAGGCGGGTACACCACCACGCTGAAGCTCATGCAGATCATGTCGGACAAAGGCCTGGTGGCGCGCGACCGTTCCGAGCGCGCGCACTATTACGAAGCCGTGGCCGAACGCGACCGGTGCGAGCGCAGCGCCGTCGATGATCTGATCGAGCACGTTTTCGGCGGGTCGGCGGGGCGTCTGATGCTGCATGCGCTGTCCACCAAGAAAGCCACGCCGCAGGAACTCGCTGAGATTCGGCGGTTGATCGACGAGGCCTCGCGATGAACGCACTCGCCTCCGCGCTGTTGCATTTCCTGTGGCAGGGCGCGGCGATCGCCGCGGTGTACGGTGCGTTGCGTTGGATGTTTCCGGCGGCGCGGGCTCGCTACGCGCTCGGCTGCCTGGCGTTGGCGGCGATGGCCGTTGCGCCGGCCGCTACGCTTCTGGTGGGCGGAACTGCGTCGGGGCTCGCGGAGGGCGCCGCGGTGGGTCCTGCCGCGCGGCCCTGGACCGCGTACGTGGTACCCGCCTGGCTGTTGGGTGTGTCGTTTTTTTCGCTGCGCCTGGCGGGCGGACTCTGGACGCTGCGGAGGCGGCTGCGGTG
>DALYJJ010000087.1:0-26614 GCA_031969915.1 Bryobacteraceae bacterium | reverse complement strand
GAAAACGCCTTGTAATCGTCCAGCGCTCCGAACACACCGCCCCCGAAGTACTTCGTGACGCCGAGCAACTCAGCCTCGGCTTTCATGTAGACCTCGTCCGTGCCGCTCGCCAGGTACATCGTCAGGCCGCGCTCGCGAAGCGATTCGAGCAGCGCAATGGAACCCGGCACCAGGTACTCCGCCGGGTCGGTATGCCCGGCCCGCAGGCCATCGATGCGCCCCTGAATCTTGTCCATCAGGCGGTCGTGATACCGGTGTTTGTATTGGAGCGCGTCGAGCGGCGTCCCGCCGCGCTGCGCGATCTGCTCGGCCAGTTCGATCATCTGGTACATCGTCTGCTTGCCCGTCAGGCGGCCGACAAATTCGCGGACGATCGCGGTGAGCTCTGCTTCGCTCTCGCCGGTCTTCAGGGCCGCGAGTTCTTCCACCATCATGGGCACCATCACTTCCATCCAGCCGGAGCGGATGAGCGAGATCGTGCCGTCGAAATCGAAAAGCGCCACTTTGGCGCCGAGCGCGGTGGTACCGCTGGTAATGCGTTCGATCATGAGTAGTTTCGTGAAAACGCCGGACGCGCCTAGAGCCAATACTCCCAGCGGCCGGTGTACAGCACAAAGCCACACAGGCAGGCGTTGGTGACTGCGTGGGCCAGAATCAGGTCACCCAGCGATTTCGTGCGGTACATCCACCAATTGTAAGCCATTCCGCAGAGCAGCCCGACGTCCCAATAGGGCCCGTGCTCGCTCGCGAACAGGATGGCCGTGATCCAGAACGACTGCGCGGAGTAGCGCCCGAGTTCCACCTTCTGGAAATCAGGGTTGATGAGCCAACGAAGCAGCCACGCCCGCCAGAACAGCTCTTCGATGATCGCCACCAGGACGATGGCCCGGAAAGACCGGATGACCAGCACCACCGGGTCGCTCTTCGCACTCTCGGAGAGCGAACTGGTGATCTTGCCGAAGATTGCGTTCTGGAAGAGCCAATGCTCCCGCCAGCCGGGAACCAGCAAATCGGGCGCTACCCACAGCGCGCAAATCGCAACGCCGAACACCACTGTGCTCACCGGGGCAACCACGCGGAAGGAGATGACCTTGCGCGAAAACACGATCAGCACCGTGATCAACAGCGCGATGCGGAGGGTGAACTCCACGCGGTCCGGCAGGCCCAGCTTGGGGAAGATCGCCAGCGCCGCCAGAAACACGGCGAACGGGACCACGTACGGCAGAGATGGGTGACGCTCGCTCAGCGTCATGCGGCTCCGCCGATGCGGGCCATCAGTTCACGGATCTGGCCCTCCACCGGCTTGGCCGGCTTGGCGCGCAAGGCGGCTTCCAGTTCCTTCTTGGCGGACGCCTTGTCGCCTTTCTGCACCATGGCCATCGCCAGGTGATACCGGTAGAGCGCGTTGTCCGGGTTCTTGGCCACCAGGTCGCGCAGCACCATCAGCGCATTGTCCGCCAGGTTCTTCTTGATGTAGACCCAACTCAGCGTGTCGGCAACGTCGGCATTGTGCGGCAGGCGGGCGCGCGCCCGCTCGGCATACTTCAAGGCAAGGTCGAGGTCGCGGCCTTCATCGGCCAAAGCGAACGCCAGGTTGTTCAGCGCCACCGGATTGTCGGGGTCGATGCTCAGCACCCGCTGGTACGAATACACCGCGTCCGGCCGCTTGCCCACGGTCTCCTGCAGGAGCCCCAGTTCCAGCCACGCGCCCGGGCTGGTGGGCTGCAAATCGGTGGCCTTCTTCAACGCGATCTGCGCAGCGTCGTACTTCTGCGCACGGCCCTGCGCGATGCCCAGCCGCAGGTGAAGGTCGGCGGCCTCCGGACGCTTCTGGAGCAGCCGCTGAAACTCACCGATCGAACCGTTGAAGTCGCCGGTCCGGAACAACAGGTTCGCGTAGGCCAGCCGCAGGTCTTCCCGCTCCTGCGCCTTCTCCACTTCCGCGCGAAGAAGTTGCTTCGCCTGGTCGGCGCGGCCCTGCGCCATGTACGCTTCCCCCAGCCCCAGGACGGCCCGCATGTCGGCCGGCGCGGATTCGCGCAGTTTCGCGAACTGTGCCTCGGCGTCTTTCGGCTTCTTCTCCGCCAGGCTCAACAGGGCCGACTGAAACTGTGCATCGGCGGAAGCCGGGTGGACTTTGAGCGTCTCGTCCAACTGCACGCGCGCCGTGCCGATGTCGCCGCTGGAAAACAGCGCCGCGGAACGGATCAGGCGCGCGCCCAGGTTCGCCTTGTCGAGTTCGAGAATCTCATTCGATGTGGAGATCGCCTTGGCGAAATCGCGCTTGGCCAGGTTCGCCTGCGCCAGCGCCAACCGCGCCGGAACGAAATCGGGCCGCACCTTGATCGCTTCCTGGAATTGCAGCCGGGCGGCGTCCAGATCGCCCTTGGCGACATGCGCCCGTCCCAGGTTGAAGCGGGCCACAAAGTTCTTCTGATTGGCCTGCACGGCCGCCACCAGGTCGTCCACCGCCTGCTGCAACTGTTTGCTATCGCCACCGTGCAACAGCAGCGCCGCGCGCGTGGCCCGCAGGTCGGGATCGGCCTTCTCCTTCAAAAGGCCGTCCACCATCGCCCGCGCCTCGTCGTACTTGCCCGACATGGCCAGGGTTTCGGCAATCCGCTTCTGAAGATCGAGCTTCTCGGCGGGTTTGGCCTGAATCCCTTGCTCGTACGTCTGGCGGGCCAGATCGTACTGCCGCGTACTCAGATAGAAATTGCCCACCGTCTTGTAGCCGCCCGGAAAATCGGTCGGATTGTCCAGGATCCCCTTGAGCGCGGCGGCCATCTCCGGCGTGCGTTTCTGGGAGAAGAAGAAACCGGCCAGTTGCAAGCGGTACGACTCGACTTTCGGGTTGTTCTCCACCTTCCGCTTCAGCACCGCTTCCGCATCGGCCTGCCGCTGCTGTTGTAACGCCACCAGGATCAGAAAATCGTACAGCGGCGAGTACTGCTTGTTCTTTTCGAGCGCGGCCTTCGCCACTGACTCCGCTTCCGGCACGCTGCCCGAGGCCGCCAGCGCCTGGGCCAGCGTCACCGCAACTTCGGGCTGTCCCGGCTTGACCTTCTCCGCCGCGCGCAGTTTCTCCACCGCTTTTGGAAACTGCTTGTCCATCATCTCGACGTAGCCCTCCAACCGCAGGGCGTCGAACGAATTCGGACTCCGCTTCACCAGCAGATCGCGCAGCAGCGTGATCTCGATTCGCAGTTGCTTGTTATTGGGCTGGGCGGCGTAGATCGTCAGATAGAGGTTGGCGAGCTTGGCCGGGATCTCTGTGTTCTGCGGCAGCAGTTCCACCGCGCTGTGGTACGCCTTGATCGCCGGCAGAATGCGGCCCAGGCGGATTTCCGCTTCCGCGAGTTTCGCGAAGGCGTCGCCGTAACGGCCATCCTGGCCGATCGCTTTCCGGTAGAGGATCGACGCCTCTTTGTACTTGCCGCGCTCGAAATACTTGTCGCCGTTTTCGACGTACTTCTTCTTCAGGACCTGGGGGTCTCGCGAGCATCCCGCCAGCAATAGGATCAGTACAAGCGCTAAGTGTTTGGCCCTCATGAGCACTCCGCTTCCGACCAGTTCAGCACACAACCGCTTGCGCCGTAAAGGCGAAGGGGACTACGCCGCGCCGCGCGCGGAGGCGAAAACGCGCCGCATTTCTTCGCGCAAGCCCGGGTTCAGTACTAGGAAGATCAGGCCGCCAGCCGCCGCTGCGGCCAGGGACGCCGTCAGACGCAGCAGCGGATCGCCCGGAATCAACAGGCGAACGGCGCCGGTCATGGCCGCTACCGGGAGCAGCAGGCACACCGGGCGAACGTGAGCCTTCGCTAGACGGGCCCAGCCCGCACCGGGAAGGGAACTCGCTTTCGCCAGAATCACCAGCAACAGCGCCGGATAGCAGATCACCCACGCCCACGCCACACCGCTCACCCCGCCCCAACCCGCACCGATCCAGAACCCGGCGGGCAGCACCGCGGCGTTCAGCAAAGAGAAGGCGAAATTCCAGCGGGTATGGCCCTGGGTGGCGAGAAAATTCGCGGTCACCGGCGATACCGCCCGAAATGCCGCGCCGATCGCGAGGATGCGCAAAGGCTCGGCCGCGGGCAGCCACTTGGCGCCCAGCAGTACGATGATCGCGTCCTCGCGGCACAGGTAAAGAAACGCGAGGAAGGGATAGGTGACCAGCGCCATCCGTTCCAGAAGCAGCAGCCAGTGGCCGGTCGCGCGCGCCGGGTCCTCGCGCATGCCGGCCAGGCTCGAGAAACTCACCCGGCTGACCACCGCGCCCAGGCGATCGTTGACCAGCATCGCCAGGCGGAAAGCGATCGCGTAATACCCGAGTTGCTCCGAGCCCAGCCTCTTGCCGATGGCAAAGGAGTCGGCGTTCACGTAGGCCTGCCAAAGAAGCACAGAGCCCAACGAAGGCAGCACCCAGGCGAGAATGGCCCGGCTCAACGGTGTGGCCATCAGCGGCGTCCATTGCGGCCGCACGGCCCGGGCGATCAGGATCGCCTGCAGCGCGGATGCGAGCACCAGGTTCGCCACCAGTGACCACGCTCCATACCCGTGCGCCGCCATCGCCACGGCCACCAGTGAACCCGAAAAGCCCGCGACCGTCTCGATCACCGTGACCCGGCGAAACTGGAACTCCCTGAGCAGCGCCCCCTGTGACGCCGAGCGCACACCGTTGAACAGCAGTACGCAGCTCATCACGCGGACGATCGGCTCCAGCGCGGGTACTGCGTAGAAAATCGCCACCGCCGGCGCGGCCAGGAACAGCGCGATGGCCATCGCCAGCCCCAGGGCGGATCCCGCGGTGGAGCAGATCGGAAACGCCTGAGGATCCTTCCCGAACTGGATCACCGCCTGCGAGGGACCGGACTCCTGGACGGACGAGAGCACGGAAACGAACACCAGCACCATGCCCACCAGCCCGTAATCGGAGGGCGTGAGCAGGCGGGCCAGGACCAGCGAAACGGCGAAACCGAGGACCTGGCGCATGCCGTCGCCAAGCGCTGTCCAGAGGTAGGAGCCCGCCAGGCTCTGGGCTTTGGTCACGAACCGATATCATACAGGCAATGGCCTCAGGCACATTCGAATCCGTTGCGGTGGTCGGCCTCGGCTACGTAGGCTGTGTGACCGCGGCCTGCCTCGCCCGTCTCGGTCACCGCGTGGTGGGAGTGGATCGCGACCCGCACAAAGTAGAGGCGGTTCTGGCGGGGCGGGCGCCGTTCTTTGAACCGGGGCTGGAACCGCTGGTTGCCGAATCGGTGAAGGCGGGGCGGCTGTCGGCGGTCACGTCCCTCGCCGAAGCGTTGGCTTCCTCGTCCATCGCGCTCCTCTGCGTGGGCACACCGTCCGAGCGCAACGGCAATCTGAACCTCGATCAGCTCCGGCGCGTCTGCGCGGAGATCGGCGCGGATCTCGCGAAGAATCCGCGGAGGCTCGTGGTGGCGGTTCGCAGCACGGTGTTCCCCGGAGTCTGCGAAGACGTTGTGGCGCCCGAAGTGGCCGGCGCCCCGGTGGTGTCGAATCCCGAGTTCCTGCGCGAGGGCGCCGCGGTGAAGGACTTCATGGATCCGTCGCTGGTTGTCGTCGGCGGGTCCGATCCGGACGCCGTAGGCACGGTGGCCGGCCTCTACGAACCGCTGGGCGTCGCGCCGTGCCTGGTTTCTCTCCGCACCGCGGAGATGATCAAGTACGCCTGCAACGCCTTCCACGCCGTGAAGATCGCTTTCGCGAACGAAGTGGGTTCGCTCGCTGCCACCGCGGGCATTGATCCGGACGAAGTCCTCGGCACTCTCTGCCAGGATACGCGGCTGAACGTCTCGGCGGCCTACCTCAAGCCCGGATTCGCGTTCGGCGGTTCCTGCCTGCCCAAAGATCTGCGCGCCCTGGCCTACCGCGCGGCGCGGCTCGACCTGCGCCTGCCGCTGCTCGAAAACGTACTGGCCAGCAACGAGCAGCACCTTCGCCGCGCCATCGACGCGGTGATGGACCTGCCGGCGCGGCGCATCGGCATCTTCGGACTCGCCTTCAAGGAGGACACCGATGACCTGCGCGAGAGTCCCGTCGTCTCGCTGATCGAGTTCCTCATCGGCAAGGGCCGCGACCTTCTCATCTTCGATGCGCAGATCCGCCTGGAGAACATCTACGGGAGCAACCGGGGCTTCATCCTCTCCGCGGTCCCGCACATCGGCAAGCTCATGGTTCCGTCGGTGGACGAACTTCTGGCCTCGGCGGACCATATCGTGGTTGCCCAGAAGCCCTCGGCTGCCTACGCCGCGCGCCTGGCGGCATCCGGCGCCAAGGTGCTCGATCTGACCGTGCTCGAACCCCGGTGATTCTTCCGTTTCTCCTCGCCGCGCTCTTCGTGGTGTACACCGTGGCGATCTATCCGATCGCCGTGCTTGCCCTCGCACGCCGCCGGCCGCGGGCGGTCCGCGCCGCCCCCTGCGAGCCTACCGTCACCGTCCTGCTTCCCGTGCGGAATGGCGAGGCGTACGTCGAACGGAAGCTCCAATCCCTTGCCGCGCTCGATTATCCTCAGTCGCTGATCGAAGTTCTCGTGCTCTCCGACGGATCCACCGACGGCACCGAGCACCTGGTAGAACGGTGGCCCGCCTCCAACGTCCGGCTGATCCGCCTGCCCGCGCAGGGCAAGGCCGCCGCGCTGAACGCGGGAATTCGCGAAGCTCACGGCGAGATCCTGTTCCTCACCGACGTCCGCCAGCCGCTCGAGCCGGCGAGCCTGCGCCTGCTGACGGCCTGCTTCGCCGACCCGGAGGTGGGCGCGGCGAGCGGCGAAATCGTCATCCTCGCCGGCCACACCCAGGCCGAAGCCGACATCGGCCTCTATCGGCGCTACGAGCAGACCGTGCGTCGCGCGCTAAGCGCGATCGATTCAGTGCCCGGCGCCACCGGTGCCATCTACGCCATGCGCCGCTCCCTGGCGCGCCCCATGCCGCCGGACACCTTGCTCGACGATGTCTTCCTTCCCCTCGCCGCTTTCTTCGCCGGCTTTCGCGTGGTCCTCGAACCGCGCGCCCGCGCGATCGATTACCCCACCTCCCTGCACACCGAGTTCGCGCGCAAGGTCCGCACTCTCGCCGGCGTCTGGCAGATCGTCCGCTTCTTTCCCACTCTCGTGACCCCGGGCAATCGCATGCTCTGGCACTTCCTTTCGCACAAAGTGTTCCGGCTGCTGCTGCCCCACGCGTTGTTGGCGCTTCTGGCGTGCTCCTTCTTTCTGGCCCCGCCGCTGCGCCTCCTTGCGCTCGCCTGGCAGGCCCTGTTCTATGCCGCCGCGCTGGTTGATATCGTGGTGCCGGAGGGGTTCGTATTGAAACGGTTGACCTCACCGGTCCGGACGTTCGTCGTGCTCATGGCAGCCAGTTTCTGCGCCGCCGCGATTCTGATTTTCCCCGCCCGCCTGCTCTGGCGGCCCACCACCGTGCGCGCCGGCCGCGCCGGCTCCTGACCCCCGTGCCCGCTCCCGTCCCGATCCTCCTCTGCGTCCGCGAATTGCACCAGGGCGGCTGCGAAAGCGACCTCACCAAGCTCGCCATCCACATCGATCGCACCCGCTTTGAGCCCCACGTGGCCAGCTTCTACCGGGAGGGAATGCGCGCCGGCCAGCTTCGCGCCGCCGGCCTCGAACCGGTGACGTTCCCCGTGCGCAGCTTCCGGTCTCTCGCCTCTCTCCGCAACGCCCGCGCCATTGCCGCCTACGTCCGCCGCCACGGCATCCGCTTGATCCAGAACTTCGATGTCCCCACGAGTGTCTTCGTCACCGCCGCCGCGCGCAGCACGGGGGCCCTGCTGCTCAACAGCCAGCTCTCCTACCGGTCGCTCGTGTCCCGGCCCTACCGCTGGCTTCTCCGATTGAGCGACCGCCTGGCAACCGCCCTGGTTGTGAACTGCCACGCGATGCGCCGGCACGTGGTGGAAGACGAAGGCGTGCCCGCTTCGCGGGTGCACGTCTGCTTCAACGGCATCGATACCTCGCTGTTTCACCCACGGGAGCGGCGCCGGCGCGCGGAGTTGCAGGGCGCGCCGCTCGCGGTGGGTGTGGTGGCCGCCCTCCGCCCGGAGAAAGGACTCACCGACTTGATCGACGCCTTCGCCCGAGCGCGACTCGGCGACGCCCGCCTGGTGATCATCGGCAGCGGCGCCATGCTGCCGGTGCTCACCGCGAGGGCGGAGGCCCTGGGCATCGCCGCCCGTGCGCTCTTCGTTCCCGCCACCTCCGAAGTTCCCTCCTGGCTGCGTTCCATCGACGTGTTCGCGCTGCCCTCGCGGTCCGAGGCCCTCTCCAACGCTTTGATGGAGGCCATGGCCTGCGGCTGCGCGCCCATTGCCTCACGGGTGGGCGGCAATCCAGAACTGGTCGAGGACGGCGCCAACGGGTGTCTGTTTCCCGCGGGCGATGTAGACCGGCTCGCCGACTGCCTCGCACAACTCGGCCGCGACGCGGAGTCCCGGGAGGCCTTCGGACGGGCGTCCGCCGCGATCATCGAAGAACGCTTCTCCCTGCGCGCCTACGTCACGCGCATGGAGGATCTCTACGCAACGCTGCTTCGTCTGTGACCGGCTACGCGCCCAGATCCCACCGCCGGAAGTACAAGGCCTGCCGGGCGATCGGCAGCGTCCTCTTCTCCAGTTCCCGCATCTTGGCTTCGCTCAGCGGGTTGAACTTCGACGCGAAGGCCACGTTCTGCTCGATCTGTGCGACGGTGTCGACGCCGATGATGTTCGTGCTCAGCGGCAGCGTCAGGTTGTAGGCCAGCGCCTCCTCGATGGTCAGCGTGCCCGGCTTCGCCGTCCGCAGCCGCTCCGGTTGCTGGTCGAGCGGCGGCGGGTTCCAGGTGGAAAGCACCCGGCCGCGGGTGGCGATCTTCATCCCGATCGTTCCGATACCCAGCTCCTGCGCGAGCGGCAGCAGGTGCTCGATGAAACTCAGATAGTGCCGGTCCGCCGCATTCACCGCCATCAGGATGGTGTCGAACGGAAACCGTTTCAGAGCTTCGATCAGGATCTCCGGCTCGTAGTGCCCGGTAACTCCGAGGAAACTCGCCATCCCCTGGTCGCGAACCTTCACCAGAGCCTTCATCGCCCCATCTTCGGCGAAGATCTGGTCGAGTTGCTGCCTGGTCTGGAGGTTGTGAATCTGCCACAGATCGACGTGATCGGTCTGCATGTTTGAGAGCGTCCGGTCGATCAACCGCATCGAGCCGTCGTAAGTGCGGTCCGCGGTCTTGCTGGTGACGAAGACCTCTTTCCGCCGCGACTTCAGAACCAGTCCTATGTGTTTCTCGCTCGCGCCGTTCCCATAACCTGCGGCCGAGTCGATGTAATTCACGCCCAGATCGATCGCCCGGTTGATGATTGCCGCCGACTCGGCTTCCTTTCCCGGGATCTCCAGCGTGGCCTGCCCGCCCAGGCTGAGGATGCCCACGCGGTACCCCGTTCTTCCCAGGTTCCTCACGGGCATGGCTTGATGGGTTCGCGGGTTGTACGGCAGTGGATGCCTCGCGGCGGCGGTTGACGAGACCGGCAAGGAGGCCGCCGCGGCGAGTCCAGCGCCGAGAAACGTCCGGCGTTCCATAGAGTTCAACATGGGTTCTCCTGTACTTAGTACGTCAGTATCGGATTTTGTAGTCCGAGGCCAGTCTATACCCATCTGCTCCGGCGCGCGAGCCATTTCATCTTGCGATGGCCCTTTCTGTCCCGGGAATCCGCTCCTAGAGGAGTGGGAGTACTGATCCTGAAATAAGGCTCAATCGGCGTGTTAGTTGGCGTATCATAATTAGCTATCGGAAAATCTCATGCTCCTTCGCGCTGGCGATACCGTCGGTGATCACCTGATCCTTGAACTCATTGGCGAGGGCGGTATGGGCAAAGTGTACAAAGCCCGTAACCTGATCTCGGATCGCGTGGACGCGGTGAAAGTTCTGCACCCGGACTTCGTCGGCAGGGCCGACGTCGCCGAACGTTTCCTGCGGGAGATTAAACTCACCGCTTCCCTTTCGCACGCCCATATCACGCTCCTGCACACCGCCTTCCGGCATGAAGGCCAGTTCGTCATGATCATGGAGTACGTCGATGGGGTCCCCATCGAGAACCTGGTCCGCAAGGGGCCACTCCCGGCCGAGGAGGCCATCGATTACGCCCAGCAGGTGCTGGCGGCGCTTTCCTACGCGCACGCCCAGGGCATTATCCACCGGGACATCAAGCCGGCCAACATCATGGTGACTTCCGGCGGCCAGGTGAAGCTCATGGACTTCGGGATCGCGCGCGTGATCGACGACCCGCACCGCACCCAGGCCGGCGCCACCGTTGGTTCGCTCTACTACATGTCGCCGGAGCAGATTCGCGCGGATGTCAACATCGACTGCCGCTCGGACCTCTACTCGCTGGGCGTCACGCTCTACCAGATGCTCACCGCGCGCCGCCCCTTCGAGGGTCCGAGCAACTACGCCATCATGTGGGCGCACTTGTCGGAGGCTCCACCGCCCCCCGCAAGCTTCGTACCCTCGATGCATGCGTCTCTCTCCGAACTCGTGCTGAAGGCGATCTGCAAGGACCCGGACGGCCGCTTCCAGTCCGCCGAGGAGTTCCGCGCCGCCCTCCTCGCCGTGGCGCGTCCCTTCGACGAGATCCCGGCCTTCCTGCCCGAAGCGCCCGAGCTGGCCTCCACCGTGACCATGGCTTCGCCCGCGCCGGATCCCGCGCCCGCCGGACTGGGGCGCACCCAGATCCTTCGCATGACCGCGGCCGCGCTGCTGGCGGTGGCGTTGCTGGCCGCTATCCTGCACTTCCGTCCCACGCAGAAGAAACCGGCGGCGCCCGCGTCCGCGCCTGCGACGGCGGCGAAGAGTGTGGCGGCGCCGGCCGGCGCTCCCGCCACCCCGCCGGCCGCGGTTCCTGAGGCCAAGCCGCCGGCCGCCGCCACTGCCACCGCGCCCAAACCCGAAGCGCCGCCCAGGCCGCGCCGCAAGGCCGCCACCTACTACGAAGCAACCCTGACCGAGCCCGTGTCGATCCGCGCCACACCCCAGGCCGCCCTGAAGCCCGCCGCCGACACGCTCCGCCGCCGCGTCGGTCTGCGCTACTGGCTGTCGTACCGGACCACTGCCTCGGCCCCCTTCCGTGACGTGTCCGTGGACCACATCTTCGAACGGGGCGACCAGGTGAAGCTCAACATCGAATCCAACATCGACGGCTTCCTCTACGTCTGGATGAAGGGCACCAGCGGGCGCGAGACGCTCCTGTTTCCTTCCCCGAAAATCGACGAGGGCCGCAACATCGTTCGCAGTTGGCAGACCACCACGGTCCCTCAGTTCGGCGTATTCGTCATCACCGAAAGGCCCGGCGCCGACGTGCTTACCCTCGTGGTCAGCCGCGTTCCCTTGGCCGATCTGGAAGGCCGCTGGAACGACAACCGCCTCTACAGTTCCCTGCGCGAACGGCTGCCGTCGAGCACCCGCGACTTCGAGTTCCTGAGCGAAGAGGACGCGGGCTCGCAAGTCCAGCCCTCGCGCATCGTCGTCAACCGGAATGTCCTGCTGAACGAAACCGTGTTCGCGGACGTGGCCATTCGCCATCGTTGAGTCATCGGAGAGAGGATCATGTCACCAAACCGCCCCCTCACCTGCCTGACGCTGGCCGTCCTCGCAGCGCTGTTCGCTCCAGCCGCGTTCGCGCGCTGGCTGGTTTACCGCACCGACGCCGGCATTCAGATCGTCTCCATCGCCCAATTGACTGTGGCCGGCAAAGACTCGGTCCGCGTGCTCGCGCAAGCGCCCGCCGGCGCGTTCGATCCGCGCAAGCTGCCCATGCGCAAGCTCACGGACGCCTCGAACCTGCTGCATGACGCCGCCACCGGCGCGGTGGTGGCGCTGGAACCCGGAGGCGACGCGGTGTTCCTGGTTCCCGAAGGCAAGCAGAAGGGCGCCATCGCGCTGGCCGCGGCGTGGGCCGCCGGCGACCTGGCGTTCAAGAAGACCGACAAGCAGGCCGGCTCCGTCCCCGCCGCCCGCTTCATCGCCGTACTGCCTCCGGATCCCGCTGCCCTTGCCACCCTTGCCCTCGACTTCTCCCGCGCGGAACGCATCGCCGGACCGGGTGCGGGCGAAAAGTTCCAGACCGAGTTGCTGAGGTCCTTTGCCGGTTCCCCCGCCGCCGCGCCGGCGATGGACATCGCGCGCGAACGCCTGGAGTCCGCGATGCTCGGCAACCTCGACGAGTTCGTGCGGGGCAGCAAGTTGGAGGCCCTGGACGCGGGCCTGCGGAACGCACGCCTCTCCGACGGAGCGTTCGCCGACAACGCCCGCCAGAGAGACCTGCGCAACAAGATCCGCACTCACAAGAAGACTCTCGATGAGCGGCTCGCCATCCTTCACGGCCTCTTCGAGGGCAAGCAGTGGGACGCGTTCCTGGTAGCCTACCGCGAACTCGAACGCCAGGAGTTCGCCTTCCCCGACCTGATGAAGGCCCGCGCCGCCGCCGAGGAAGCCGCCATCGCCGAGCATCGCGCGGCAGGGGACCGCCGCATGGCGGACCGCGAGTGGAAGTACGCGCTTTCCGAATTTCGCAAGGCGGGCTCGGTCCGTCCCCGCGACGCCGTCCTGCAGAAGCAGATCTCCGCCGCCTGGACTGAGTACTCCTTGGAGAACGCGCGCCGCGAACAGGGCCGCGTGAAGACGCTCACCAACAGCCAGCGCGAGGCCATCGCCCAGGCCGTGCAACTCGCCGAGAATTACCGCCAGAGCCGCGACTACGACGCCGCGCTCAAGCGCGTGCAGGAGGCCGAAGAGATCGATCCCACCTCCATCCCGGTGTTGCTCAAGAAGGCGGAAGTGCTCGGTTCGCGAGCGGAGATCAAGGCGGCCCTGAACGCCCTCGACCGCGTCGACATGCTCGCCGTGGATGAGCAGCGGGAGGCCGCTCGCAAAATCCGGACCGACCTTCTCTTCCAACTCGATCGCGTCCGCACCGACCTGCAGACGCAGGCGGAGTCTCTCATCGGCGAGTTCTCCTTCCACAAAGCCCGCGACATCTCCCGGCGCGCCCTGCTCGCCGACCCCGACGACGGCGACAGCCTCTTCTACGCCGGCCTCACCTCGCTGGCCACCTTCCAGCGCAAGGAAGGCCTCGATTACCTGAAGCGCTTCCTGTCGGCCCCCTCCACCGCCGCCAGCCAGGAACGCCGCCGGAACGTGTACCGGCTGCTCGATTCCCTCGATGGCGCGAACATCGCCGCCGCCAAACCGGCCGCCGCCATCACCGGCCGCCGGAACTGGTTTTCCGGCGAAACGCTGCCCTCCGATGTCTATTACTGCCCGGTGTCGCTGACCTTCCAGCGCAAACCGTCGACGGTGACCAGCGGGAAGCTTTCGATCCGATTCGAGTGGACCGCGGAACGGCTGAAATCGATTAAGCCGTCCTGGGAGAAGGGCGCCAATGAGACCGGCGAACGGCCGTTCTACTTCGCCTACGATCCCGCCTTTCCCCACGTCACCCAAGCGGACCAGTCGGAGATCGCACAAGTGAGGGAAGACGCGGCCCCTGTGCAGCGGAGCGCCCTGGCCGGCATCATGCGGCGCAGCGGCTCCCAGGGGCCCACTGCCGCCGACCCCGACGAGGCCGTGAAGAAGACCAGCATCCTGCTGGGGAACAATCGATACCTCGATCCCGTGATGGTGGAGTTCCTGCTCGGCCAGCAAATCTGCGTCACCGCGGCGGGAAATCGTTTCTTCCACCCGTTCTACTGGGAGCGGTTGTATTTCTTCCGGCTCTCCTATGACGGGGCGGGCCGTGTCCGCTCGGCCACGGAAATCGCGGAAGATCCCGCCCGGTCCGCCGACACCGTCTATCTCGAGTTCGATTGGGATGGCCTGCGGCTGATGGGCGTGCGCGGCTACAGCGCCGCGCCGGGCGGCCGTTCGCGCGGCGCCATCTACGAGCGCCGTCTGCAGTACACGGGCGCCCAGTTGGTTTCCGAAACCGTGCGCCACATGGGCAAGGAAGCCAAAATCCGCTACAAGTACAACGGCTCCGATCTCGCCCTCGCCGAATCCAGCGACGACTCCAGCATCCGGAACCGCTCACTGCAAGTCTCGTTCGCCAATTAAGGAGCTACCGATGCGCCCATTGCTTTCTCTCCTCCTGCTGGCCGCCGCCGCGCTGGTTCCCGCCGCGCGCGCGGCCGACGAGGGCCGCCGTGTCGCCCTGATCGTCGGCAACGGCGGCTATGCCCGGCGTCCTCTACGCAACGCCATCAACGACGCCCGCCTGATGGACAAGGCCTTGCAAGCCGTCGGCTTCAAGACCGTGGTTCGCGAAAACGCCAACAAGCTCCAGATGGAGCAGGCGATCGTCGAGTTCCTGAACGCGATCGGCCCCGGCGATACCGCGCTCTTCTTCTACGCCGGCCATGCTGTCCAGATCGACAACGAGAACCTGCTCATCCCCACCGACCTCGATCGCGCCCAGAATCTCATTGAGGCCAAGCTCAAGAGCTTCTCCATGGCCATGGTGTTTGAGTACCTCAACCGCTCGCCGGCCGGACAGCGCATCATCATCCTCGACGCATGCCGCAGCAACCCCGTGGTGGAGGACCGCGGGCTGCCCGCCGGCCTCGCGATTCCGTTGAATGCGGGCAAGGACACCTACATCGTTTTCTCGACCTCTCCGAACTCCACCGCCGGCGACAACCCCGACGGCAATAACAGCCACTTCACGGAAGCGCTATCCGACTTGCTGCGCCGTCCCGGAATCTCCATCGACGAAGTGATGACCCAGGTGAACCGCCGCGTTCTTGCCGCCACCGAGGGCCGGCAGACCCCATGGAAACAGGGCAACCTCAGCCGCAGCTTCTACTTCATTCCGCCGGTGGGCGGCGTGGACTCCGCTGCCGATCCTTCGCTGCTCGAGGAACGCCTCACGGAGGCCATCCGGCTCCGGCAGAAAAGCAGTTGGGAGGAAGCGCTGACCGCGACGAATCTGGTCCTGAAGGGAAACCCCAAGGATGAACTGCTCGACACCGCGCGGCTGCTGCACCAATACCTCACGCTGCGGGTCAAAGCCGAGGAGGCCGCCGAGGCCGGCGACTACCTCACCGCCGCCTCCATTCTTTCCGAGTTGTTCGAGCGCGACCGCCTCGATTCGGACGCCGCGCTCCGCGCGGGCACCTACTATCTGTTGGCCCGCCGCATCCCCGAAGCCATCGCCCCGCTGGCCGCTGCGCGCGCCTATGGCACGACGCGTGTGCATGAGAGCGCCATCGCCATCCTGCAGCGGCTGGTTCCCATCGAGCCCGCCGCGAAAACCGCGCTCTCCACCACCACCTCGCCGACGCCCCATGAAGTCGCCAAGCTTCCCTTGTGGTACACGCGCCATCAGTTGCCCTCCGTCGCCATGTCCAGCCTCGAGCGGTTGGTGGGTGCCCAGCGCGTGACGCCAACCGTGGAAATGGCCTTCGCGGATTTCCTGGAGATCCCCAAGCCGCGCCGCCCGGCAGCCGTCGAGGCGGCCGCGGCCGAAGAGGAGGAGGAAGAAGAGGAAGAAGCGGCTCCCGGCACGTCGCCCTTCGCGGCGCTCGCCTCCGCGGCGCCCGTCCAGCACGTGGTTGGCCTGGACATCGTGCCCATCGGCGACAGCCGCGACCTGGTTTTTCAGGAGGACCCTCCGGAGCCGCCCACCAACATCGCCGGCCCGGCCCGCGCAGGGGCGGTTCCGGTCAAGGTCACTTCCGTCCCGAACCGTGCCTCGCTCACCGTGGAAGGCGCGGCCGCGCAAACGTGCCAGACGCCCTGCCTGGTGCAACTGACCGCCGGGCGAAATGTCCTTCGCGCCTCGCGCAACGGCTACCGCGACGCCGCCCGCATCGTGGAAGTGAAACCGGGCGACTCCGCGCTCAACATCGACCTCGAAATGAAAAAGGGCTCCATCAGCATCGAGGCTCCTCAGGAAGGGCTGCCCATCCTGATGGAAGGCCGCCCGACAACATTCAAGACGCCCGCCGTGATGCTGCTTCCCGAAGGCAAGTACGAGTTCCGCTGGGCCAAGGGCGGCGTGATTTCGTTCCGCGAAGAGGTCTACGTCAAAGACGGCGAGCTTTCGAAGATCGTGATCCGGTGAGTCCGTGACCGGCACGGCGTACATCGCGCTTCTTCGAGGAGTCAACGTCGGGGGCAACAACCCTCTGCCCATGGCCCGGCTTCGCGAGATCTGCGAGGGCATCGGCTGCCACCAGGTGCGCACCTACATTCAAAGCGGAAATGTCGTCTTTCGAACCCGCCGGACCGCGCATCTCGCATCGCGTTTGGAAGACGCAATCGAAGCCGCGGCCGGCTTTCGCCCTGCCGTGATGGTCCGCACAGCCGCCGAACTCCGCGCCGTCGCGGCAGCAAATCCGTTCCCCGCCGGCTTCGATCCGGCGAAGCTGGCGGTTCACTTTCTGAGCGCCCCGCCCGGTGCTCAACTACCGGAGATCGCTACTCCCGGGGGCGAAACGATGCATCTCGCCGGCCGCGAGTTGTTCGTCTATTATCCCGAAGGGATGGGCCGCTCGAAGCTCCCCGTGGCCCGGCTGGAACGCGCGCTGGGCGTGATCTCGACGGCGCGCAACTGGAACACGCTGCTCCAACTCATCGATCTCGCGGAGGCGTGGTAGAACGAAAACATGCGCTTCCGCTTCCTAGCCCTGCCCGTACTTTGCGCCGCCGGCGCTCTGGCGCTGCAGGATTCCCTTGCCTCACTCCAACTCACCCGCGAAACGTTTGAGAGAATCGTCACCGGCTATGTTCAGAATGCGACCCATGGCCTCGACCGGGAGCCCAACGCCCCGAGTATCGGGCGCAACGCGGTGCAGGCGTTTTACGCGCTTCCGGAGGGCTCGCGCGCCGCGGTCGTGAAGGAACTGGGTCTGGCCGCCAAGACGTTGGTCATGTCGCCCGCCTTCGCCTCCGCCTATGAGAGCTACATCAAGGGCTCGCACCGGGCCGTCAATCACGGCCTCAAGGCCGCGGCCGATCCGGCCGAAGCGATCAACGCCGCCGCCAAGGCCGGGAACTTCGATGCCGTGGAAGCCGCCTCGAACAAGATGATGCGCGATAACTACCGGAAGGGCGTGCAGCAGCGCCTGGCGAGCATTGCGGGGTACGACAAGGCGACGATCGACATCATGGCCGACACCGACGTGAGCATGATGGATATGGCCATGCCCGCCACCGCCGCCGAAAAGGCACGCGTGGCCAAGGCCAAGGCCATGCTGGGCGAGGCGAAGAAGCAGGCCGCGTCGGATCTGGGGCGCGCCCGGGCGACCTACAAGACGGCGCTCATGATGTCCGCCGGAATCGAGAGCGAAGCGCAGGCGGCCGCCGGCGAGGACGCCGACAAGAAACTCGAAGAGCAGCGCAACTACGACCGGCTGCTGTTCAAGCCGAATCTGAAGAAGAAACTGCAGCAGTTCGTGGCGGTCGCCAAGACCGTCGACTTCGCCGCCCCCACCCAGATGAAAAACGGCCGCAAGGTCTTCGTGAGCCCCGCCAACGAGCGCCGCAGCGAGTTGTGGAAGATGCTCTATCGTCTGGGACCCTCCGGAACGAACGCCGCCCTCTCCGTAGCGCAGGCTTGGGCGTCCGAGCTCTGACCGCGAGCGTAAGCCGTTTTCGGGTCCGTTTACGCCACGTTTCGTGAGGCTCTCTATGCGAAACGCGGCGCTTGTTCTTCTCGGGATCACGGCTCTCTTCGCTCAGGCTGACTGGGCCGGAGCCTGGAAGGGCGCCAACCTCACCCTGACGATTCAGTCCAAGGGCGGTTCCTCTTACGCCGGCGTCATCGCCATGGATGGCCAGAACCTGCCGTTTACCGCCCAGGCCGCCGGCGGCCATCTGGACGGGACGTTCACCGCGGACGGCGAGCGATTTCCCTTCTCCGTCCGGCGGCTCGGCGATGGCCGCCTCGCGCTCACCTCAGAGGGAGAAACGTACGAACTGACTCCGGCCGGGCCGCCGCGCCCGCGGAATCCGCTGGCCGGTCCGGCGGCCGTGCCGTCGCCTGCCGCGTCGCTCGTCGGCGACTGGCAAGGGCCCCGCGGCCTCGCTCGCTTCGGCGCCGACGGGTCGCTGCTGCTTGCGGGCGAGACCTACCGCTACGCCGTGCAAGGCTCCACGCTCCTGTTGATCGCCAACGATGGCCAGGTGCCCGTCCCCATCCAACTGAGCGGCGACACTCTGACCATGGGCCAGGGGCCGCAGGCGATCCGCCTCACTCGCCTCGCAGCCGGTGCGCCCGTTGGCGGAACTGCGCCCCGGGCGCCGGCGGGCCGCGGCGGCGTGCTTCCGGAACTCGTGGGCAAGTGGTGCTATCAGGCCAATGTCTACGCCACCAACGGCGGCGCGCGCTCCTCCAGCCAATGCTTCGTGTTGAACGCCGACGGCACCTACGAGTATTCGGGCGAGAGCGACTCCTACAACCCCAATGGAGGTTCGACCTCCCAGAGTTACGACGCCGGCACCTGGACCGCGACGGAGTCCACCATCACCGCCAACTCCCGATCCAAGGGCTCCACTACGTACCGTCTCGAAAAGCGAAATCACCCCACGAACGTCAACGATCCGATGCTGGTGCTCGACGGACAAGCCTTCGTGACGGCGTGGCAGAAGGCCCCCTGGCGTTGAGGTGAGCTACTGCCGCCGGGGCGCCGCCGGGAGCTTCTCCTCAAGCGCATTCCACTCCGGCGGCGTCCGTCCCAGCAGGTGCTTCACGAAGAAGTCGTAGCGCAACCGGTCGCCGTACGGCCCGCCGTTGGAGTGCGCCTGTCCGGGGAGCATGATGAAGTCGAATGTCTTGCCCGCCTTGATCAGGGCGTTGACCACCTGCAGCGTCGAGGAGGGGTCCACGTTGTTGTCCATCTCCCCAACCGAGAGCAGCAGTTTGCCCGCCAGCCGGTGCGCGTTATCGACGTTCGAACACTCGGAGTAATGCGGGCCGATGGGCCAGCCCATCCACTGCTCGTTCCACCAGATCTTGTCCATGCGGTTGTCGTGGCATCCGCACGAAGATACCGCGGCCTTGTAGAAATCGCCGTGGAACAACAGCGCGCCCATCGCGTTCTGGCCGCCGGCGGAATGTCCGTAGATGCCCACGCGGCTGATGTCATACCAGGGATACTTCGCGGCCACCGACTTGTGCCACAGTACCCGGTCCGGAAACCCGGCATCCTTCAGGTTCTTCCAGGCCACGTCGTGAAAGGCCTTCGACCGGTTCGAGGTTCCCATGCCGTCGATCTGCACCACGATGAATCCCAGCTCGGCGAGGGATTGCATCGGATTGTAGGCCGAAAACGACTTCGGAACGAATGAGCTGTGCGGCCCGGCATAGATGTTCTCCACCACCGGGTACTTCTGCGCCGGATCGAAACTCGTGGGACGGTATATCACACCCCAGATATCGGTCTTTCCATCGCGGGCCATCGCCGTAAAGACCTCCGGCGGGCGCCACCCCGCCGCCTCTAACTGAGCCGTATCGGAGGTCTCCAGACGCGCCAGCGGCTTCGCTGTCCCTACTTCCCGCAGTTCGGAAACTGTGGGCAGATCCACGCGCGAGTAAGTGTCCACAAAGTACTTCATGTCCGGTGAGAACGTCACCGCATGGTTGGCGTCCGCCTCGGTGAGCGTGATCAGGCCCGAGCCATCCATGTTGATCCGGTAATAGTGAACGAAATAGGGATCCTTGCCCGGATACATGCCGCTCGCCCGGAACCACACCTGGCGCTTTTCGTCGTCTACCTTCTCCACCCCTCGGACCACCCAGGGCCCCCGCGTGATCTGGTTCTTTACCTTGCCCGTGGCGCCGTCCATCAGGTACAGGTGATTCCACCCGTCGCGCTCCGACATCCACACGATCTCCCGCCCGTCGTTGACATCGTGCCGGAACCGCTTGCCGGAGTAATTGAAGAACGTCTTCGGCTCCTCGCTGATCGGGGCCCGCGCCGCGCCCGTCGCCGCATCCACTTCGATCACCCGGTACACTTCGTGGCCCCGCTGGTTGTACTCGAAGGTGAATGCGGAGGAGTTCTTCCTCCACACCGGACGGGTCAGGTTATAAGGATTCGGAAAGAGCGTGTTCGCCACCGGATGCAGCTTCCGGGAAGCAACTTCAATCAGCACCGGCTGCTGTAAGTCGAGTACGTCGCCCGGTTTGTTGTAGTCGATCGAGGAGAGCTTCGGTTGTAACTGGTCTTCGGGCGAGGACTGTATGAAGTGAACCTTCCGGATATAGCCCGGACGAACGCGATACGCCGCGATCTTCGACGAATCCGGCGCCCAGACGACGGCGTTCGGCGCGTAGTAATTGTCTTCGGAGCCGTCGTAGGTGAGCGCCACGGTGGCGCGCTTGCCCTTTTCGCGAAGATGCAGATTGTAGTTCTGGACCACGGCCTCCAGCTTGCCGTCCGGCGACGGGATGGGCCGCTCCGACGCGCCGCGGACCAAGGGGACCGGAGGCGGCCAGGCCCGGCTCGCGGCGCCCCGGCCGTTCGGCGCAAGCTGTATCGTGTAGTCGGCCAGGTTCGCGCGGTACCGGTCCTCGCCGGCAAGGAATTCAAGTGTCGCGCCCTTGTCGACGATCGCCGGATTCACCAGCGGCAGCGCCAGCGGCTCAACGGCACGGTTCAGGGTCTTCGACAGCGCCGCGGCAAGTTTCGTCTGATCGAACGCGGCGCTCTTCGCCTGCGTCGGCGCGTCGACGGCGACATACTCGTGCCCCCCCTGCACTGACTTCCGATAGAAGAAGCGCGTCGTCCCTTCGATCCACCGGGCCTCGTCGGGCACGTTGATTGCGAGCGGCTGGTACTTCTCCCGCAGCCCCCAGGCGCGGCGGTAGTCTTCAATCGTCCCTTGCGCCTGTAACAGCGATGCGAGGAGAGCGATCAGCGTCAGGAAGCGGAAGCGGCTCATGGTTAGCCATCTATTATCTATGATCCCGACTGCGTTCGCGCCGGCGCCGCGATCCGTCCCGCCGCCTCTCGGATCGCTCGCCACACCGCAAACACGTCGTCGCGCGTGGTGCGCATGTTGCCGATCGCAAAACGGATCATGAAGACGCCGGCGATTTCGTTGCCCAGCAGGAACGCCTCGCCGCTCCGGTTGACGTCGTCGATCAGTTGGCGGTTCTGGTCATTCGTTCCGCGGTAGCGGAAACAGACCAGCGAAAGCGTGGTGGGTGCCGTCAGTTCGAAGCGCGGGTCCTGGGCGATCTCCGCAGCGAGTTCCCGCGCCCAGCCGCACTGTTGCCGGATCACCTCGGCGATGCCCTCGCGGCCGAAGTACCGGAGCACGAACCAGAGCTTCAGCGCGCGAAAGCGGCGGCCGAGCGGCATGCCGTAGTCCATCAGGTTCACCACGCGGCCGTCTTCGTTGGTGCGCAGGTAGGCAGGCACCAGGGAGAACGCGCGGCGCATGGTTTCGGGGTGCTTCGTGAACAGCGTGCTCAGATCGATGGGCGTGAAGAACCATTTGTGCGGGTTCACCACGAAGGAATCCGCGCGTTCGCATCCGTCGAGCAGGTGGCGCAGTTCCGGAACCACCGCGGCCGCGCCTCCGTAGGCCGCGTCGACGTGCATCCACAGGCGCTCGGAGGCGCAGATCTCGGCAACGGCGGGCACCGGGTCGATGGCCGTGGTGGCCGTGGTTCCCACGGTCGGGACCACGCAGAAAGGCTGTTTGCCGGCGGCGCGATCGGCGCGAATCATCTCGGCGAGCTCCCGCGGTTGCAGCCGGAACTCGGCGTCGACGGGGACCTTGCGCACGTTCTGTTGGCCGATGCCGATCGCAATCGCGCCCTTCTCGACGGACGAATGGGCGTGCTGCGACGTGTAGATCGTCAGATGCTGCGAGCCGCCCCGCGTCCGCGCCTCCGGATCCGCCGCCTCGCGCGCGGCGGCGATGGCGTGGATGGTGCTCAGCGACGCGGTGTCGTGAATGATCCCGAACGTCCCGTCGGGCAGCCCCATCCACTGCCGCACCCAATCGACCGTGACCAGTTCCAACTCGGTATTCGCGGGGCTCGATTTCCAGAGCATGCCGTTCGTGTTGACCGCCGCGGTCAGCGCCTCGGCGAGAATTCCCGGCGCCGAAGCGGACACGGAGAAGAACGCCATGAAGCGCGGATGGTTCCAGTGCGTGATCGCGGGAACGATCAATTCGCGGAAATCGGCGAGGATGCGGTCCATGGGCTCGCCCGTTTCCGGAGCGCTCCGGGGGAGCTTCGCGGTGAGGTCTCCGGGTTGCATGTCGGGAAGCACGCGATGCGCGCGCGGATCGTGCAGGTAGTCCGCGATCCAGTCGACGATCTCGTAGCCATAGCGGCGGATCTCTTCGCGAGTCAGATCGGTCATCGAATCTCCACCGCGCCCGTGGCGCGGATCTTCTCCAACGCCGCGCGGGGCAGCGTCCAGTCGTTTTCGAATCGCCCTTCGGCCACCACGTTCTCGAGCGAGCCCTTGAACAGCAGGAAGTCGCCGAACGTCTGAACCAGCGCGTAAGTGGGCGGCTCGCCGCGGCTCGCGCGGAAGGGCATGCCCTGCCGCTTCACCTGGTCCGAACCCATCCAGAACGGAAGGCCGGAGTTGACCACCACGTAGCGGCCGTCGATCGGGTAGACGAAGGTGAGCGAGTAGTCGGCGGCGCTCCGGTTGAGGGCCATGGGAAGCCGCGGAGAGATCTCTGCGATCAGCGAGTTGGTTTCGCGCCCGCCGAAGAGAATCAGGTTGGCCTCCTTGCGGTCACCGGCCCCGACGTCCCGGTCGGCTGTGGCGCGTAGCGTGAGAGTCAGCCGCAGCAGGGGGCGCGACCAATCCGACGCTTGTTCGGCGCGTTCCCTGCGGCGCGCGGCTTCTTCGGGCGACGGGCTACCCGCGGTGCCGTAGACGTAGATGTGACGCGACGCGAAGGCCTCGCCGATCGGGCCTTCCAGGCTCTCGCGTTTTTCATGCGCAGCCTTCTTCACCGCTCCCAGGCGCCAATCGCCGCCCGTCCGAGTGAAGGCGGGCTCCGCGCCCGGCCGCACCGCGATCCGCGTTCCATCGAGCGTGACCGTCAGCGGCGATTTCGGCCTGACGCGGGGATGGCCGGCGATCTTCAGCGTGATCCCGTCGAGGCCCGTGGTCTGGACCGTGACGGTGTTCGCAGGGCCCGCCGTGGACTCCGCGGAAGCGGCGGCGCCGGGAGTGAGCCGGTCGAACCGCAGCCAGTAAGCGGAGGAATAGCGATAGCGCCGCGTGGCGAAGCGCACCCGCTCAGGGAAGCGGTTGCGTCTGTGCTTTGCGAACCAGGTGAAGATGGCCGCGTTCCTGTAGGCGTAGTCCCAGGCGTTGTGGCGCACGTTCGGATACTCGACGTATTCCACGGGCGAGACGGCGGCGCTGAGCTTCTTGTGCCACGCGCGGGTCGCGCTCACCGGTACCAGCGGGTCCGCGGCGCCATGGAACAGGTGCGTCGGAAGGTTCAGCGCGTTGGACGCGTAGTCGTCCGTTTCCTCGGGCGCAGCGGGACACACCGGCGCGATGGCCGCCCATTGATCGGGACGTGTGAAGCCGAGCCAGAGCGCTCCGCCCCCGCCCATCGAGAGCCCGGTGAGGTAGACGCGGTCCTCGTCCACTGAGAAGCGCGACTTCATTTCGGTGAGCACGGCGTAGACGTCGCGCTCGGGGATGCCCTGATATCCCATGGTGCCCCGCGCATAGGGAGCCGCGGCGAGAAAGGGCACGGCGGGCAAGACCGGAAATGAGCGCGTGGCCTGGGCGTCCGTCTCCAGGGCGCGGTTCCCCTGCCCGAAGAGTTGGCGAAGATTGAGCCGGTGAGTCGAGAACGCTCCGTGAAGGCTGATCACCAGCGGCCACTTCTGCGCCCCATCGTAGCCGGGTGGAACATAGAGAGCGTACGGTTGATCGCTGTCGTCGACGTCCGAGCGGAACGTCGCCGCCTGCGCCCCGCCCGCGGGCGCCTGGCCGCGAAGTCCGGCCGCGGCGGCGAAGGGCAGGAAGTCTCTACGGCGCATCCTTCCTCACCTCAGGGAGCCACGCCCGGAACCACGCGCGGAAAGCGGCCAGGCGCGCCTCCATCTCCGGCGGCAGCGGCATGGCGTGGGGCCCCGGCTTCAACCCTCGCAGGGCGGCCGCCTCCTTGATTCCAATCGGCGCGGGAAACGATTCGATCCACGTGAGGAACTCACTCATGCTCCGTTCCAGCCGTTCGCGCCGCCCGTGGTCGCCCGCGCACACCGCTCCATCCAGGCCGAGCAGCAACTCCGGAACGGCTGCGGCGACACCGCTCACCGCCCCGGACGCTCCCTGCGCGCGCAGCTCGGCGAAGATCGCATCGTTCCCCACCAGGAAGGTTCCGGCGCCGTTCAGCGCTCGAAAGTACGCGGGATCGCCGCTCGAATCTTTGATGCCCTGATAGAGCCCGGCTCCGATCAGCTCGCGCGCGGTACTGGCAGCCAGCGGGCTGGCGAACACGGGGATGTTGTAAAGAAGTCTCGGCACGCGGCCGCCCGTCTCCTTTGCAAAGCCCTCGTAGAACGCCCGAATCTCTGGCTGATTGTAGCGGAAGTAATAGGGCGGCAACAGTGCTACGGCGCGTGCGCCGTCATAAGCGGCGGCCTCGGCCAGTTCGACGGCGCCGTCGAGCGTGCTGTGCGACACGTTGACGATCACCGGCACGCGGCTGCGGCGCACCGCCAGGTTGACCAGCTTCTGGCGTTCCTCCAGCGTGAAGTGCGGAAACTCGCCGGTGGAGCCGAACAGCGTGATGCCGTTCACTCCGGCGCCGCACAGGAAGTCGATCACGTCGAGCATCGCTCCCAGATCCACCGCGCTGCTTCCCTGCCGCCGCGGCGTGATGGCGGCCGCGTACACCCCTTCGATCCCAAGCCCGGACATGTGAGCCCATCGTACACCGGAGCGAAGGGTATACAATCAGCACCGAGGCACTCACTCCATGGATTCGAATGCAACCCGCAGGGACTTTCTCACCAAAGCCGGCGCCGCCGGCGCCACCGCTTTCACCATCATTCGGCCGGAACTGGTTCGCGGCCAGGGCGCAGCCAAACTCAAGGCCGGCCTGATCGGCGTGGGAGGACGTGGCCGGCAGGCGATCGTCGACCTGATCCAGGGTTCGGAGAATGTCGAAGTCGTCGCCGCGGGTGACATCTTCGAAGACAAACTCGAACAGAACCTGGGATGGATTCAGAAGGCGCATCCGCAGGTGTGGGAGCGGGTGAAGATCACCCCCGAGTACAAGTTCGTCGGCTTCGACGCCTATGAAAAGGTGCTCAAGACGGACATCGACATCGTCATGCTCTGCACGCCGCCCGGCTACCGCCCGATGCACTTCGAAGCCGCGGTGAACGCGAAGAAGCACGTCTTCTGCGAGAAGCCGTTCGGCACTGACCCGACCGGCGTGCGCCGCTTCATGGAAGCGGCCCGAAAGTCCGAGGCGATGAAACTCACGGTGATGAGCGGCGCGCAGCGGCGCTTCTCCACCGACTACATGGAAACCGTCAAGAAAATCCAGGACGGCGCGATCGGCGACGTCCGCGCGATGTACGCCTATTGGGTCGGTTCTCCGGTGATCCAGCAGAAGGGCCGCGATCCCAAGTGGGGTGACATGACCTGGCAGCACCGCAACTGGTATAGCTTCGTCTGGATCTGCGGCGACCAGGTGGTGGAGCAGCACTTGCACAACATCGACGTCTGCAACTGGGTGATGGGTACGCATCCGGTGAAGGTGGTGGCCACCGGCGGCGCCGTGTGGCGGCCGAAGGAAGAGCTGTACGGCAATATCTATGACCACATCTCCGCGGATTTCGAGTACGCCAACGGCGTCCGCATGTCGAGCTACTGCCGCCAGTTCCCGCGCGGCTCCTATCAGAACGTCTCGGAGCTGATCATCGGCAGCAAGGGTAGAAGCAACGGCCACGACATGGGTGCGCGCCAGGGCAACCCGTACGTGAATGAGCACACGGCGATGGTCAAGTCCATCCGCGGCGACGGCCCGTACATCAACCACGCGATGCCCGTCGCGGAAAGCACGCTCACCTGCATCATGGCCCGCGAGTCGGCGTACTCCGGCATCGAGATCACCTGGGACATGATCCTGAACTCGAAGCAGGACTTGCAGCCCAAGTCGTTCGACTACGACCTCAAGGTGGAAGTTCCGCCACTGCCCGTGCCCGGCCAGTACAAGTTCATCTAGCCGTTATAATTGGGGGATTCATGGCAGCCGTGAATCCCACCGCAACCCTTTCGCCCGCCTCTGGGACGGCCGGCGACGAGCCTGCGCTTGCGCGCCGGATGCTCTCCGCGATGGCGCTCATGCGCGAGGTGGAGGACCGCATCGAGCGGAAGCTCTACCGGCAGGGCAAGATCCTGGGCGGCGTCTATGTCGGCCGCGGCCAGGAGGCCATCTGCATCGGCGCAGGCCTCGCCGCCGAACGCGACGACGTCCTTTGCCCGTGCCATCGCGACCTGGGCCTCTTCTTCCTGCGCGGAGTGACGCCCCGCCAGGTGTTCGCCCAGTACATGGGCCGCGTCGGCGGCCTCACCCATGGC
>DALYJJ010000086.1:0-26697 GCA_031969915.1 Bryobacteraceae bacterium | reverse complement strand
CCCCGCTCGCCCAAGCCCCATACCCCGGAGTCCCACCATGCCTAACGAGACCCTTTGCGACTTCGACATCGTCCAGGAACGCTCCGGCGTCTTTTACTCCGAGTTCGCCCGTAAGGGCGAACACCGCGGCCAGACCCACTATTGCCCCGGCTGCGGCCACGGCATCACTCACAAGCTGATCGCCCGCGCCGTCGAAGAGCTCGGCGTCCAGGACCGCACCGTCATGGTGAGCCCCGTCGGCTGCTCCGTCTTCGCCTATTACTACTTCGATGTCGGCAACGTCCAGGCCGCTCACGGCCGCGCCTCCGCCGTCGCCACCGCCGTCAAGCGGAGCCGCCCTGAAGCCGTCGTCATCAGCTATCAGGGCGACGGCGACCTCGCCGCCATCGGCTCCGCCGAGATACTCCACGCCGCCAACCGCGGCGAGCCCATCACCGTCTTCTTCCTGAACAACGCCATCTACGGGATGACCGGCGGCCAGATGGCCCCCACCACCCTCGTGGGCCAGAAAAGCACCACCACCCCCTTCGGCCGCGACGTCTGGAACGAAGGCTACCCCATGCGCGTCTGCGAACTGCTCTCCACGCTCGAAGCCCCCGTCTATCTCGAGCGCGTCGCCCTCGGCGGCGCCAAGCAGATCCTCGCCGCCGCCAAGGCCATCCGCAAGGGCGTCGAAAATCAGGTCCAGGGCCTTGGCTTCACGCTCATCGAAATCCTCTCCCCCTGCCCCACCATCTGGAAGCAGAACCCCGTGGACGCCCAGCATTACGTGCGCGACGAACTCACTAAGCACTTCCCGCTCGGCGTCTACAAGGACCGCACCGTCACCGCGGCCCCGCGCCCCGCGCCCCCGGCGCCGCCCGAGCTCGCCGCCATCCCCACCGTCCTCGAGACCGATGACACGCTGCCTCCGTCGCCCGCCCAAACCGAAGCCACCGATCTCCGCATCCGCGTCGCCGGCTTCGGCGGCCAGGGCGTGCTCATGCTCGGCGAAGTGCTCGCCGAGGCCGGTCTCGCCGCCGGCCTCAACGTCTCCTGGCTCCCCTCTTACGGCCCGGAAATGCGCTCCGGCACCTCTAACTGTCACGTCCGCCTTTCGACACGGCCCGTCGATTCACCCCTGGTCACCAGGCCGAACGTGCTGCTCGCCCTCAACGAGCCTTCGCTCGAAAAGTTCATCGGAGCCGTCGAGCCCGGCGGCTGGGTCTTCTATAACGGCATCCAACTGCCCGAAGACGCCCGCCGCCCCGATGTCCGCTTCGTCGTGCAGCCCTTCGCCCAGTTGGCCGATTCCCTCGGCGATGCTCGCGCCGCCAACATTGTCATGCTCGGAGCGCTGCTCGAAGCCACCGGCTTCCTGCCCCCCGAGCCCATCGATCACGCCCTCTCCCATAAGGTCAAATCCGCGCGCTGGCTCGAACTCGACCGCCTCGCGCTCTTGAAGGGCAGGGAAGCCTACCACGCCTCCCCGGCCCGTATCGTTACTCCCGAAGGAGCCCTCGCATGAGAACGCCGGAACCCAACCCCGATACGGTTGTTTTCTTCAGAGATAAATTCGTCCCTCTCCGCGACGCCCACGTGGGCATGCTCACCCACGCCCTCAACTACGGCACGGGCGTCTTCGAAGGCATCCGCGGTTACTGGGACGCCCAGGCCGGGGAACTCCACCTGGTGCGGCCCATCGAGCACTATCACCGCTGGAAGCGGAACGCTTCCATCATCCGGATTCATATCCCCCAGTCCGTCACTGAACTCTGCGACATCTCCGCCGAACTGGTTCGCCGCAACCATTTCGAGACGGACCTCTACTTCCGCCCCCTCGCCTTCAAGTCCGCCGCCCGCATCGGCGTCCACGCCGACGAACACGATTCCATCGCCATCGCCGCCGTCCCCTTCGGCGTCTACATCGAGTCCACGCGCGGCATCAGCGCCGGCGTCTCCTCCTGGCGCCGCATCGAAGACTCCGCCATCCCCGGCCGCGCCAAGATCTGCGGCGCCTATGTGAACTCCACCCTCGCCACCGACGAGGCCCGCCGCAACGGCTTCGACGAAGCGATCTTCCTCACCGAGCGCGGCCACGTCGCCGAAGGCGCCACCTGCAATCTGTTCATCGTGCGCGACGGCCGCCTCATCACCCCGCCCCCTTCGGACAACATCCTCGAAGGCATCACCCGCGCCTCCATCATGGAACTCGCTCGCGCCGAACTCCACCTCGAGGTCGTCGAACGCTCCATCGAACGCAGCGAACTCTACGTCTGCGATGAGGCCTTCTTCACCGGTACCGCCGTCGAGGTCGCGCCCATCACCAATGTCGATCATCGCCCCGTGGGCAACGGCGAGATCGGCTTCTTCACCCATCAGCTCCGGCGCCTCTACCTCGACGCCACCCACGGCCGGCTCGACCGCTACCGCCACTGGGTCATGCCCGCCTATGCCATGGCCGCCTCCGAACTTCCCTGTTGAGGACCCATCATGCGTATCCAGGTGCTCGACTCCACATTGCGGGACGGCGCCCTCGGCGAAGGTGTGCACTTCACCATCGACGACAAACTCCGCCTCACCCTCGAACTCGATCGCTTCGGCATCGACTTCATTGAGGCCGGCTGGCCCGCGACCTCGCTCGAGGACGCCGAGTTCTTCCGCCAGGCCCGCTCGCTGCAACTGAACCACGCCCGCCTCTCCGCCTACGGCGGCGTCCGCTCTCGCATCGAGCCCCTGCTCGATGCCGCCACCCCCGTGGTCACCGTCTTCGCCGGAGTCGAGGACATCGACGCCATCGCCCACGGCGTCCGCCGCCTCAAGGGCGAAGGCCGCCACGTCATCTTTCTCGCTAAGTCGTTCTTCGATAGCTTCCGCGCCAACCACTATCTCGCCCTGCGGATGCTCGAGGCCGCCAAGTCCGGCGGCGCCGATGTCCTCTCCCTCTGCGATACCGCCGGCGGCTCCCTCCCCGGCCGCATCGCCGAGGTCTGCCGCGAGGTCCGTAAGCGCTTCGACGGCGTCCTCGGCATCCACGCCCATAATGACGGCGGGCTCGCCGTCGCCAATACCCTCGCCGCCGTCGAGGCGGGCTTCACTCAGGTCGAAGGCTGCATGAACGGCTACGGCGAACGCTGCGGTTGCGCCAACCTGGCCACCATCGTCGCCGACCTGGAACTTAAGTTAGGGCACCAGGTCGTGGGTCCCAAGAAGTTAGCCGGACTTACTGCCCTCGCCCGCACCATCGCCGGCGCCGTCGGCAAGCCCCTCGACTCCCGAGCCCCGTTCGTAGGCTCCGGCGCCTTCCCCCACGGCCACGGCGAGCCCGTCGGTAACATCCCCGAGCGCTCTGACCAGAACCAGCCCGCCGGCCCGCCGTTTGAGGTCTCGAGTTACGAAGTCCGCACCCGCGTCGTCGGCCGCACCCAGCCCCTAAGCGAAGCCTCCGTTACCCTGGTCCTGAACGGCGATGTGCTCACCGGCGCCGCCCAGGGCGTAGGCCCCCTCGAAGCCCTCGACCTCGCCCTCCGCGAGACCATCTCCCCCCTCTTCCCCTCGGTCGGCCGCTTCTGGCTCCGCGACTATCGCGTCCGCGTCCTCGACCGCCTCGCCGGCACCGCCGCCAAGGTCCTCGTCGACGTCGATTGGGAAGACGGTGAACGCGTCTGGACCACCTCCGGCATGTCCGAGAACATCCTCAGCGCATCCTGGGAAGCCCTCGTCGAAGCCATCTACCAGGAACTCGCCCGCGACCCCAAGGAGTTTCGCGCCACCCCCGACACCTCCTGGGCGGTGTAGATCCACCTTTTACACGTGGTGTCGGTGAAAAGTCCTTGCACTGGAGATAACTCCTGTGTATACTGAAACTTCCATGCGCTGCTACGCCCCATCATTCGGGTTCCGATTTAGCCCCTTCGGCTGATCGCCCCGAGTGGTGTCGCGGAGTCAAGAGAGTCCAAACGGCCCACTCGAAAGAGTGGGTCTTTCGTTTTTCCGAGGGAACCTATGATCATTTCGATGAAGCGTTTCGCCACCAAGGAAGAAGTCGACCAGGTGACGGATCGGATCCGCGAGTTCGGCTACAAAGTCCATTCGATTCAAGGGGAAGAGCGCGTCGTCATCGGCGCGGTCGGCGTCGGCGATGTCACCGCCTGCCTCGAATCCCTCGAAGCGATGCCCCAGGTGGAAAAAGCCGTTCGCATCTCCGCCCCCTACAAGTTCGTCAGCAAAGAGTTCCATGCCGGCCGCACCCAAGTCCGCGTCAACGGCTACGAAATCGGCGGAGATGACTTCTGCGTCATGGCCGGACCCTGCTCCGTCGAGAACGAGAAACAGATCATGGATACCGCCGAAGCCGTTCGCGGCGCGGGCGCCAAGATCCTCCGCGGCGGTGCCTTTAAGCCTCGGACGTCTCCCTATGACTTTCAGGGCCTTGAAGAGGAAGGGTTAAAGCTTCTGTTGAAGGCCAAGCGGGCCACCGGGCTGTGCATCGTTACGGAAGTGATGAGCGACGGCGACGTCCCCCTCGTCGCCGAGTACGCGGACATCCTCCAAATCGGCGCCCGCAACATGCAGAACTTCGCCCTTCTCAAGGCCCTCGGACCAACGAAGAAGCCCATTCTCCTGAAACGCGGTATGAGCTCAACCATCAAAGAATTGTTGATGTCGGCCGAGTATATTGTCGCGCACGGTAACCCGAACGTCATCCTCTGCGAACGGGGCATCCGCACCTTTGAAACCGTAACCCGCAACACCTGCGACATCGCCGCCGTCCCCGCCCTCCGCGAACTGACTCACCTCCCGGTGGTTCTCGACCCCAGCCACGCCACCGGCAAGCGGAGCCTGGTTCCCGCCCTCTCCCGGGCGGCCGTCGCCATCGGCGCCGACGGGATCATCGTCGAGGTCCACCCGTGTCCGGAAAAGGCGATCAGCGATGGGGCGCAGTCGCTTACCATTCCGCAGTTCCAGGCCATGATGCGGGAACTGAAGCCGTATATGGCGCTCTGGCGGGAAGCCCGGTTGGCGGAACTCGCCGCCGCGGTGTAACGTCGAACCGTGTCCGCCTTCTCTAACCGCAGCCGGCTTGCGGCCATCCTCGCCCTGGCCGGTGCCCTGGCCGGCCTGTGGGTCCTGTGGCAGCGGCGTCCACACTCCATTGCCCCGGGAGCCCTACTGCCCTATCTGCCGCCCGCCAGCGCGGCCATGGTCTACCTGGACGTCGACGGCCTGCGGAAGGCAGGGATCCTGGAGAAGCTCTCCGCCGCCCCGGCAGCGCAGGACCCCGACTACCGGTCCTTCATCGACGCGACGAAGTTCGATTACGCCCGCGACCTGGACGCCGTCCTGGTGTCCTTTCAGGAGCACGGTACGTTCATGGTGCTGCGCGGCCGCTTCGACTGGGGCGCACTTCGCCGCTACGCCGCTGCCCAGGGCGGCGCCTGTGACAACGGCCCCTGCCGGATGGAAGGCAGCCAGCCCGACCGCAAGATCTCGTTCTATGAGCTTCGCCCTGGCCTGATGGCCCTCGCCGTGGCCCGCGACGCCTACGCCGCCGCGCTCATCACCCGGCACGGCGCCGTCACCGGGCTCGATTTCCCCACCTCGCCCGTCTGGTTCACCATTCCTCCCGGCGAACTGCGTAAGCAGGCCCTCCCCAGCGGCACGCGCACCTTCGCCTCCGCGCTCGAAGGCGCCAACCGCCTCTGGCTGTCGCTCGATCGCGGCGCCGCGGACGGCTACCGGCTCGCGCTCCGCGTCGAATGCCGCTCCGAACAGGACGCCCGCGCGCTCGCCAACCAGCTCCAGTCCACCACCGAAACGCTCCGCAAGTGGATCGCCCGCGAGAACCAGTCGCCCAACCCAAACGACCTCAGCGGCCTGCTCACCGCCGGCGCCTTCCGCCACGAAGGCGCGAGCGTGCACGGCGCCTGGCCCATCGCACCCGGCTTCCTCGACAACCTGACCAAGGGCGCGCTGTGATTCCCGGCGTCCTGGTGTGCGGCAACATCGTCTACGACATCCTGGTCCGTCCGGTGGACCAGGTTCGCTACGAAGCCTCAACCTGGGTTGAGGACATTTCGACGTTCCTGGGCGGCAATGGTTCGAACACGTCCTACGCCATCGCAAAGCTCGGTGTCCCGGCGAGGCTCGTGGGCATGATCGGCCGCGACCCGTTCGGTGACGCTGTGCTGGGGACTCTGCAGGAAGGGGGCGTCGACACGCGGTGGGTAGACCGGATCGAAGCCGCTACCGCCACCACCGTCGGACTGGTGGCTTCCGATGGCAAGCGCGCGTTCCTCCACCGGCCCGGTTGCAGCCGCGAAGGCTTCGCGGAAGCCATCGAGTTCACGCCGGACCTCATTGCCGGCTGCGCCACCTTCCACCTCGCGAACCCCTTCGCCATGCCGCTGCTGCGGCGGTCCGCGCCCGAGTTCGTGCGGCGGGGGCGCGCCGCCGGACTACGCACCTCCTGCGACACCGGTTGGGATGCGCGCGGCGAGTGGATGGACGTGCTCGGCCCGTGCCTCCCCCACCTCGACATCCTGTTCACCAACGAAGAAGAGGCCCTTCGCCTCACCGGCGCGGACGATCATCGCCGGGCCGCGGCGGCGCTCCGTTCGGGCGGCGCAGGCACGGTCGTGATCAAGCGTGGCCCGCTGGGCTGCAGCGTGTTCACCCCCGCCGGCTCCTTTGACGCGCCGGCCCTCCCGGTCACCGCCGTCGACACCACGGGCGCCGGTGATACGTTCGCCGGAGCGTTCCTCGCCGCGCTCCACCGCGGTCGGTCGCTCGAGGAATCTGCCCGTGTTGCCAACGCAGTCGGGGCGATGAACGTCCTCCAACTCGGCGCCGTGGCCGGTCTCGGCACCTGGGAGCAGACCCTCGCCTTCCTCGCCTCTAAGGTCCCTGACTTCGGGGCTTAGGAAAAACACCCGATTCGTTGGAACTTCGCCTCATGGTGTACTACCCATGGCGGCATACTGTCCAGACTTATGAAGCGCAATCTCGTTCCGTTGCTTGGGATCGCATTCGTGGTGGCTTTGATCTCCACGGGCCTCTTCTATGGGCTCGTCGTGGGGCGTTTGAAGGGCTCCTCGGCGGACGCTGCAAACCAGCGGGAAGTGGTCGTCGCCGCACGCGACTTGCCTCGCGGAGCGGTGATCAAACCTGCCGACGTCAAGACCGTGCAATCCGTAGCGCGCCCCGGCGATCTGCAGTCGTCCGAACAGGCCGCCGGCCTGACCGTTCTCGAACCCATCCGGGAAGGCCAACCGCTGCGCGCCGGGCGTCTCTCGCCGCCGGAGTCGCGCGGCGGCGCCTCGCTGGCCATCCCCGAAGGCATGCGTGCGGTGAGCGTGCGGGCCACCGACTCAAACGGTGTCGTCGGGTTGATGGAAAGCGGGCATCGCGTCGATGTTCAGGTGATCCGGCGCGAAGGCGACGGCTCCAGCCTTCGGACGCTCCTCGAAAACGTCGAGGTGTTCGCCAAGGATCCCAACAGCGAAAACCGCCAGCGCGTCGTGACTCTGCTGGTGAAGGCCTCCGAAGCGGAGCGGCTGAGCCTGGCCGACGCCACCGGCGCCATTCGCCTGGTGCTCCGGAATCCGCGCGAAACCTCTCCCGTGCGTGCCGAAGCCCCGCCCCGGCAGCGCGTCACCTTCGACGTGCGCTTCGCACCACTAACGGGCGAGCAGCGCGAACACGCGCAGGTGGTCCGGGCGGGCAAGCCCGTACGCGTCAGCGTCGCTGATCGCCAGACGGTGGCCATCGCCTCGGGCGGAGATGAGCCGGTCCTGCTCGTGACGCCCCGCTTGCCGAAACCGTAACCCGCCATGCCCATTCTTCCGCTGCTGCTGGGAGTCTTCGCCGTCACCTTCGGCCTGGCCGCTGTGGTCGTGGTCCAGATGCGGCAACGGCTCGACGCGGAAGCCGATTCTTCACCCTTGCTGCGCGAGGAACGGGTCAGCTCCATTTCCTTCTGGGCGCGCCTGCTCACGCGCTTCCGCTTCTCGGAAACGCTTCGCACACATATCGAGCAGGCCTGTCTCACCTGGTCCGTGGGCCGCTTGACGGCGATGATGCTCCTCGGGGGGACCATCGCATTCGCGCTCGTGTCCAGCCTGTCCTGGCTTCCCGCGTTTGCCCACTGGGGGCTCACCGCCCTGGCCACGGCCTCGCCCTACCTGTATGTGCGCTCGCGCCGCCGCCGCCGCTTCCGCGCCTTCGAAGCGCAATTCCCGGACGCGCTCGATTCCATCGCGCGCGCCATGCGCGCCGGGCATCCGTTCAGCGCCGGCCTGGAGATGGTCGGCGCGGAGTACCCCGCACCGCTCGGCTACGAGATGCGCCGCACCCACGACGAATGGAAGCTGGGCAGTTCGTGGGATCAGGCGTTCGGGAGTCTGTGCGGGCGTGTGCCGCTTCCTTCGGTCAGCCTGTTCGCCGGCGCCGTGAAACTGCAATCGCGAACCGGCGGCCGGCTCAACGAAGTGCTCGCCAAGCTCTCTGAGACGCTCCGCGAGTCCATCGCACTCGAAGACGAAGTGCGCGCCATCGCCGCCCACGGTAAGCTCACCGGCGCCATCCTTACCGTGTTGCCCCTGTTCATCGGCGGCATCATGTTCTTTGTCAACCCGGACTACATCCTCACGCTCACGCGTCACGAAGTCGGCAAGACCCTGATCGCCGTCTGCCTTGCTCTGCTCGTAAGCGCCCATTTCGTCATCCGCAAGCTTGTCGACATCCGCCTATGACAGACCTGTTGCTCATCAGCGTCTTCTTCCTCTTCGTCATGGGCGCGGTGGCGGCGGCGGGGTATTGGTTCCTCACCCGGCCACGCCCTGCCGCCGTTCTCCCCTCCGGCCTCGGAGGCGAGGAGCCTTCTCTGCTCGCGCACACCTTCCGCGTCATCGGCGAGACGGTGCCCGCCGTCGAGCGCCCGCGCCATCCCGTGCGCGCCCGCCTGGAAGCCGCCGGTTACCGGCAGCCGTCGGCGCCGGCCATCTTCTTTGGCGTGAAGACCGCCGCCGCGGCATTGGTCGCGGCCGCTCTCGGTTGGACCACCGTGCTGGTGCGGCAGGAACTGCTGGTCTCCATGCTCGCTGCCGCCATGGGTGTCGGCGTTGGCTACCTGCTGCCCGACCGCGTGCTGACTCTCCTCATCCGCCGCCGCGGCGACCGGCTCCGCCGCGGTCTTCCTTCCGCTCTCGATCTCATGGTGCTCGCCGTCGAGGCAGGTGCGCCGCTCGATCAGGCCGTGCTCGATTGCAGCCGCGAGTTGCGTGGAGTCTTTCCGGAGCTGAGCGAGGAATTCAACGCAGCCTACCTGGAACTGCGGGCCGGCAAGATGCGCGTCGAAGTTCTTGACCGCCTCGCCGCGCGAAACCGGGAACCGGAGTTGAAGAAGCTCACCGCGCTGCTCATCGACAGCGACCGTTTCGGCACCAGCCTCGGCCCCGCCTTGCGAAGCCACGCCGCCCATCTGCGCACCCGCCGCCGCCAGCGCGCCCAGGAAGCGGCCCGCAAGGTCGGCGTCAAACTCGTGTTTCCGGTCTTCTTCCTGATCTTCCCGTCGGTCCTCGCGGTGACGCTGGGGCCGGCCCTGATCAAACTCTTCTACGAGATGCTACCCTCGCTCGAGTTCTGAGCCGCCCGCCGGACTTGGCCGCCGCCCGCGGCGCTACGCGTCCAGGTGTACGCCCAATTCCCGGGCGAACTCGGCCGGCGTGAGGACCTCGCCGGAATTCAGCCGCTCCAGCAGCCGATCGATCAGTTCCTTGGCCTGTTCCTTGTGGGTGTTCTTCAGGAACCCGTCGAAATAATGCTCCCCGGCCAGGGCGTGATTGATCTCGGCCTCCTTGTTGTGGTCCTGGAGTTCCGTGAAATAGACCACCTTGTAGCGGCCCGAGTAGGTGGTCTCGCGATAGACCTCAAACATCGTCTTGTCGGCGGTGAAACTCACCGGGACAGTGTAGCGCAGGCGGGCGGCCCCCGGTGCGTTGGAGCCGTCGGCGGGCCGAAGGCGGGTCCAGGGGAGGATTCACGCAGTTACCATGGGAGGGCGTTCCCCGGAGGGAACTGGACGATGAAGGTGTTGCTGAAGGAGCGGCCGGGGCCTGGGCTGGTGTTGCGGGATCTGGCGCCGCCGCGGATTGAGAACGCCGACGACGTGCTGTTCCGGGTGGAGTACTGCGCGATTTGCGTGGGCGAAACGAAAGTCTACGACTGGACGGATTGGGCCGCGAACGACCGGACGTTGTCTCTGCCGGCGGTGTTGGGTCATGAGGCGAGCGGCATTGTCGTGGAGGTGGGCCCAGGCGTGAAGAACTTCCGGCCGGGGGACCGGATTGTCAACGATCCGCTCATCCATTGCGGAGCGTGCGGGCCCTGCCGCGACGGAGATACGAACCTGTGCGAGCACCGGGAGATTTACGGAAAGAAGCGCGGCGCGTTCGCCGAGTACGCCGTGCTGCCGGAACGGGCCGTGTGCGGGCTCAGCGCGAAGCTCTCGCTTGAAGAGGGCGCCGTGCTGGAGAACCTGGGGATCGCAGTGCACGCCGCCGAGGCTGTGCACCATGAGCCGGGCGACTGGGCGGTGATCCTCGGCGGCGGGGGGCCCATCGGCATCCTGGCCGCCCAGGTGCTGACGGCCTGGGGCGTGAATACGATTCTCACCGATGTTTCGCCCGCCCGGCTCAAACTAGCCGAGGCCGTGAGCGGGGCCATCGTGGTCGACGCCAGGCAGGGCGGCGTGCTGGAGCGCGTGATGGATGCCACCGGTGGCCGGGGTGCGGAGTTTGTGATTGAGATGGGAGCCAACCAGGCGGTGTGGGATGAGGCGTTCCGCGTGGTGCGCCCGCGCGGAACGGTGGTCACCATTGGGACTTTCGATGAGCCCGTGCGGTTCAATCCGTTCTTCGCCATGACGCGACGCGAGGTCCGGGTGGTCTCGACCATGGGTAGGAATGGGCGCACCTGGCGGCGCATGAACCGTCTGATCGAAGCGGGTAAGCTGCGGCTGAGGCCGCTCATCAGCGCCGTGCTGCCGATTGAGGAGTTCGATCGAGGATTCGAGCTGGTGAAGAGCCACGACACGGCGAAAGTGTTACTCCGGGCCGGGCAGTGATGCGTGGTTCCGCCGAACGTCCCTGCAGGTTTCGGAAACCGCCGGTGCGTCCGGCCCGTCCGTGCGTCATGCGAACCAGAATCGTTGGTCTGATTCTAGTCGCCGCCATTCCGGGCTTGGCACAGATCCCGGTTTCGGTCGGCGTCAAGGGCGGACTCTTTTTCACGGAATCGACGACCGGCGTCGAGCGAATCGAAGACCGTCCGTATACGGTCGGGCCATCCATCGAGATGCGGCTGCCGAAGAGCTTTGCCCTGGAGTTCAACCCGTTGTACAAACGCACCGGATACCGGGCGTACTTCGCCGACATCCTCGGTAGCTTCACCTATTCGCGCGTCCGGAATGACGTCTGGGAGTTCCCCGTGCTCGGCAAGTATTACCGCGGCCCCTGGTTCGCCGCGGGCGGCTACACCGCGCGCCGCCGTTCCCCGGCCGATGCGAGCGCGTGGGGTGTCACCCGCAACGCCGACGGCTCCATCGCCACGGTCTTCAGCGGCCCAACGGCCGGTACGCCCGCGCGCTTCGATCATGGCTTCGCCGCCGGCACCGGGCTGCGCACCCGGGTCTTTGCACGATTGAAGCTCAGCGTCGAGTATCGGTACTCCCGGTTCGCGACCAGCGACCGGGTCTCGTTTCGGGGCGTAGTTTTCGGGCCCACCCAGAACCAGCACGAGGTGCTCGCCGGATTCGCCTTTTGATCCGGCGTCGGCGCAGCCGGTACGATGGGGATTGCGACCCTTCGATCCCCTCATCCGCAATCCGCATGCGCTGACCATCCTCGGCAACTTCTGGCCCCGCCGCGAGGCGCCGCGCTCTCCCGTGCGGGACCGATACTATCAAACCGAGCCCGAGGTTCAGGTGCTGGCCCACGAGCAATCGCCCGTCTCCGGGAAGGAACGGGGCCTGCTCATCGCGTTGCATGGCCTCGAGGGCTCGAGCGCCGCCGGGTACATGGTGAGCATGGCGCGGGAGGCGCTCGAGGCGGGGTTCGGCGCCATGCGCCTCAACATGCGGACTTGCGGCGGCACGGAACACCTCTGCCCGACCCTCTACCACGCGGGGTTGACGTCGGACCTCCGCCGGGTGCTCGAGATTGTTAAGAGCGAGGGGCGCGGGCCCGTCTTCCTGTGTGGGTTCTCCTTGGGAGGCAACGTCGTCTTGAAGCTCGCCGGGGAACTGGGCGCCGCGGGTGCGCAGTTGTTGGCCGGGGTCTGTTCCGTGGGCACGCCGCTTCACCTGGGCGCCTGCGTGGATAAGATGTCCGAGCGCCAGAACCGGCTCTATGAGAGCCGCTTCGTAAGCCGGCTGAAGGCGCGCTACCGGCGGCGGCAGGCCAGCGAGCCGGATCGATTCCCGGCTCGCGACCTCACACGCATCCGCACCGTGCTCGAGTTCGACGATCGCATCACCGCCCCGGCCTTCGGATTTCGCGGCGCGCGGCACTACTACGACACCCAGTCCTCCATCCACTTCCTGGCGGACATCCGCGTGCCGGCCTTACTGATTCAGGCGCAGGACGATCCCTTAATCCCGTTCTCGCTGTACCAGTCGGAACCGGTCGTCAAGAATCCTTGCATCCGGCTGGTCACGCCGGACCATGGGGGGCACTTGGGCTTCCTGGCGCGCCGGCCGCCCCGGTTTTGGGCCGACCATGTCGTGATGGAGTGGATTGAGGAACAAATCCTTGCAAAGGAACGTCTTTCCTGAAGATGACAGCCAAGCAGGCCTCTCTTGCCGAAGCGGCGGCGGTCGCGGCGAACTCGTTACTCGGATCCAAGCTGAGGAGCTTTCTCACCCTGCTCGGGATCATCCTCGCCACCACCACCCTCATCGCCGTGATGTCTGTGATTCACGGCATGGACAAGTACATTGCCGAGAACGTCTCCAACATGGGCGTCGACGGGTTCCGCATCCTGCGCATGGCCTTCGTTGGGAACTTCGATCCGAAGAAGTTCCTGGAGCTGCAGCGCAAGAACCCGGAGCTGTCGCTCGAAGAATTTGAGTTTCTGAAGGCCAATACCACCCTGCTCCGCGAGTTCGGCATGTCCGCGGGGCGCTCCAATATCTCGATCGCCTATGGCTCGGAGGAAGTGAAAGAAGCCTTCCTCCAGGGCGTCTCCGCGAACATGGGCGTGATCACGAATGTCCAGCCCGCGCAGGGCCGCTTCCTGACCGACACCGAAGACCGCCGCCGGATGCCGGTGGCCTTCATCGGCAACGATCTGAAGGACCGGTTCTTCCCCAACGCCGATCCCATCGGGAAGACCATCCAGGTGGCCGGCCGGCCGTTCGAAGTGGTCGGTGTCGCCAAGGCCCTCGGCAGCGTCTTCGGCCAGTCCCGCGACAACTTTGTCATGATCCCCGTGCAGACGTACCTCAAGATGTGGGGAGCCCGGCGGGGGTTGAGTTTCGCCGCCCTGGCCATCGACCGCAACCGCCTCTTTCAGTCCCAGGACGAAATCCGCATGCTGCTGCGCGCCTACCGCCACGTCCGCCCCGGCGGCGACGACAACTTCGCCATCATCTCCTCCGATTCGCTCGTTGAGGCCTGGGACCGCCTGACGGGCGCCATCGCCGCCACCGCGATGGCCGTGGTCAGCGTCTTCATGGTGGTGGGCGGCGTGGTGATCATGAACATCATGCTCGCGGTGGTCACCGAACGGACCCACGAGATCGGCATCCGGAAGAGCGTCGGCGCCCGCCGCCAGGACATTCTCAACCAGTTTCTCGTCGAATCCTCCATGCTTGCCGCCAGCGGCGGTTTGATCGGCGTCCTCATCGCCTGGGTGATCACCCTGATTGTGAACGCCGCGACGCCGGTGCCCATGTCCATGCCCGTGACCGCCGTCCTCACGGGCGTCACGCTGTCCGCCATGGTGGGGTTGTTTTTCGGCGTCTACCCGGCGCATAAGGCCTCGAAGCTCGACCCCATTGAAGCGTTGCGCGTCGAAAGGTAAGCCATGAAAACCTCCACCTGGCCCTCGGCCGTGAAACTGGCGCTCGACACCATTCGCGGCCACAAGACGCGGGCCGTCCTCACCGTCCTCGGCGTGATCATCGGCACGAGCACCATCATCGGCGTGGGCTCGATCATCGCCGGGCTCGACGGCGCCATCGCCGACGCCCTGCGAGGCATGGGCAAGGATTCGATCATCGTCTTCAAGTTCCAGTTCGGCTTCCGCGGAAGCACTCAGGAGGAGCGGCTGCGCAAGCCCTTGACGTACGAGAACGCCATGGCCATCCGCGAACGGTCGCGCAGCATCGAGCACGTCAGCCCATGGCTCTTCGCGCCGTTCAACATGATCCATAAGGCGCGCTACAAGGGCAACGATCTGTTCCGGCTGGATATGGGCGGCACCGAACCGGGTTACGCCGTCGGCAACGACGTGGTGATGCTCTCCGGGCGTTTCTTCAGTGAGGTGGAGAACAACCATCGGGTCCCCGTCGTGGTCATCGGCGAGGACGTCCGGAAGGCGCTGTTCGCCGAAAGCGACCCGGTCGGGAAGTGGATGGAAGTCGACGGCCACCAGTTCGAGGTCGTGGGCGTCATGAAGCGCCCCGGCAACTCGTTCCCCGGCGCGGAGGACAATCGCATCCTGTTTCCGTACTTCACCATGCGCAAGATGTTCCCCGCCGCCAAAGAGCACATGCTGATTGTCGTCGCCAAAGAGGGGCGGCTCGTGGAGGCGATGGACGAAACGCGCGCCATCCTGCGCCTGGAACGCCGCGTGCCCCACAACGCCCCGGATAGCTTCGCCCTGAACACCGCCGAGCAGATGCTCGAGGACTTCCGCCGGGTCACCGCCGTGACCGCCATCGTGATGGTGGTGTTGAGTTCCATCGGCCTGCTCGTCGGCGGAATCGGCGTCATGAACATCATGCTCGTCTCGGTTACCGAGAGAACCAAGGAGATCGGCGTCCGCAAGGCCATCGGCGCCAAGCGCTCCGACATCGTGGTCCAGTTCCTCACCGAGGCCGTCGTCCTCACCGGCATGGGCGGCCTGCTCGGTATGCTCCTGGGCTGGCTCATCTCGCTCGCCGTGCGCCTCGCCTTCCCCACTCTTCCGACCGTCGTCCCCCTGTGGGCCGCGACGGCCGGAGTCTTCGTCTCGGTGGGCGTCGGGTTGTTCTTTGGAATCTGGCCCGCGAGCAAAGCGGCGCGTCTCGATCCGGTGGTTGCCCTTCGGTACGAGTGACGTTCCGCATTTGAGGGAGGGGCGGCCGCCCCTCCGCTCTAGAAGTTCAACCGCAGAGCGATCTGCAGTTGCCGCGAGGTTCCCGTGCCGATACTGCGGTTCAGGCCCGCGGTGACGATGCCGAACGTGCCCGGCGCGCTGATGTTCGTACCCGGGTTGCCGGCCTGCGTGCGGTTGAAAATGTTGAAGCCCTCACCGCGCAGGACAAGCTCCTTGCCCTCCGTAAAGATGATCCTCTTGCTCAGCGCAAAGTCCACCTGCGCCAACCCCGGACCCCGTGCGATGTTCCGGCCCAGGTTCCCCCAGGTGCGGCTCGCCGGGACCGCGAACGCGGCGATGTTCAGCCAGCCGCCGAAGCTCTGGTTCGACGCGTAGATCGGTACGCCCGGAACCAGGTTCGGCCTCGGGTTGCGGCTGTTGCCGTCCGGCAGGTCGTTCGCGCTGCGGTTCACCGTGATGTTCAACGGCCGCCCCGTGCGCATCACCCAGATCCCGCTCGCTTCCCAGTTGCCGAACACCGCGGCGGCCACGCCGGAATTCAGATACCGCTTGCCGCGGCCGAATGGAAGATCGTAGATCCAGTTGCTCGTGAAGGTGTGCCGGATGTCCGTGTCGCTGTGTGCGCGGTCGCAGGCCCGGCACGCCACGTTCATGATTTGCAGACCTTCGCCGCCGCCCGTGGCACCGTCGTTGATTGAGTGAGACCACATGTACTCCGTGCCCCAGTTGAAGCCCCGGCCCATCCGCCGGTGCAGGGACACTTGCAGCCCGTTGAAGTTGCTCTTGCCGTCGTTGCGCTTCTCGTCGATCCGGTTGAAGTTCGGCAAGGGACGCGTGCGCGTCACCGGGTCGAGGACATTCAAGTCGCTACGAGACGTCACGTGCGTTCCCGCGCTGCCCAGGTAGCCGACCTGCATAGTGAACTGAACCGGCAGTTGCTGTTGGATGGAGAAACCCCACTGCGCGCTGTAGAGGTCGCGGCGGTCGCGTTGGAGGGAGCGGGGCGTCAACCCCACGGCGCGCGCCTGCGACAGAAACGGCGCCACGGGATAGGAGAGATTCGGAACCTCCACGGTGGTCAACGTGAAGCTCTCGGCGACGTTGTCGATGGCCGAGTTCTGATCGTCGATCTGGCCCGGGCCGTGGTAGATGCCCGCCCCGGTGCGGATCACCGTCTTGCCGCCGAAGAGCGCCCAGGAGATGCCTACGCGCGGGTCGAAGTTGTTGCGGTCCGGGGCATACCAGGGCGTCCCCGCCGGGCAGAATCCCCGGCACTCGTTGAAATCGAACACGCGGTACCGGTTGTTCACTTCCGAGTTGACGCCGTAGAACTCGTAGCGGAGTCCGAGGTTCAGGGTCAGGTTCGGCAGGATCTTCCAGTCGTCCTGCAGGTAGGCGAAGTAGTACCACTTGCGAGTCCCAAGCACGTCGTTGCCGCCCGTGATCGCCACCCGGTCCACGCGGTTGGCCAGCAGGTCGTTCCGGCTCGCGAAGGTCACCGCCACCGCGTTGCGCGCCGGGTCCGCCACGTTCACGTGCGCGCGCCGGATCTCGCCGCCGATCTTGATCGTGTGCCGCCCCCGATTGATCGCCAGGTTATCGATGATCGAATACGACGTTCCGTTCTCAATCTGCAGGTTTGAGTTGTTCAACGTCTGGAAGCCGGCCACCGCGATCGACTCCTCAAACGGCGCCCGGCTGAAGCGGTTGAGCGCCGAACGGTTGAAGCCGGTCTTGACTTCGTTGACGATGGTCGGGCTGAAAATCCGCTGGTACTGCAGCACCATGTTCGACGGCCGGAAGAGGCTGTCCTGACGGTCCCCCGCCACCACCGAGCGCGGCGCCAGGATCGTCCCGTCGTCGATGTTGTAGCGGGCGAAGATCGAGTTCTTGTCGTTGAAGCGATGATCGACGCGCAGCGTTCCCGCGTCTTCGCGCCATTGGTTCGTGGTCGTGGCCAGGATGCGGTCGATCTCGGCGTTGCTCGTCGATTCCGTGCCCACCGGGTATGCCGCGAGAATGCGCCGGACATCCGGGTTTGTGGCCCGCGCCTTGAACGCGGCGCTGGGAACGTCGTTCCGCGTCGTCTGGCTCACCCGCTGCCTGAGTCCTTCGTAGTTGGCGAAGAAGAAGGTCTTGTTCCGCACGATCGGTCCGCCCAGGTTGCCGCCGAACTGGTTCAGCCGGAACGGTTGCTTCGAAGTATCGAAGGGGTTCCGCGAGTCCATCTTGTCGTTCCGGAAAAACTCGAACACGCTCCCGTGCAACTCGTTGGTGCCGGACTTGGTCACCACGTTGATCTGCGCACCGGCGCCCCCGCCGGACTCCGCCGAATACAGCGACGCGTTTACGCGAAACTCGGCGATCGAGTCGGTGCTGATCACCAGCCGCAGCGCCGCCTCCTGCCGCGGGTCCTTCACCCCCGTCGCGTCCAAACCGTCCAGCGTCCAGTTATTGTCGTCCCGGGCCCGGCCCACAAAGCGAATCGTCTGCTGGGTGCCGTCGCCTGTGTTGATCGCCCCTGGCGCCAGCGCCATCAGGCTCGCCCAGTGCCGCCCGTTGAGGGGTAGCTCTCGGGCTTGGGTCGATCCAATCACCGTGCCCAATGCGACGGTTTCCCTTTCCAACGCCGAAACCTGGCTCTCCACCGTGACCGTCGTGGCGGCGCCCGTGACTGCCAGCGTCAGATCGAGCGTTCGCGTCTCCCCCACGCCCAGGCGCACGTCCTTCACCGTCACCGAATTGAAGCCGGGTTGCGAAGCGGTGAGCGTGTACACGCCGATCGGGAGCGCGGAGAAGCTATAATTTCCCGCTCCACTCGCTACGGCCTGGCGGCGCAGGCCCGTAGTCTCAGACTCCACTGAAATGCTCGCACCGGGTACCACCGCGCCACTCGGATCCGTGATGGTTCCGGTCAACGTGGCACGGTCAACTTGGGAAAACGCGGCCGGGATGATCAGGCACAAAACGGCCAGCAGACGCACCAAACGCATAAGGGCTCCTTAAGAGTCGAAAACAAAGAATCTGAAGCAATCTTTAACCAAAGAGTCTACAAGCCAAATGTTGCAGTGGGATGAAAGCTCGAATACGGGATGTCCTCATCTGAAACTGCAAAGGATCCGCGATCATTGCACACGGTTCCGCCGCCGCCATCACAGGTCGATCTGCGTTCCGATTTCAACCACCCGTTGGTGCGGCAGGCCGAAAAACCGGTCTGCGGACGTGGTGTTGCGCTGTAGAAACGCGAAGAAGCTCTCCTCGGTGGGCCCCATCCGCCCTTGGTTTGAGGCCACGAAACTCTCCCGTCCCAGGAAGTAAACGGCTTCGTCCCGATGAAACGGAATGCCCTGCGCGGCCGTGGCGCGTTCAAGCGCCGGCACAACGAGCGGCTCTTCCATGAAACCGAAGTTGACCACCACGCGCCAGAAACCGTTGGGCAGGCGCGAGGCCTCATAGCGGCGATCCTCGGCAACCACCGGTTCGTCCTCGAAGTGGATGTGGGCCAGGATCACATGCTCGTGCAGCGAGCGGGCGCGGGACACGTGATAGACGAGCAGCGGCGGCAAGGTCTGGCTGCTCGACGCCATGAAGACCGCGGTGCCCGGGACGCGGGCCGCCAGGTGCCGGTCGATCTCGTCCTGGATCGCGTCCTGGTTCGGGAAGAGCGCCGCGTTCCGGCCCGCGATCAGCGTCCGCCCGCGGTTCCAGACCACCATCACCAGCAGCAGTCCGGCGCCGATCACGATGGGCACGTACCCCCCGTCGAAGAACTTCAGGATGTTGGCTGCCAGGAACGGCAGGTCGAGCGCCAGAAACAACAGCAGGAGCGGAACGGCCTTCCACCAGGGCCAACGCCACCGCGCGCGCGTGATGATGTAGAACATCAGGGACGTGATCGCCATCGTGCCCGTGACCGCGATGCCGTAAGCCGCTGCCAAACGCGTGGAGCTTTGGAACACCAGCACCAGGAGCACGCATCCGAAGGCCAGCGCGAGGTTGATCTCCGGTATGTAGATCTGCCCCTGGACGTCGTGAGCCGTGTGGCGCACGCGCACGCGGGGAAGGAAGCCGAGCTGCGTCGCCTGCCGCGTCAACGAGAAGGCCCCGGAGATCAGAGCCTGCGAGGCGATGATCGCGGCCGCCGACGAGAGCAGCACCAGCAGGAACGCCGGCGCGCCCGCGGGCACCATGGAGAAAAACGGATTCGCGGCGGCGGCCGGCGTCTGCAGAATCACCGCGCCCTGGCCGAAGTAGTTGAGCATCAGCGCGGGTCCCGCTGCCAGCAGCCAGGCCCGTCGAATGGGCGTCACGCCGAAATGGCCCATGTCCGCGTACAGCGCCTCCCCGCCGGTCACCGCCAGCACCACCGAACCGAGAATCGTGATGCCGTGCCAGCCGTGGTGGGCGAAGTAGCCGAACGCGTGGTGGGGCAGCAGCGCCGCCAGGATCTCCGGATCGTGGCGAATGTGCCAGCCCCCCAGGGCCGCGATCACCGTGAACCACACCAGCATCACCGGCCCGAACAGACGTCCCACTGCCCCGGTGCCCCGGTTCTGGATCCCGAACAGGCCGAGCAGAATCACCAGCGTGATCGGGAGGACCGCGGCGTGGAGCGCCGGGTTGGCGATGGCTAGCCCCTCCACCGCGCCGAGCACCGAGATCGCCGGCGTGATCACGCCGTCGCCATAGAGCAGCGCCGCGCCGAGAATCGCCAACAGCGAGAGCGCACGCACGCGGCCCGTCCGCGTCGTAGTGCGCAACCGGTTGGGCAGCAGTGCGAGAAGTGCGAAGATCCCGCCTTCTCCCTTGTTGTCGGCGCGCATGATGAAGGTGAGGTACTTCACGGTCACCATCATCGTCATCGCCCAGAAGATGAGCGAGAGGATGCCGAACAGATCTTCCCGCAGAAACGTTCCGTGCGTGGACTGGCGCGCATGCTGCGCGCATTCTTTCAACGTGTACAGCGGACTCGTGCCGATATCCCCGAACACCACGCCGAGTGCGCCCAGCGTGAGCGGCCAGGCGGCGGCATGGTCGCCATGAGAGCTGGGCGGAGCCGGTGCGGTCGCGGATTCCTGAACTGACATGGATGTGCCAGACGCTATGGTGTCACAGCAAAACGGCGCCCGGGCGCCCAACCCCACTTTCCATTGCCCAGCCGGCGGCGCGATAATAGATACAGATATCCGAAATGTTGCCCAAACCCGGCATCACCGGAAAACTCGTCATCTCCCTCACGACCCTTGTCCTCCTGGTCGGTGTTGTTGCCGGCACCGTCAGCCTTCGCTCGCAGGAGCGCCACCTCCTCAACACCATGATCATGGGCGCCGACCAACTCTCCAACGGCATCACGCGCGCCACCTGGGAGTCCATGCTCATGGACCACCGGCAGTCCGCCTACGAGGTCATGCGGAGCATTGCCCGTACCGAAGGCATCGACCGCATTCGCATGTTCAACCGCGAAGGCCGGATCATGTTCTCCACCAACGACGGCGAGACCGAACAGCGCGTCACCAAGCAGGCCGCTACCTGTTCCATCTGCCATGAAACGCAGGCCCCGCGCCATTCCGTCGATACCCCTTCCCGCGTTCGCGTCTCCACGGGCGACGACCAGCGGCGGCGCTTAATGATGGTCACTCCCATTTACAACGAACCCTCCTGCAGCCAGGCCGCCTGCCACGCCCACCCTGCCAGCATGAAGGTCCTTGGCGTTCTCGACGTCACCTTCTATCTCGATCACGTCGATCGCGAGCTGCAGGCCGCCCGCACGCGGATCGTGCTCGTCTTCGGCGCCATGATCGCGCTCACCAACGTCTTCATCATTCTCTTTACCCGCCGCTTCGTCTCCCGTCCCATCCGCCGCCTCATCCAGGGCACGCAAACCGTCGCCGGAATGAACCTGGACGAACGGATTCGCGGCACCGAAAGCGACGACGAACTCGGCCAACTGGCCCGCTCCTTTGAGAGCATGCGGGTTCGCCTCCGCGCCGCCCTCAGCGAACTCAACGAGTTCGCACAGGACCTGGAACGCAAGGTCGCCGAACGCACCGAACAGTTGAAGGCCGCCCACCAGAAACTCCTTCACACCGATCGCCTCGCCTCCCTCGGCCAGCTCTCCGCCAGCGTCGCGCACGAGATCAATAACCCGCTCTCCGGTGTGCTCAATCTGTCCATGCTCGTGCAGCGCATCTTGAAGGACGACGGCATTCCGCCCGAGCGCATCCCCGAGGTCCGCAAATACCTCGGCCAGATCTCAAGCGAAACATCGCGGGCCGGCCGCATTGTCACAGACCTGCTGGCCTTCTCGCGCCGGTCCAAGCCCCAGCGCGCCGAGGCCGACCTGAACCGCATCGTCAAGTCCACCGTCTCCCTGATCGATCACAAACTGCGCATGGCCAATGTCGCCGTCCATCTCGAACTCAACGAAGCGCTGCCCCATCTGTTCTGCGACATGTCGCAGATCCAACAGGTGGTCTTGAATCTCGTGATGAACTCCGCTGAGGCGATGCACGAACGCCCCGGCGGTGCGCTTCGGGTCGTCACCGGCCAGTCGCAGGGCGCCCTGTTCCTCAAGGTAACGGATAACGGGGAGGGCATCTCTGAGGAGAACCTCGCCAAGATCTTCGACCCTTTCTTCACCACCAAGCCGGAAGGAAAGGGCGTCGGCCTCGGCCTCGCCGTCGTCTACGGCATCGTTCAATCCCACGGGGGCGACATCGAGGTGGAAAGCCGCGTGGGGCAGGGAACTACGTTCACCGTCACGCTGCCCGTGCAGGGGCCGGAAGGCGCCGGAGCCAACGAGCAGCCTGCGGCGGCTGGACGGGCGTGAGGGCTCTGTACGTGGCGCTGCTGGGTGACGTGGACCAGGACGTGGTCCTCGACGTCGAGGCCTCGCTCGGCGCCCGCTTTGCGCTGCCCGTGCGGCGGCTCGATCGCCGCTTCGATCCGCAAGCCGCCTACGACATAACTCGCCGGCAATATGGATCCGCGCTGCTCCTCCGCCGCCTGGTGGAGGCCGCCCCTCCCGGCGCCGTGAAGATTCTGGGGCTGACCGAGCACGATCTCTTCATTCCCATGCTCAGCTTTCTGTTCGGACAGGCCCAGGTGGGCGGCGTCGCCGCCCTGGTTTCGCTCGCGCGCCTGCGGCCCGAGTTCCACGGCTGGCCCCCCGAGCCCGCCCTTCTGCGCGAGCGCGCCCGCAAAGAGTGTTTCCACGAGCTCGGCCACGCCTTCGGCCTCGTCCATTGCGAGGACCGCGGTTGCGTCATGTCGCTCTCCACGGCGCTCGCCCAGGTGGACGCCAAGCGGGCCGAGTATTGCCAGGACTGCCAGGCGCTGCTCCCGCGCGCCGGCTTCGGAAGTGAGGATCAATGAAACAGCAGTGGCGCATTCTGGTGGTCGACGATGAAGAGGTGATGTGCGAGTCCCTCGCCGCCTGGCTCCGCGAGGACGGCTATGCCGTCGATACGGCCGCCAGCGGCGCCCAGGCCGTCTCGCTCGCCGGCGGGAACGATTACGCCATCTATTTCATCGATCTCAAAATGCCCGGGGGCATGGACGGCATCGAAGCAATGATGCGCATCCGCGAACTCCGCCCCGATGCCGCCGTGGTTATCATCACCGCCTACGCCACCGTCGACACGGCCATCACCGCCATGAAGGAGGGCGCCCAGGAGTACATCGTCAAGCCCTGCAACCCGGCGGAAATTTCACTCCTCGTCAGCCGCGTCATTAAGGTCAAGAACCTGGAACGCGAAAACACCATCCTCCGCCAGAAGCTCTCCGGCCAGTACCGCTTTCAGGACATCCTCACCAAGAACGCACGCATGCACCAGGTCCTCGAACTCGCCCGCGAGATCGCGCCCCTCCGCAGCACCGTCCTCATCCGCGGCGAAAGCGGCACCGGCAAGGAACTGATCGCCCGCGCCATCCACAACTGCAGCGACCGCGCCGCCCAGCCCTTCATCGCCGTCTCCTGCGCAGCCCTCGCCGAAACGCTCCTCGAAACCGAGCTCTTCGGCCACGAGAAGGGCGCCTTCACGGGCGCCGCCGGCCAGGTGCGCGGCAAGTTCGAACTCGCCGACTCCGGGACCATCTTCCTCGACGAAATCGGCGACATCTCCCCCAAGCTCCAACGCGACCTCCTGCGCGTACTCCAGGAGCGCAACTTCTATCGCGTCGGCGGCACCCAGCAGGTCCAGGTGGACGTGCGCGTCGTCGCCGCCACCAACGTGGATCTCGAACGCGCCGTCGCCGAAGGACATTTTCGCGAAGATTTGTTTTATCGCCTCAACGTGATCGAAGTCCGCCTGCCGCCCCTCCGCGAGCGCAAGGAGGACATCCCCCTCCTGGCCCATTACTTCCTCGAGCGCCTCTCCACCGAAGTCGGCAAGAAAGCCGCTGGCTTCGCCGAAACCGCCGTCGCGCTGCTCATGGAACACGACTGGCCGGGCAATGTCCGCGAACTCGAGAACGCCGTCGAACGCGCCCTGGTCACCAGCCGCGGCCACATCCTCACCGAAGCCGACTTCCACTTCCTCCGCGCCGCCATCGAACGCCGCCAGTCCGCCACCGCGCCCGATTCGCTGACCCTTGCCGAAATCGAAAGGGCCGCGATCGCAGCCACCCTCAAACGGACCGAAGGCAACATCAAGGAAGCCGCCCAGTCGCTCGGCATCGACCGCTCTACCCTCTACGACAAAATCAAACGCTACGGCATCCCGCGGTAGCTAGGACCGGCGAGTTGGCGGCCCGCGAGGCTCTCAAGGCTCCAGGAACAGCCGCCCCCACACCGCGTCCCAATTGGCGTTCGGGCATTGCGCCGGCAGATCGTCCATCAGCACCCCACCGTCCGCCAGCGCCGGTCCCGTCGCGGCCGGCGACAGCGCCATCTGCAACCGCTCCAGTTCCCGCCCCAGCCATGGCGCGATCTCGGCGCCTCGTAACAGGTGCCGCGTGTCGAACTTCTCCCCGCCGCACGGCCGCACCTTCAACACAAACGAATCCTCGCCCGGCACGCCCGCCTCCACCACTTCGCCGTCCACCGGCGAGAGAATCCGGATCGGAACTCCGCGCCGCCGCACCGTCCACGCCGTCCCATTGGCCTCGATCCTGGCCCCCGGAGGAGGCACCTGCACTTCGTCCGGCCGGCCCAACAGCCGCCGCCCCAACTCGTCCAGGCCGATCGTTGCCGTGCCGTCCGCTTCCTCCCGCAGCCACGTGTGCCCGCGATGATAGAGGCGGTCCGCCGGATACGGCAACCCGTAGGGCCGTTCCTCCGCCGCCGCCGGCGTGGGATGCGCCGCCACCAGTGTGCCGTGCGTCGCGCACTCGCGGCAGTCGAAAGCCTTCTCGCAACGGCGCTCCCGGAACTCGCCCGTCAGTTCATGGCGGCACACCCGGTCCGCCGCCGGCAGGTCGTGAAAGTCCGAGTTCCAGCGGATCTTCGTCACCCGCCCCTCGCGTGCATCCCGGCGCGCCCGCGCCCAGGCCAGCCCCAGCGTCCAAGCCACCGTCAGGATCACTGTGAAGAACACGCCCAGGAAAACCAGGTGGCCCGGGCTCCATTCGAATCCGCTGACATTCGGAAACATGTTCAACCTCTCTTGTTCTCGGACAAATCGCGCTCTTGCGGGAAGAGCGTCAGGTAGCGGTAGGACAGCGAATACAGAATCACGCCGTAAGCAACCACCGCCAGAAACGCGAACGACTCCTGCCAGCTCGGAGCGTAGGTCATGAACTCGTCGAACGGCAGCGTCGGCAACGCCAGCGTCTGGATCGTCAACACGAACCGGTTCAGCGCCACGCCCGCGCACCCGAGCGCCGCCGCGATCAGCACGAACGGCCGCCGTCCCGCCGTGCGCTTGTGCAGCAGCATCAACGCGGGAATGAAGCCGAACAGCACGATCTCGGCGAACAGCACCCACGTCCCGAACGGCGGCGACTGGTAAAAGTTGAACGCCGAAAATCCCGCCCGCGGCGAAGTGCCGTTGATCCACACCAGCGTGTCCAGCGACTTCCACATCACGTACACCAGCAACATCCAGCCCGAAATCTTCCCCAGCTTCCCGTACACCGCGTCCGTCACCAGCCGCCGCCGTGCAATCGCCTCCACACACGACGTGGTCAGCGCCAGAAATCCCGGCCCCACCGCCGCCGCCGAAAGAATGAACAGGAAGAAGGTCGTCGGCCACAGGAAGAAGCCTTCACGGAATGCGAACGGCCTCCCGATGAGCACTCCGTACAGCCCCCCCAGCGAGCCCTGGTGGAAGAACGAAAGCAGCGTCCCGATCAGCGCGAACACCGGCATCAGCTTGTGCAACTCCCACTCGAAGACCAGCAGTTGGGGTACTTGCTTCAACTGCCGGTTCTTCAGCACCAGCGGCACGTATTCGATCGCCAGCACCACCAGGTAGCACGTGATGCAGAAGGTGACTTCCGTGAGCATCGAATGCACGTTCGGATGCCAGAACGTGAACCACGCCCGCAGCGGCTGGCCTACGTCGATGGCCAGAATCGCCACCGCACCGGAGTAGCAGATCAGCCCGATCACCACCGCGCTGTTGATCACCGCCCGCAGCTCTTTCACCTTCATCACGTACAGCAGAAACCCCGAAAAGAACGCTCCCGCGCCAAACGCGATCACCGTCAGGTCCAGGAAAATCCAAAGCCCGAAGGCGAACCGGTTGTCCATGTTGGTCTGGTTCAGTCCTTCGTACAGGCACAGCCACGAAGCATACAAGCCGGCCGCCAGCAGCCCGAACCACGGCGCCAGCCACAGCGCGAACGCCCCCGGCGAACACCGCCTCACGCCGCGCGGCACCAGCGCCCGCGTGATCGGCGTCAGTCTGTCGAGAGTACGTGCCATCGCCGCGCTAGCCATTCCTGCTCTCCTTCCGTGCCGCGTTCGTCGACTTCCCTAACTCCACCACCCAATCCCGCTTCGACCGGTAATACACCTTCGGTTCCGTCCCCAACTGCTCCAGTAGGCGGAACGCGCCCGGCTGCCCGGCCAGCCGCGCTGCTTCTGTCCGCTGGTCGTTCAGATCCCCGAACACCATCGCCCGCGTCGGGCACGCCTCCACGCACGCCGGCACATAGTCCGCCGGATCCAGCTCTTTGTTCCCGGCCGCCGCCGCCTTCTCCATCGCCGCCTGCTTCCGCCCGTGGCAGAAATTGCACTTCTCCACCACTCCGCGCATCCGAGGCGCAACCGCCGGGTTCAGCGCCTGCTCCATCCCCGCCGGCCATTCCGGGTCCCACCAGTTGAAGTACCGCGCGTGATACGGACACGCCGCCATGCAATACCGGCAGCCCAGGCAGCGTTGCGGCATCTGTCCCACCACGCCCGTCGCCGCATCGATGTCCACCGCCTTCTGCGGGCACACCGTCACGCAC
>DALYJJ010000085.1:7357-27379 GCA_031969915.1 Bryobacteraceae bacterium | reverse complement strand
CGGGCGGGGCACCCGGGGGCGGCGGCGGTGGCTTCGGCGGCGGCGGTGGCGGTGGTGGTTTCGGCGGAATGATGGGCGGCGGCGGAATGTCGCCCGAGCAGATGCAGAAGATGCGCGACGCGTTCCAGAAAGCGCTGGCCGGCCGGAATATGCGCGACCTCAGCCAGGAAGACCGCCAGAAGGTAATTCAGGAAGCGATGAAGAGCGCCGGGGTCCAGATGCCCGCGGGCATGAGTGCCGGCGGCGCACGCCGTGAAGGACAGGGCGGCGAAGGCCGCGCGGCCCGGGGTGAGGGCGGCAATGCAGGGGAGGGCGGCGAACGGCGCCAGCGGGGCGAAGGACGCCCCGAGGGCGCAGGCGGCGGTGAGAACCGGATGCGCTTCGGCTTCTCCGGTCCTGGCGGCCCAGGCGGCGGCGGGCCGGCGATGGCCGGCGCCCCGGCCGGGCCGTTCTCGCAGAAGGAGCTGGATAACGCGAAGCTGCCTCCGCCTCCGGAAGAGGAATCGCAACTGGACGTGTTGCTGCGGCCGGGCCTGCTGTCGGACGTCGAAATCATCGTCGAGAAAGTGCCCCAGGCGTTGCACGTGCCGAACCAGTCGGTTTTCGAGAAGGAAGGTAAGCCGATCGTCTACGTGAAGAACGGCGACAAGTTCGAAGAGCGGCCGATCAAGATCGCCAAACGGAGCGAGTCGACGACCATCATCGAATCCGGGGTGACTGAGAAAGACGTGATTGCGCTGGCGGATCCGAACGCCAAGCCCGGCGACGGCAAGAAGAAGAAGAGTGACGACAAGGGCTCGGCCGGCGGCGGAGGAAATCCGATGGGCGGCTTGCCGGCAGGCGGAGGCCGATAGGGCGATGGCGACATTGACGGGCTACCTGCCTGAACTCCAGATGGGGCTTTCGAGCCTCTTTGTGCACAAGCTGCGCAGCTTGCTGACCATGCTGGGCATGATCTTCGGCGTGGGCGCGGTGGTGGCGATGCTCTCCATCACGGCCGGCGCGCAGAAGGAGATGATGAGTTATATCGATCTCCTGGGCGTGAACAACATCATTGTGGAAGCCAAGGAGGCGGTCGACCGGAACGAGTTGCAGGCCCGGCGGCAGATTTCGCCGGGCATGTCGCTGCGCGACTTCCGCGCGATTTCGGAGAACGTTCCGGGCCTGGAAGCGCTGACTCCGCGCAAGCGGTTCAAGCCGCTGAAGGTGTTGCCGAAGACGACGGCGGAACCGCCGCTGCTGATCGGGGTCCAGTCCAACTACCTGGACATCAACAGCCTGCGCGTGGTGGAAGGACGGTTCTTCAACGACGAGGACGACGCGAAGTCAGCGGCGGTCTGCGTGTTGGGCGAATCGGCGAAAGTCAATCTCCTCGGATACGAACCGGCGGTCGGCAAGCACGTCAAAGTAAATGACACCTGGCTGCAGGTGATCGGTGTGCTGGCGCAACAGGCCTCGGCCGACACGGAAGTGGAAGGCCTCGAAGTGGTGAACCGGAACAACCTGATCATCTCTCCGTTCAATACCGTGATGCGGCGCTTCGAGGACAACAATAGCTTCCTCAAAGATGAGATCGACGGCGTATATATCAAGGTGAAGCCGGGCACCGATTCGATTGAAACGGCCTCCGTGGTGACGGCGATCCTGAATGCGACCCATAAGGACGCGGGCGACTTCACGGTGACCGTGCCGGCGGGCCTGCTGGAACAGAAGAAGCGCACGCAGTTCATCTTCAACGTAGTGATGATCTGCATCGCCGGCATTTCGCTGCTGGTTGGGGGCATCGGCATCATGAACATCATGCTGGCCACGGTGCTCGAGCGAACGCGCGAGATCGGCATCCGGCGCGCGATCGGTGCACGCCAGGGCGACATTGTTCGTCAATTCCTCACGGAGGCGGTGTTGATCTCGATCCTGGGCGGACTGATTGGCATTGCCTTCGGCTTCAGCCTGTCGCGGATCATCGCGGCGGCGGCGGGGTGGTCCACGGTGGTCACGTTCTCGTCGATCGCGGTGGCGTTCGGCGTGTCGGTCGGCATCGGCCTGTTGTTCGGAATCTATCCCGCCGTGCAGGCGGCCAAGCTCGACCCGATTGAAGCGATCCGTTACGAGTAGCACATGAATCGATTTGCACTGATCCTTTTTGCTTTCGCGCTGCCGGTGGCGGCGCAACCGTTGAAGCCTCCGGCGATGCAGGAGGACACCAACCACGACGCCCCCTGGGTCTGGCAAACCGGCTCCTGGCTTCGTAACGTCTTCGCGCCCAAGCCTCCGCTGTTGCAATTGCGGGCCCCGGTCAAGCTCGAAGACTACCTGGCGGGCGACAAGCTGGAGCTGTCGTTGCGCAACTACCTCGAGCTCGTTCTAGTGAACAATACCGACATCGAGATTTCGCGCGTCACGATCGAGACCCAGAAGAACGCGATCCAGCGCGCCTTCGGAGTCTTCGATCCGTTCGTCACCGCGGGCTACACGACGACGCGGTCCACGCAGCCGACCATCGACCAGTTGGCCGGCGCTGCGACGCTGTCGAACCTGAACCAGCCCTTTAACTTCGCCTACAACCAAACGCTTTCCACAGGCACGCAGATCCGGTCGTCGTTCGGCTGGAACCGGCTTTCCACGAACAACGCCTTCCAGACCACCAACCCGGCGTACAACTCCAGCTGGCAGATGGGATTCACCCAGCCGCTCCTTCGCAATCGCGGCCGTGAGATCGCGCGCCTTCCGATAACCATTGCCCGGCAGCGCCTGCGTGGCGGCCAGTATAACGTGGAGGACCAGGTTATCCGTCTCCTCCAGAACGCTGAGATCGCGTACTGGAACCTCATCGAGGCGACCGAGGCCCTGAAGGTGCAAGAGGAGGGTCTCGCCCTCGCCGACAAATCGCTGAAGCGGACCATGCGCGAACTCGAACTGGGTGCCGTCTCCGCGCTGGACATCTTCCAACCGCAGCAGACCTATGCGTCAGCCGAGATCGCCGTCACCCAGGCGCGGTTTCGAGTGGCGCAATCCGAAGACCAGCTTCGCCGCCAAATGGGGGCCGACCTCAATCCGCGCTTCCGCACGGTGCCCATCGTCCTCACCGAGGCCGTCCTGCCACCTTCGAACGACACTGCGTTCGAAAAAGAGAAGCTGGTGACCACGGCCCTTGAGCGCCGTCCCGATCTGCGCAACGCGCGGAACGATCTCGATGTGGACGACCTGAGCATCAGGAGCGCGGCGAACGCGCTTCGTCCGAACTTCAACCTGACGGGCAACTATACGACACAAGGCGTGGGGGGCGACGTCTATCAGCGCCCGTTGCTGGCCCCTCCCGGCACGCCGCTCCAACTGGTCAGCCGCGGCGGCCTGGGCGGGTCGCTGGACCAACTCTTCGGCTTCGGCTTTCCGATCTACCAGATGGGCTTGCAGTTGAACTTCCCGCTGCGGGACCGCCGCGCCGCGGCTGACTACGCCGACGCCCTGGTCACCCGGAAGATCGACGCGCTGCAGGTTCGCCAAGCGGAGCAGAACATCCGGCTCGACGTGCTGAACCGCATCAACCAGGTGGAAAACTCCAAAGCCAGCGTGAAGCTTGCGCAGGTGGCGGTGGACTTCGCCCAGAAGCGCATGGACGCTGAACAGAAGAAGTACGACCTCGGCACGATCAACATCTTCTTCCTTCTCGACGCGCAGAACGCGCTGGTGAACGCCCGGGCGCAGCTTGTGCAGCAGAGCTTGCAGTACCGCCGCAACGTGGTGAACCTGCTGCAATCCACCGGCACGCTGCTCGAAGAGCGGAACATCGTGCTAGAAAAGTAAGGCGTGGGCCGCATTCGCATCCTCTCCGAGGTTGCCAAGCATGGAACCGCAATTACCGGCAATTTGGGCTCGGCTCATGCAGACTCCGGGAGACGAGTTATCGCCGGAAGCCGCCGAGTACCTGCTTTCGATCCGATTCGGGGAGAACGATGTCTGCCGCATGCGGCAGTTGGCTGAGCGGTCAGAGGCTGGTGAGTTGACCGACGATGAGCGCACAGAATTCGATAGTTATCTGCACGTCGGAAATCTGCTCGCAGTGATCCAATCAAAAGCCCGGCTCGCTCTTCGGTCTCGATCGTTGTGAAGCCCGATCTCGTGCGGCACGTGTGGCAGCGCAGAACGCGCTGGCGGAACATCGTGCTAGAAAAGTAAGGCGTGGGCCGCATTCGCATCCTCTCCGACACGGTTGCCAACAAGATCGCTGCCGGAGAGGTGGTGGAGCGGCCCGCTTCCGTCGTTAAGGAACTCCTCGAGAACTCGCTCGACGCCGGGGCCACGGACATACGGGTGGACGTGGAAACCGGCGGACGCCGCCTGATTCGGATCGCCGACAACGGTTGCGGAATGCTGCGCGACGACGCGTTGCTTGCCTTTGAGCGCCACGCCACCAGCAAGCTGTCCGACGTCAAGGACCTGCTCGCCATCGCCACGCTCGGCTTCCGCGGCGAAGCGTTGCCTTCGATCGCCTCCGTCTCCCGGCTGACGCTCGAAACCCGGGCGCGCGAGGAGCAGGCCGGCGCGGTGGTTGAAATCGCGGGAGGCAAGCTGCTGCGGTGTGAGGAGGCGGCCCACGCCGGCGGCACGACGATCACCGTGCGCGACCTGTTCTACAACGTGCCGGCGCGGAAGAAGTTTCTCCGTTCCGAACAGACCGAACTGGCGCACATCGCCTCGCTCGTCACGCACTACAGCCTCGCCCATCCGGACAAAGCCTTTCAACTCCGCGACGGCGCCAAAACGCTGCTCGACGTGACGCCTGTGGAGCAGATCCGCGAGCGGGTATTCCAGGTCTTCGGCTCGCGGGTGCTTGACGACCTGATCGACATCGGCGCACGGGAGCGGGAACTCGCGGTGGGCCCCGGAGACGACCCCGAAGAGGCAGCCAAGGTCTTCCTGTTGCGCGGCTTCGTTTCGCGCCCCCAGGTGCAGAAGCTGAACCGCAATTCGATCTTCCTGTTCGTCAACGGGCGCCTGATCCGCGACCGCCTGCTGCTGCACGCGCTCACGTCGGCCTATCACAACCTGGTCCCGCCGGGAACCTACCCGTTCGCCTTGTTGTTTGTCGATTGCGACGCCGGCGAGGTCGACGTCAACGTGCATCCCTCGAAGACCGAAGTACGGTTCCGCTCGTCGAGCGTGGTTCACGATTTCGTGCGGGACGCGTTGCGCGAGGCCCTGATGCAGTCACGCCCTGTCTCGTCGATGCCCATGCCCGCCACCTCACCGCTGCTGGTGGAGCAGCCGGCCGCCCGCCTGCCCTATTCCGAGTTCACGCAGCGGCTGGAGGACGCCAGGATCGGTGAACCGCCGCCGGCCGGGGAGGTCCCGACGTTCGTGCTGGCCGGTCCGCCGGGCCCCGCGCCGAGGCTGGTGTTCGACGATCCGCCCGAGCCCGCGCCCGCCCCCGCGGCCTTGCCCGCCGGCGCACCCCGGCTCAAGATCCCGGACACGCACTCCGGCTTTCCCGCGCACCTGCTCGGCGAGCCGGCTTCCATGCACGAGCTGCGCGACCTGCGGCCCCTGGGCCAGTTGCACGATTCCTTCGTCATCGCCGCCGGGCGCGACGGCCTCTGGATCATCGATCAGCACGTGGCGCACGAACGGATTCTGTTCGAAAAAGCCCTCACCCAGCGGGCCGCCGGCCGCGTGGAGCGCCAGCAGTTGCTGATGCCGATCCTGCTCGAACTCTCCGCCGCGCAGCAGATCGAATACGCCCGCATCGCCGGCGAACTCAACGAGACGGGCTTCGACACCGAGCCATTCGGAACGCGGACGATCGCGGTGAAGGGCGCACCCGCCTCGGTCACCATCGCGGAAATCGAGCGGCTGGTGCTCGAAATCCTCGAAATCGCCGAAGGCGAGATGCGCCGGCTCTCGCTCGACGACCTGCGGCGGGGCATCGCCGCCACCATCGCCTGCCGGGCGGCGATCAAGATCAACACGCCGCTCGACCGGACCAAGATGGAATGGCTGCTCAAGACGCTGGGAGAGACCAGCTACCCGATGAGTTGCCCGCACGGCCGGCCCGTAGCGCTGCGCTACAGCATGCGCGATATTCTCCGCGGGTTTCACCGCATCTGACAGGCGCCCCTCCGGAGGGATTCAGGCAATCAGACCCGATTGACTGAATAATGCGGTATGGATTACGCTCGAAAAGAGGTGTCATGGTGGCTTCGATTTTCATCTTGTTGGGACCTCCGGGAAGCGGCAAAGGAACGCAGGCGGACTTGCTGACGAAGCGGCTGGGGATTCCGGCCCTTTCCACCGGGGCGATGCTGCGCGCCGAGATGGCGGCGGGCACGGAGATCGGCAAGACCGCCGCGGCGATCTCCTTCGCGGGCGGGTTGGTGGGCGACGAGATCGTGAATGAGATGGTGGCCGGGCGGATCGCACGGCCCGACTGCGCGGGGGGCTTCATGCTGGACGGCTATCCGCGAACGGTGGCGCAGGCGAAGTTCCTCGACGGCCTGCTGGCTCAGCGGAACCTGCCCACGCCGAAGATCGTGCACATCGACGTGCCGGACCACACGGTGATCGAGCGCATCTGCCTGCGGCGGCAGTGTCCCTCCTGCGGGCATATCTACAACTTGAAGTTCCAGCCGCCCGAGGTGACCGAGCGTTGCGATTCCGACGGCTGCGCGTTGGTGACCCGGCAGGACGATTGCGAAGAAACGGTAGTGAATCGGCTGGCCTCCTACAACAAGAGCACCGCGCCGCTTCTGGCGTATTACGGGGGCCCCAGAATGGTCAAGGTGGACGGCTCCCAGTCGCCGGCCGAGATTCACTCGGAGCTTTTGGAGCGGCTCGATCTGCCCAGCGGGCCCGTGCTCATCTCGGTGGGCTCGTAGGGGCGCATAGGCCTGCACGTACTACCCTTCCCACCGCGCCGGCCCGCGAACGGCGGGGTTGCCGCGGCGGTGCGGGGGCGATCACTACCCCCATTCGGGGCAGTGAGCGTGGCTCCTTGCTTGATGAATCAATAGTTTGTGGGGGTTTTCCACACACTAAGCGCGATGGGGGTATCGATACCCCCCACATGACCGGGCCTTAGTACTCATTAGCACCGTATTCGGTGGGGATACGGCGTGATACACATGGAGTTTCCTGAAGGAGCCCAAATGTCTCACGGCGACGAAGACGAAACGGCTACAGTGTGCAGCGCACTCGACCTGGAGTGCGGATCGTGCCTGCTTGCAGGGGCCCGGTCGGTGGCTTCGCTCACCCCCAACATGGATCTGGACGCGGTTCGTCAGATCTTCGGCTTGATGTTCAGCAACTCCGGCTGTCGCCGCAACAGCCGGTTGTTCGAGCGCGAGTATATGAAGGCGTGCGTCCAGCCGCCTCTGTTCCAGATCCCTGCTGCCTAGAGTTAACGGACGAGGTGGTACTCCGTTTGACGGCGGAGTACCCACGTCACCCGCCCTTCCCCGTCGATCGCGGCGTCCTCTTCCAGTCCGACAAAGAGCTCTTTGCCGTTCCATTCCGGGACCGGAGTACGTACAGAGAGTTCGATCGAAAACCAGGTATCGGGCAGCACAGCCACATCGCCGCGTCCGGGCACGCCTTCCTGGCGGTCCCAGAGGCCGATCAGCGGGCCGGCGCCGTGGCCATGGTCGCCGACCGGGTGGGAGTAGACCGTCCCGTTGATGCCTTCGGCCTTCATCGCCTGGAGCGACGCGGCCAGCACCTGGTTTCCGGTGCGGCCGGTCCGGAGCTGGCTGAGCACGATGTCCTGCAGCCGGTTGCCCTGCGCCAGCGCCTTGCGGACGCCCGCGGGCGGCTCCGTCTCTCCCTCCTGGAGGACGTAGCCCATGTGTTGCGTGTCGGTGTTCAGGCGCATGGAGGTGAGCCCGAAGTCGACGTGCAGCACATCGCCGCGCTCGATCGTCACCGGGGCGTCCTCGGCGAGCATGCGCACCTCCCGCCCGCCTGGCTTCTGCACGCGCACGGAGGGCTGGAACCAGGTTTGGTAGCCCATCTCGTCGAGCCGCTGGCGGAGCCACCAGACCACGTCTTCGTTGGTGGTCTTCCCCGGCGTGATCACCTCGTTTGAAAACGCGCGGCGGATCAGGGCGTGGGCGGATTCCATCATGCTCCGGAAGTACGGCAGCATGCCCGGGACGCGGAGGGAAATGTAGTCCACGGCCAGACCCTCGGCCCGTACCAGGCGCTTCCGGTGCGCGGCGCCCAGCGCTTCTTCCAGTTTCTCGCGCTCGCCGGCGGAGAGGCCGTCGGCGAAGGCGTGGGTGTGGGAGATGTTCACGCCGATGGTGGCGGGCTTGCGGCTGTCGATCAGCTTGCGCAGCAACGCCCACTGGCCTTCGCCCCACAGTTCCCGTCCTTCCAGCTCCGGATCGCGGTAGACCGTATAAAGGCCGCCGTTGGAGCCTCCGCCCAGGGCCAGGCGCTCGACGCCCTGCTCGGGCCCGCGGTCGTGGAAGACGAGGATGGTTCGTCGGCGCGCGGCGAACACGGTGGGAGACACCATCGACAGGAATACGGGGTCCTCGTTGTACTCCCGGCACATGACAACCCACATCTGGATGCCGTGCTTGCGCATCAAAGCTGGCAGCAGGCGGTCCAGCCGCTCAGACAGCCACTGCTGCTGCAAGCGTGCCTGCTCCCGCAGCGGGGGCGGCGTGAGCGTTTGCGTGCGCAGCAGCGGCGCCAGCGCGATGGCGGCCGTGAAGACGGCCGCGCCGGCAAGAAAACGAGGAAGAGACATGCCCACCGTCCTGAGGATCGTCGAGACGCTGGCCGTAGCCTTGTGGCTGGGCAGCATCGTGTTCTTCTCTTTCTTTATCGCACCGGCGCTGATCCGCGTGCTGGGAGCGCAGGAAGGCGGCCGGGCCGTCCGGGCCCTCTTCCCGCGTTACCATGCCGTCGGGATCGTCTGTGGCGCCGCGCTGGCCGCTGTTTCGCTGGTGCGCGGCCTGGCCTGGAGCTGGTACGGCATGGCGCCGCTGGGGCTCGGCTTGTTCGCCGGGCTGACCCTTCTGGCGGTGGCCAGCCGGCAGTGGCTGACACCGGCGATGTACCGCGCCTGCGACGCCGGCCTCCCTGCGAAGCCCCGCTTCGATCGCCTCCATCGGCTTTCGGGACTCGTGAATTCCCTGGCGATGATGCTGCTTCTGGCCTACGTCGCGTGGATGGGTGCGCGTGGCTGGTGAGGTCCGGTGACTAGGCCCGCGGCCTGGCGACGGCGCCGGTGCTGACTGGTGCGCTGGGATTCGCCTGGTCCGCCTCCCACTGGCGGCGAACCACCTCCGGGAACCCGGCCATCAGACGGTCCATGTGGCCGCGGAGTTCCTGGACGATCTCCGGGTGGCGCGCGGCCACGTCGTAGCTCTCGTCGGGGTCGCGCACCACGTCGTAGAGCTCCGGAGAAGGCAAGAGGAAACTCCTGCGGCCGCCGGGAGGCGCGGGCATGAACGCGCCGTTGTTATGCCGCGCGACGTGCAGCTTCCACTGCTTCCACCGGGCGCACTGGAGGTTGTTGTTTTCGAAGTAGAGCAGCGGATCGCGCGGCAGATCGTCCGCCTTGCCTTCGAGCAGCGCCCGCGCGTCGATCCCGTCGAGCGGGGCTTTGGGCTTTGCGGCGCCCGTGTAGGCGCACACCGTGGGCATGATGTCCATCGCCGAGAAGATGCCCTCCCGCACCCGCCGGGCGGGCCAGCGGCCGGGCCAGCGCGCGAGGAAGGGTACGCGGAAGCCGCCTTCGTAGGTGGTCCCTTTGCGCCCGCGCAAACGGCCCGGGCTGCCCTGATACCACGGCCCGTTATCGGAGCTGAACAGCACCATGGTGTTCTCGTCGAGGCCGCGCCGGCGGAGCGTGTCGAGGATGACGCCGGTCGACCAGTCGAGTTCGGCGAGCACGTCGCCGTAAATCCCGTGGGGCGATTTTCCGCGGAAGCGATCGGAAGCGAACAACGGAATGTGCGGAAACGTGTGCGGCAGGTAGAGGAAGAACGGATTCGCGGCGTTGCCCTCGATGAAGCGTACGGCCTCTTCGGTGTAGCGCTGCGTCAGGGTCTCCTGGGTGGCGCGCGCCTCCACGGTTTCCGTGTTGCGCAGGAGCACCGGCGGGTCCATGTCGTTGCTGTAGGGGATGCCGAAGTAGGAATCGAAACCGCGCGCGGTAGGAAGGTAGGCGGGCAGATGGCCGAGATGCCATTTGCCGACGCACGCGGTGCGATAGCCGGCGGGCTTGAGCAACTCGGCGAGAGTGGCTTCTTCGAGTGGTAGACCGGCCGTGTCCTTGGGACCCAGCACGCGCGGCACGCTGACGCGCGTCGGATAACGCCCGGTCAGCAGGCCGGCTCGCGACGGGGAGCAGTACGCATTGGCGGAAACGAAATGAGTGAACCGCACGCCGTCGCGCGCGAGCGAATCGATGCGCGGGGTGGGAATTGAGCCGCCGTAGCAGCTTAGATCGCCGTAGCCCAGGTCGTCGCAGAAGATCAGAACCAGGTTCGGCGGGCGCCGCTGCCCTTTGAGGATCGCGGGCGCCGCCGCGATACCCGCCGCCGCGGCGCCCGCCGTGGTGAGAAACCGCCGCCGGTTCACGCTAGAGCCTGTCTTCCGTCACCGCGCCGAGCGTGACCGTGATCTTCACCACGCGCCCGTTACGGAACAGCGTCAAGTCCAGCGCGTCCCCCGCCCGCTTGCGCGAAAGCGCCCGTGCGATGGCGTCGCGCCGCTCCACGGTCTTGCCGTCCACTTCGGTAATCAGGTCGCCACCGACGCCGATCTCATAGCCGCCGACCACCGCCACGCGCCGCGGCCCGCGCAGTCCGGCCGCTTCCGCCGCCGAGCCGGGTGAGACACCCTGCACCAGCAGGCCGCCGGTACGCGGCAGGCCCAGGGCCTCGGCCAGATCGCCGTCCACGGGCAAGACCTCGACGCCGAGCCGCGGCCGGGCGTACTTCTTGCCGCTCTGGTAGTCGTCGAGCATCGTCTTTGCGCGGTTGACGGGCATCGCGAAGCCGATCCCGATGCTGCCGCCGCGCCCGTAAATCGCGGTGTTGATGCCGATCACGTTGCCCAACGAATCGAGCAGCGGTCCGCCCGAGTTGCCGGGGTTGATCGCGGCGTCGGTCTGGATCATGCCTTCCAACTCCCGCCCGTTCTCGTCCGAGATGGTGCGGTTGCTGGAGCTGATGATACCCGTGGTCAGTGTGCCTTCCAGGCCGAAGGGGTTGCCGATCGCCAGCACCTTCTGGCCGATCTGGATCTTGTCCGAGTCGCCCAGCCGGAGGAACTTGAACGGCTTCTTGGGGGCCACCTTGAGCAGCGCCAGGTCATTCTGCGGATCGCGAACCAGGATGCTGGCGGGATAGCTGCTGCGGTCGGGCAGCGTGACGCGCACTTCGCTCGAACCGGACACGACGTGGTTATTGGTGATCACCAGGCCCTGGTCGTTGATGAAGAAGCCGGAGCCGGTTTCGCGCTCCGGGTAGATCTCCATGAACCAGCCGCGGCGGAGCACGGTGCTGGTGATATTCACCGTGGCCTCATGCGCCTGGCGGTAGATGTCGATGTTGTTGACCTCGTCGGCGCTCAGGCCCGCGCTACGCGCCACGTCCGGCCCCGACCAGACGGGGACACCGACCTTCAGGGGCTCGAGCATCCGGAAGGGGTTCACCCGAACCAGGGTGGTGAAGGCGACGAAGCCGCCGGCGATCAATAGTCCTGCCAACACAGCGCGTTTCATGAAACTAAGCTCCGCAGGTCCCGGTACACGGCCTCTACCTGGAGGACCGTGTTCTCCTTACTGCCATTGGTGTCAATGACGTAATCGGCGAACTTTCGTTTGTCCGCCAACGGCATCTGGCGCGCGAGGCGCTGCCGGACTTCGGTTTCCGTGGCGCCGTCGCGATCCATCGCCCGCCGCACTTGTTCCGCTTCACTGGCCACCGTCAGTATTAGTTTATCGAACCGCTTGTAGCTTCCGGTTTCGATCAGGATGGCGGCCTCCACCACGGCGATCGCGCGGGGGTCATCGGCTTCGAGCGCGCGCAGCCACTCCTCCTCGCGGCGGATCACCGGCGGGTGGACCAGTTCGTTCAGGCGGGCGAGGCGCTCGGGCCTGCCGAAGACCTGGGCGGCGAGCTGCTTTCGCTCCACGGTGCCGAACTCGGCGAGCACGGCGTCGTGCGCCTCGCCGCCGGGGGCGAGCACGGCATGGCCGAGTTCATCGGCCTGGATGAGGTGGCACCCGAGCCCGCGCAACGTTCGGCCTACGAAGCTCTTGCCGGTGGCCAAACCGCCCGTGAGTCCGACGCGAAGCATGGAAACCATTATCGGCGACAAAAAAAGAAGCGCGCCGGTCCTTGCGGAGGCGGCGCGCCAAGGGGTCGAAAGAGAGATCGGTTAGAACGCGATGCGAGCGCCCACCTGGATGATGCGCGGGTCGCCTTGGCCGAGAATGCGGCCGAAGTTCACGCTGCCCAGGTTGTTCGTGATGCCGCCCAGGTTGACGCGGTTGAGCACGTTGAAGAACTCGAATTTCAACTGCAGGTTGCCCTGCTCGCCGAGGAACGGCAGGCGGTTGTTCTTGATCACGCTGGAGTCGACGCGGAGCAGTCCCTGCTGGCGGAAGGCGTTGCGGGGGCTGTTGCCCTGCACTCCGACCGCGGGCGCGGTGAAGTCCGCGGCGTTGATCCGCGGGCGATTCGAGTTGTCGCCCAGGAACTGGTTCCGGTCGACCTTCTGGGGCAGGTTGTTCGGCACGTTCGGGAAGTCGAAGTTAAAGCCGTCCAGATTGTAGTCGCCGGAGCCGGGACGGAAACCGACCACGCGCCCGCCTTCGAAGATGGCGTTGAGCGGGTTGCCGTTGAAGATGGTGAACGGCGTGCCGGTCTGGGCGATCACCGTCGTGCCGACCTCCCAGCCGCCAAGCACGGTCTTCGCGAGGACGTTGCTCTTGAAGGGCGTGGGCAGGCGATAGACGCCCGAAGCCGAAAGGCGGTGGGTGACGTCGAAGGCGGTGGGCGCGCGGCGGTCGCCGAGCTGCCGCGGGTCGACGACGCTCTCCAGGCTCACCGAGCGCGCGCCGCCCTGGAAGAAGTCCGTCGCGCGGCCATAGGTGTAGGAGGCCTGGATCACGCCGTTCGTGCGCAGATCTTTGCGCACCGTGGCGATGAGCGCGTTGTAGGTGATTTCGTTAAAGTTGCTCACCCAGAACATGGTGCCGAAGCTGGGATTCAGGCGGTCGAAGCGGCCGTCGGCCAGATCGCCGGGGAAGCGATTGTAGTCCGTACCGACCAGACCGCGCGTGGTGCGTGAGCCGCTGTAGTTCAATCCCACCACGGTCCGGCCGGGGAGTTCGCGCTCCACGGCGGCGATGTAGTTGATCACTCGCGGGGCTTTCAAACGCGGGTCCAGACCGCCGACGTTGGTCTGCAGGCCGGCGATGCCGCCGCGCTCGTCCAACCGGCCGGCGGGAATGGTGGGCAGCGTGAAGCCGAAGGGGAAGGTGTCGGAAGTGCCGAGTGAGAACACTGGGCGGATGGGCAGCAACTGGCCCATGTTCGGGAACACGAAGTTGGGCGCATTCACGTTGACGCGGTCGCTGGACTCGCCGATCGTGACCCAGTCGTAGTAGAGGCCGGCGCCGCCGCGGACGGACCACTTCCGGCTGCTGCCGGGGGACCAGGCCACACCGAAGCGCGGGCTCCAGTTGTTGGTGATGCGGCGCTCATACTGCTTGCCGGTGACGCGTACGGAGGCGTTGCGGAACTGCTCGTCGACGGTCGAGCCGGGGCTGCGAATGATATTCGTGATGACCCAGGTGTCCACGGTGGAGGTCGGGTTGCCGAAGTCGTCCCAACGCAAGCTCATGGTGAGAGTGACATTCGGCCGGACGCGCCACTCGTCCTGCACGAAGAAGCCGAACGTACCCATCTTGGCGCCGAAGATGTACGGCTTGGTCTGGCCGGTGAGCGGGTCATGCGCGCTGGCGTTGCCGGTGAAGGGCTGATCGCGCACGAGGTCCAGGAGGCTGTTGAAGTTGTAGCTCGGGCGGCTGCCGATGCCGTTGGCGTTCGGGAAGTCCGCCACGCCGTCGCCCCAGAAATACTGGCCGCCGAACTTCACCGTGTGCCGGCCCTTGATCCACGTCGTAGCGTTCTTCCAGTTGTAGTTGTTCTGGATGAACGTGCCCGCGAAGCCGATGCCCAGGCCGGTGGAGTTGACGATGTTGATGGAGGGGATGCGGAAGGGCGCGCGCTCGACGTCCGTGCCCAGCACTTCGTTGCCGGAGAAGCTGAATTCGTTCACCAAGTTGGGCCGGACGGTGCGGGTCCAATTGGCCTGGTAGGCGTTGACGTAGCGGGTGCTGGAGTTATTGAAGGCGGAGCGGTTCACCAGGTTCGCGTTGTCGGACTCCGTGCGCACGAAGCTGCCGTAGATGCGGTCCTTGTCAGTCAGATAATGGTCGCCGCGGAGCAGGTACTGCAGTCCGTTGCGGAACGGCGAACGGTTCCAGGTGCCCTGCACCAGCAAGGGCATGTCGCAGGGGATGTTCAGCGTGGCCGGGGTGCCGCAATCGTTGCCGATGATCTGGCGAACGTTGCGCAGTACGTTGGTCTGCACCGGGCCGTCCACCGGGTAGGTTGTCAGCAGGCGCGTGCCCAGGGAGTTCGGCGCTGCCTGCCGCGCCCAGGCAACAAATTCCGGGCTCTCGTAGGTCTCGATGCCCACCACGCCGTTCGACGAACGCAGCGTTTCTACGTTCGCGAAGAAGAACGTCTTGTTCTTCCGGATCGGGCCGCCGAAGGCGCCATTCAGGTTGTGGCGGCGGAAAGGCAGGTAGCTGGCCACGAACGGCAGGCTGGTGCGCGCGCGCATATCGTTGTTCGTGAACCAGTAGTTGGCCGCGCCGTGGAACTGGTTGGTGCCGCTCTTGGTGGTGATGTTGACGACGATGGAACTGCCGGTGCCCTGCTCGGCGCGGAAGTTGTTCGTCTCGATGGTCATCTCACCGACGGCTTCCGGGCTCAGCGCGAGGTTCGCCGTGCCGTTCATGATGTTGCTGTTCACGTTCATGCCGTCCACGTTGAACGTGTTGCCGTAGGCGCTGCGGCCGTTGGCGCTCATGCCGGTGAAGTACTCGGGGTTGAAGTTGTCCGGGGTGCCGTTGGTGCCGACCACGCCGGGCGCCAGCGCCATCAGCGAGTAAATGCTGTTGTTGAGCAGCGGCAGGTCGCGGACCTTGCTGCTCTGCATGGTGAGCTGCAGCCGGGTTTCCGCAGTGTCGAGCGGCGGTGCTTCGGCGGTGACCTGCACCGACTCGCCCGCCGTCTGCACTTCCAGGTTGAAGTTGAGGTCGCGCGACTGGCCGGTCGTCAGGAGCAGTTTCACCAGCGAGGTCCGGAAGCCTTTCGCTTCCGCCGTGACTTCGTAGTCGCCGGGCGCCATGGAGGTGAAACGGAAATAGCCCGCATCGTTGGAACTCGTCTCCAGGACGATGTTCGTCGCGACATTCTTCGCCTTCACAACGACGTTCGGAATGACGGCGCCGGACGGGTCCTGGACGACGCCCTGAATGCTGCTGCTGTACTGCGCGATGCCCAGGCTCGCCAGAAGAAGGCAGGCCACGGAGGCTACCCAGATGTTTCGCATTAACCCCTCTTTTTCGTGCGGTTTATCGGTCCTGAAACGGTCTCCGTGGAAGCGCTTACGTTCACACGGAATTGCCAACCCAGTGGTTAAAGGAATATCACCCGCCGAGTGCCGCTGTCAAGACAACCTGTAATCTATAATTCACCGGTACCCCGTTGCGCTCCGAAGGCTTCCGTACCGCCGTTATACTAAGAGCCATGTCCAGCGAATCCAATGACAAGGCCGCTCTTGTCAAGACTGAGGCAGCGAAGCCATCCAATTTCATCCGCGACATCATCCTTCAGGATCTTGAGACCGGGAAATACGGCGGCCGGGTTCACACCCGTTTCCCCCCGGAGCCGAACGGCTACCTGCATATCGGTCACGCCAAGTCGATCTGCCTGAACTTCGGCCTGGCGATCGAATTCGGCGGGAAGTGCAACCTCCGGTTCGACGACACGAATCCCTGCAAGGAAGAGACCGAATACGTCGAGTCGATCATTGAGGACGTTCGCTGGCTGGGCTTCGATTGGGAAGACCGTCTCTTCTACGCCTCCGACTACTTCGACCAGTTGTACGAATGGGCGATTCAGTTGATCAAGGCCGGTAAGGCGTATGTGTGCGACCTGACGGGGGAGGAAGTGCGGGAGTACCGGGGCACGCCCACCGAGCCGGGCCGGGAGAGCCCGTACCGCAACCGGTCCGTGGAGGAGAACCTGGACCTGTTCGAGCGCATGCGCGCCGGCGAGTTCCCGGACGGGTCGCGCACGCTGCGATCGAAGATCGACATGGCGTCGCCGAACTTCAACCTGCGCGACCCGGTGATGTACCGCATTTTGCACGCCGAGCACCATCGGACGGGCAACAAGTGGTGCATCTATCCGATGTACGACTACACGCACGGCGAGAGCGATTCGATCGAAGGCATCACGCACTCCATCTGCACGCTGGAGTTTGAAGATCACCGGCCGCTCTACGACTGGTACGTGGAGCAGTTGGGCATCCATCACCCGCAGCAGATCGAGTTTGACCGGCTGAACCTGACCAGCACCGTGCTCAGCAAGCGAAAGCTGTTGATGCTGGTGGAAAAGGGCTACGTGTCGGGTTGGGACGACCCGCGCATGCCCACGCTGTCCGGGCTGCGGCGCCGCGGGTACAGCCCGGAGGCGATCCGGCTTTTCTGCAGCCGCATCGGGGTCTCAAAGACCAACGGCGTGATCGGGCTCTCACTTCTGGAGCATTGTGTCCGGGAGGATCTGAACCTCCGCTCTCTGCGCGTGATGGGCGTGATCGATCCGGTGCGGGTGGTGATCGAGAACTACCCGGAAGACCTGGTGGAAGAGATGGAGGCGGTGAACAACCCCGAGGACGCGTCGGCGGGCACGCGCCAGACGCCGTTCTCGAAGGTCCTCTACATCGAGCGCGACGACTTCCGCGAGGATCCGCCGAAACAGTATTACCGGCTGTCTCCGGGCAAAGAAGTGCGGTTGCGCTACGCCTATTTCATCAAGTGCACGGGCGTTGTGAAGGACCCGGCCACGGGCGAGATCGTGGAGATCCGCTGCACCTACGATCCGGCGACGCGGGGCGGCAACGCGCCCGACGGGCGCAAGGTGAAGTCGACCATCCACTGGGTTTCGGCGGCGCATGCCATTGACGCCGAAGTGCGCCTGTACGACAACCTGTTCCGCGACGGCGGGGGCGACAGCGACGATTTCGCGTCGACGTTGAATCCGAATTCGCTCGAAGTGCGCCCGGCGGCGAAGCTCGAGCCGAGCGTGAAGGGCGCCGCGCCGGGAACGCGCTATCAGTTCGAGCGCCTGGGCTATTTCTGCGTGGACCGGGACTCGACGGCGGAGAAGCTGGTATTCAACCGCACGGTGACGTTGCGCGACACCTGGGCGAAGATCGAGAAGGCGGGGAAGTAGGCGGACCTCCCCCGCTAGGCCGGCTCTCGGGCCCCCAGGAGCGCCGCAGTCTCCCGCAACCGCGATGCCGCGTCGTGTTGCCCCAACGCGTAGATGGATTCGAACAAGGGGGGCGTGACCTTCTGTCCGGTCACGGCGATGCGGACCACGGTGAAGACGGGTCCGCTGGGGCGGCCGAGCTCATCGGCCAGCTTGCGCAGGGCGGCTTCGGCGGACGCGGCGTCGAACTCCGGCAGGGCGGCCAACGCGTCCGCGCCCTTCCGGCAGATCTCGCGCGCGGTGGTCTCATCCATACCCTTCTTGAGCATCGCGTCGAGGTCGCGGTCGATCGACTCCTTGAAGAGGAACTGCACGAGCGGAATCGCGTCGGGCAGCAGCTCCAGCCGTTGTTGGATGTGGGGCACGATTCGCCGCAGTTTCTCGCCGTCCACGGCGAGTCCCGCGGCCGAGAGGAACGGCTTCAGCCGCGCCTCCAGATCCTCGGGCGCGAGCTGGCGGATGTAGACGCCGTTCATCCACTTCAGCTTCTCGTAGGAGAACACGCCGCCCGCGTTGTTCACGCGATCGAGCGAGAAACGCCGCGTCAGCTCGTCGAGCGTGAAGATCTCCTCCTGCTCGCCTTCGCCCGGCGACCAGCCGATGAGGGCCATGAAGTTGAGGATCGCTTCCGGGAGATAGCCTGCTTCGCGGAAGGCGCCCAGGAACGTCGCGCCGTGGCGCTTGGAGAGTTTCTTGCCGTCCGTTCCGAGGACCGGCGGCAGGTGTGCGAACACCGGCGGCGCCCACCCGAGCGCTTCGAAGAGGAGCAGGTGGAGGGGCGCGGTGGAGAGCCATTCGTCGGCGCGGAGCACGTGCGAGATGCGCATGTCGTGGTCGTCCACGACGGTGGCCAGATGGTAAGTGGGAAAGCCGTCGCTCTTGAGGAGCACCGGGTCGCGGAGGATGATCTGTTCCCAGCGGACCTCGCCCTTCACGGCGTCCGGCAAGGTGATGGAACGCCCTTCGGGAATGAGGAAGCGCACGACGTGAGGGACCTCGCCGGGGACGTCCCGGCGCCGGCAATAGCCGGAGTACCCGAGGGCTTCTTTGCGTTCGGTTTGCTCCTGGCGTTCCTTTTCGAGGCGCTCGGGGGTGCAATCGCAGCGGTAGGCGTGACCGCGGCGGATCAGTTCCTCGGAGATCTCGCGATAGCGCGCGACGCGCTGGCTCTGCACATACGGTTTCGCCGGTCCGCCGATGCCGAAGCCGCCCTGGTAGGCGCTGTCGGCGAGCGCGATCTCTTCGTCCGAGGGGCCTTCGTCGAAGTGCAGGCCCACCCAGTTCAGATCCTCGATCAAGGACTGAATGGCGCCGGGGACCAGGCGCTCGCGGTCCGTGTCGTCGATGCGCAGCAGCGCCTGGCCGCCGTGGCGGTGGGCGAAGAGAACCTCAAAGAGCGCGGTGCGGACACCGCCGATGTGAAGCAGGCCGGTGGGACTGGGAGCGAACCTGGTGCGAACGTCGGGCATCGCTTCCATTATGGACGGGCGGCCGCGGCCGGGCGCTATCATTGGGGATAAACCGATGGACTCGCGCAAAGAAGAGCTGAGGCGCTACGCGCAACAATGGGCGTCCAACGCGCCCTGGCTCGAAGCGATCCGGGACCGGGAGATCCGCGAGGCGGACACCGCGGCTTCGATTCGAATGTTCGATCAAGCGTTCCGCTCTGCGTTGCGCGAGTTACCGCCGCGGACGTCCTCCGGGTTGGTCGAGTGGCAGGACTTCGTCCGGCGTTGGCGGGATCGAGATGGTTGACCTGTTGGCCGTGAAACGCTAGCCCGAAGCCCGCTCGGCGGCGGCCACGGTGTTGGCCATGAGCATCGCGATGGTCAGCGGGCCGACGCCGCCGGGCACGGGCGTGTAGGCGCCGGCGCGTTCGGCCACGTCCAAGGGGTGCACGTCGCCGGCGATCACGCTGCCCTTCCTGTCGAAAGCCGACAGGTCGCCGCGAAAGAGGCGCGCGGCCTCGCTGCGGTCCGTGACGCGATTGATGCCCACGTCGATCACGGTGGCGCCCTCGCGGATGAAATCGCCGGTGACGTAACCGGCGCGGCCCATCGCGGCCACCAGGATGTCGGCGCGCCGGCAGACGCCCGGCAGATCGGCGGTCTTCGAATGGCAGATGGTCACCGTGGCGTGCTGATGCAGCAGCAGCAGCGCCATCGGTTTGCCGACGATGTCGCTACGGCCGACGATCACCGCGTTGCGGCCGGCAATGGGGATTTCGGCGCGGCGCAGCAATTCCATTACGCCGGCCGGCGTGCAGGCGCGCGGCCCGGGCGCGTTGGCGACGAGCTGGCCGACGTTGAAGGGATGAAAGCCGTCGACGTCCTTTTCCGGAGCGATGGCCAGCAGGATGCGACGCGAGTCCACCTGCGGCGGCAGCGGCATCTGCACCAGGATGCCGTCGATGTCCGGGCGGCGGTTC
>DALYJJ010000085.1:0-7342 GCA_031969915.1 Bryobacteraceae bacterium | reverse complement strand
GAATCGATGATCGCGAGCAGTTCCCCGGTGGTGATGGAGGCGGGCGGCGAGAGCTTCTCCGAATAGATGCCGAGTTCCTCGCAGGCCTTCACCTTGTTACGAACGTAGATCTCCGAGGCCGGGTTGTCGCCCACCAGCACGACACAGAGGCCCGGGCGGCGGCGCTCCGCCGTCAGTCGCTCCACGCGCGGGCGCAACTCCGTCAGGATCGCGTCGCGAACGGGTTTTCCTTCGAGCAAACGAGCCATGGTTCAGGAATGGTTCAGGAGAAATCGGGAGCGGGCGCGGCGTTCTTGCGGATGCGGAAATGGAAGATCAGCGCGCCCGCGGCCACGGTCAGAATCGAGCCGAGCGTTACCTTGGGGCTGGTCTGCATGCCGAACCAGAGGCCGAACGCGGTGATCCACAGGCCCACCAGGATGAAGAACGCCGGGATCAGCGGCCACCCGAAGCTGACCGCGGGCAGCTTCTGCCAGCCCGGACGCCGGCGGAACTTGAACAGCGAGGCCACCGACATCACGGCGAAGAAGTTCAGCGTGATGCCGATGTAGAAGAAGAGATCGGGCAGCGAGGTGAGGGTCAGCAGGATCGCGCACACGCCTTGGATCAGGATCGCGTTGGTCGGCGTGTGCCAGCGCCGGTTGACGTGCGCCGCGGAGGAGAAGAACGCCCGGTTCTTCGCCATCGCGTAGTAGACGCGGGGTCCGATCACCACCATGGCGTTTACCGTCGAAACCAGTGAGACCGCCATCAGCGCGCTGAAGATGCCGGCGATCTCGGGGCCGAACAAGTGCGAGGCGGCGAGCGAGCCCACCGCCACCACGCCTTTCATTTTCTCGAGCGGCACCCCGTAGATGAACACGATGTTCAAGCCGACGTAGAGCACGGCGACGAGCAGCGTCCCCAGGAACAGGGCGCGGGGGAGAGTGCGCTCCGGCTGCTTCACTTCCTCCGCGACATACGCGGCGGCGTTCCAGCCGCTGTAGGAGACGTAGATGAAAAACAGGCTCATCGCGAACTGCGCAGGCAGGGGAATGGAACTGGTGCGCGCGGCGTCCAGGCTGAAGTGGCCCCAACTGCCGGTGCCGACCGCGAGTCCAAGCACGATGAACGCGAGGAGCACCACGATTTTGATCGACGTGAGCACGTTCTGAATGCGCGCGATGCGATGCACGCCGAAGAAGTTGAGGACGGTGAATACGGCGATCAGTCCCGCCGCCGCAGCCTGCGCGCCACCCAGCCGCACCTGGAAGAACGCGGCGTCGAAGGAGACGGCAACGTTCTCCTGTTTCAAGCCGGGCCAGAAGTACCCGAGATAGTTGGCGAAGCCGAGAGCGGAGAGCGCGATGGGCGCGGAGAAGCCGGCCAGGAGCGACACCCAGCCGGTCATGAATCCCCAGGTGGGCCCATAGGCCTGCGTCAGGTACACGTATTCGCCGCCGGAGGCCGGGAAGTTGATGCCGAGTTCGGAATAGGCGAGCGCCCCGGCCAGCGCGCAGAGGGCGCCGACGACCCAGATGGCGAGCACCACGGGAACCTGCGCGAGGTCTCCGGCGAGAAATCCGGTGGCCGTGAAGATCCCGCTTCCGACCATATTCGAAACCACGAGGGCGGTGGCGCTGACCAGCCCCAATTGCCGGAGCAGCCTGGCCGGCTTATCCTGTGTGCTTTCCACCCCCGCCATTGTACGCTACAGGTGATGCTGGCCCGTGCCATCCTGCTGGCGGCCCTTCCCCTCGCCGCGTGCGCGAGCGATGATCGGTGGGGAGTCAGGCGCACGCGCATGGTGGAAGAGCAGATCGCGCAACGCGGTATCCGGGACGCCCGCGTGCTGGATGCGCTTCGGCGCACTCCCCGCCACCTTTACGTTCCGGAGAACCTGCGCGAGCAGGCCTATGACGACACGCCGCTGCCCATCGGCCACGGCCAGACCATATCGCAGCCCTACATCGTGGGCCTGATGACCGAGCTTCTGCAACTCGAGCCGGGGCACAAGGTGCTCGAAATCGGGACCGGGTCCGGCTATCAGGCGGCCGTTCTGGCCCGTCTGGCGGGCCGCGTGTATTCGATCGAGCTGATTCCGGAACTCGCCGCGCGCGCCACCGCCACGCTGCGCATTGCCGGTCTCCGGAACGTCGAGGTGCGGACGGGCGACGGCTATCTCGGCTGGCCGGCGGAGGCACCGTTCGATCGAGTCATCCTTACCGCCGCGCCGCCCGAGCTACCCGAGGCGCTGGTTTCGCAATTGAAACCAGGCGGCCGCCTGGTAGCGCCCGTGGGCCGCGGCGCCGGCCAGTTGCTGATTCTGGTCACGAAGGCGAAGGACGGCCAGGTGCGCCGGGAAACGGTGATCCCCGTGCGGTTCGTGCCGATGGTTCCCGGCGAAGCTCGGTAAAGGCCGGGTGACCCGCATTGCTATGCTGTTCTGCAAGAGCGCTGGGATGATGAAACCACTCAACACGCTTTCCCTCGCGGCGTTGGTCTTCGCCGCCACTCTCTCCGCCGCCGCGCCTGACTTTGCCCGCGAAGTGCGCCCCATCCTCTCCGACGCCTGCTTCCACTGCCACGGCCCGGACCCCTCCACGCGCATGATGGGCCTGCGCCTGGACCTGAGAGAGGCCGCCTTCACCCCGCGCAAGACCGGCGCCCCGATCGTGGCCGGCAACGCCAAGGACAGCCTCGTCTACCAGCGCATCGCCCACGAAAACCCTGCCCGCCGCATGCCTCCGGCGTCGTCTCACAAGACTCTCACGGTCAAACAAATCGCCACCATCAAAGCCTGGATCGACGCCGGCGCGCCCTGGAAGGAACACTGGGCCTTTGTCGCGCCTGCGAAGCCCAAGCCCCCGGCAACCGCCAACGTCACCTGGCCCAGGAACGCGATCGATCGCTTCATCCTCTCCGCCCTGGCGAAGCAGGGCCTCACGCCCGCGCCACCCGCCGACCGCCGCACCCTCGCCCGCCGCCTCTCGTTCGATATCACCGGCCTCCCGCCGGCTCCGCAGGATGTCGAAGCGTTCGTCAAGGACCTCTCCCCCGGCGCTTACGAAGCACTCATCGAAAAGTTCATGGCCTCACCCCAGTGGGGCGAACACCGGGCCCGCTATTGGCTGGATGCGGCGCGCTACGGCGACACCCACGGTCTCCACATCGACAACTTCCGTGAGATGTGGCCCTACCGCGATTGGGTGATCGGCGCCTTCAACCGTAACCAGCCGTTCAACCAGTTCACCATCGAACAACTCGCGGGCGATCTGCTCCCCAGCCCCACCATGGACCAACTGATCGCCACCGGCTTCCAGCGGTGTAACGTCACCACCAACGAAGGCGGCGTGATCCCCGAAGAGGTCGCCGCCATGTACGCCAAGGACCGCGCCGACACCACCGGCGCCGTCTTCCTCGGCCTCACCGTCGGCTGCGCCACCTGTCACGACCACAAGTTCGACCCCATCACGCAGAAGGACTTCTACTCCCTCACCGCCTTCTACCGGAACACCGTCCAGGACCCGCTCGACGGCAACATCTCCGACACGCCGCCCATCATCGTGGTGCCCCGCGATGAGGACCGCCCCCGCTGGCAGCAGCTCTCCGAACACGAAACCCGCCTCCTGGCGCGCCGTGAAACCGTCCGCAAAGCCTCTCTCCCCGATTTCGGCCGCTGGCTCGACGGCGACGCGCGCAAGAAGCTCGCTTCCCCTCTCGAACCCGCCGACGAACTTCTCAGTCTCACCGCCGCCGCGCTCACCGTTCGCAACCAGGCCAAAGCCATCCCCGAGATCGACGGCCTGAAGGTCGGCGAAGGCTATCTGGCCGAGGCAAAGGCCCTCCACTTCGGCGACAAGTCCCAGTTCGAACTCGAGAACTTCGCGGCTTTCGAAGCCACTCGACCCTTCAGCGTCTCGGTGTGGATCTACGTTCCCAAGAAGTCCGACAGCTACACGATCGTCAGCCAGCTTGACCCGCAATCCCGCGGGCGCGGCTGGGCACTCGAACTGAACGGGCGCACCCCCGCCTTCCGCCTCACCACGCAGCCCAACAAAACCTACACCGTCCGCGCCGGGCCCCTCGACCGGCTGCAGCCCGAGCGCTGGTATCACCTCGCCGCTTCCTACGACGGGACCCGCCGCCTGCCCGGCATCGACTTCTATATCGATGGCAAACTCATCGCGGCCGAGGGCCGCAACGACCGCACGCCGATCGCCGGCGACTTCAAGACCTACACGCCCCTGCGCATCGCCTCCGACGGCCGCGGCCGCTTCTTCAACGGCGGCGCCGTTGCCGACCTGCGCATCTTCACGCGCTCCGTCACCGCGGAAGAGGTCATGCTCCTCCGGGCCTGGCCGGTGATCGAGGCCGCCCGCGCCAAAGACACGAAGGCCCTCTCCGAAGCCGAGCGCGACGCCTTCCACGCCTGGTACCTGCACCGCGAGTACGGCAACTACATGAATGTCTCCGACGAGATCCGCGCCGTGCGCGAGGAACGCCGGGACATCGCCTTCCGGGGCGCCGTCACCCACGTCCAGCAGGAGCGCGCAGACCAGAAGCCCTTTGCCCACGTCCTCTACCGCGGCGCCTACGATCAGCTCCGCGACAAAGTGGAGCCCGCCGCGCCTTCCGCGCTCCCCACGATGCCCGAAGGACTCCCGCGCAACCGGCTCGGCCTGGCCCAATGGCTGGTGAGCGATACCCATCCCCTCACCGCCCGTGTCACCGTGAACCGCTTCTGGCAAGAAGTCTTCGGCACCGGCCTGGTCCGCACGAGCGAGGACTTCGGCAGCCAGGGGCAACTCCCCACCCACCCCGAATTGCTGGATTGGCTGGCCGTCGACTTCCGTGAGAACGGGTGGGACGTGAAGCGCTTTTTCAAACAGATCTTCCTCTCCGCTACCTACCGCCAGTCCGCGGCCTCGAGTCCGCTGAAGCTCGAAAAAGACCCCGAGAACCGCCTGCTCTCCCGCGGCCCGCGTTTTCGCATGGACGCCGAAGTGGTCCGCGATGCGGCCCTCGCCGCGAGCGGTCTTCTGAACCCGCGAATCGGCGGCCCGAGCGTGAAGCCCTATCAGCCGGACGGCGTTTGGGAGACCGTCGCCATGCCCGTTTCCGACACCCGCTTCTATGTCCGCGATGCGGGCGACAGACTCTACCGCCGCAGCATGTACACGTTTTGGAAACGCAGCGCTCCGCCGGCCTCCATGGACATCTTCAACGCCCCTTCGCGTGAGAACTGCACTGTGCGCCGCGAGCGCACCAATACGCCGCTGCAGGCCCTGGTGACCCTGAACGATGTCCAGTTTTTCGAAGCGGCGCGCGCGCTGGCGGAGTCCGCCCAGCGGGAAGCCTCGACGTTCGACAAACAACTGGATGCGATGACCCTGCGCGTCCTCTCCCGTCCCTTGGACCTGAGAGAGCGCGGCGTGCTCAAGGACGCCCACGCCGGCTTCCTTGCTCACTACAAGGCTCACCCCGCGGAAGCAAAGCAAGCCATCGCCGCGGGCGAATCGACCCCCGATCCGGCTCTCGATCCCGCCCAACTGGCGGCCCTCACCATGGTCGCCAACAGCATCCTCAACCTTGATGAGGCAGTAAACAAATGAGGGCGGCGTCCGCGCGGCGCCGGACGGCTGCAAACGCGGGCGTCATCTGACTATAATGGTAGGACTGCCCACAGCAGTAGTCCGTCTGAACACACCTAGCGGCATCTGAGAGCAGTCCGGTTCCCCGGAATCACTATGTTTGACACCTTATCGGACAAGCTGCAGCGCGTCTTCAAGAACCTGCGCGGGGAAGGCAAGCTGACGCCCGAGAACATGGAAGTGGCGCTGAAGGAGATTCGTGTCGCGCTGCTCGAGGCGGATGTCAACTTCAAGGTAGTCAAGCAGTTCATCGAGGGCGTGAAGCAAAAGGCGATGGGCGAGGAAGTGCTCAGCGCGCTGTCGCCCACGCAGCAGGTCATCAAAATCGTCCGGGATGAACTGGTGCAGGTGTTGGGCGGGCACCAGTCGCGGCTACGGTTGGGCGACCCCCCTTCAGTGGTGATGATCGTCGGCTTGCAGGGCTCCGGAAAGACGACGACCACGGGCAAGCTCTCCCGCTGGCTGGGCAAGAACGGCAACCGGCCGATCATGGTGTCGGTGGACGTGTACCGGCCGGCCGCTCGCCAGCAGTTGGCCATCATTGCGCGCGACATTCAAGTTCCGATTTACGGCGGGGCTGAGGGCGAAGAGAAGCCGCTCGATTTGGCCAAAGGCGCGCGGCGCGAGGCGATGCAGACCGGGCGCGACGTCGTCCTGGTGGACACGGCCGGCCGGTTGCACATCGACGACGAGTTGATGACCGAGTTGCAGCAGCTCAAGGAAGCGCTGAACCCGGTGGAGATTCTGTTCGTCGCCGACGCCATGACCGGCCAGGACGCCGTGAAGTCGGCCGATGAATTCCACAAACGGCTGGGCATCACGGGCGTGATCCTCACCAAGTTGGACGGCGACGCGCGCGGCGGCGCGGCGTTGTCGATCCGGCATGTCACCGGGCAGCCGCTGAAGTTCGTGGGCGTGGGCGAGAAGTTCGACGCACTGGAACCATTCCATCCCGAGCGCGCCGCGTCGCGGATCCTGGGCATGGGCGATGTGCTCTCTTTCATCGAGAAGGTGGAAGAGACCATCGACCAGAAGCAGGCCGAGGAGATGCAGCGGAAGCTGATCGACAACGAGTTCACGCTCGAGGATTTCCGCGATCAGCTACGGCAACTACGTAAGTTGGGTCCGCTTGAGAGCCTGTTGGGGATGATGCCGCAGGTGGGCATGCTCAAGGATCTCAAGAACGTGAAAGTGGACGAGAAAGAGATTACCCGTGTGGTGGCGATCATCGACTCCATGACCTTCAAGGAGCGGGCCAACCACATGATCATCAACGGCGCCCGCCGCCGCCGGATCGCCAAAGGAAGCGGCACGAGCGTGCAGGACGTGAACAACCTGCTGAAGCAGTATTCACAGGCTCGGAAGATGATGAAGACCTTCTCCGGAGGCTTCATGGGTAAAAAGCTCGGCAAGTTCAAGATGCCCGATCTAGGCCAATTGCTTGGGGGCGGGCGCTGATGGAAATTACGACACAGAGTTACTAATTGGGAGTTAAGGAATGCTGATGATTCGACTGGCGCGGTTCGGCGCCAAGAAGAGACCGACTTACCGTGTGGTAGTGATCGAGAAGGATCGCGCCCGCGACAGCCGTTCGGTAGAAGTGGTCGGCCATTACAATCCGATTGCGAAACCGGCGGAGGTGAAGCTGGAGCATGGCCGGATCGAGTACTGGATGAAGAACGGCGCGCGGCCTTCCGACACGGTGGCGC
>DALYJJ010000084.1:24950-27536 GCA_031969915.1 Bryobacteraceae bacterium | reverse complement strand
ACCATAGGTGTTCGTCCGCGAGCCGTGACGTCACGATGAGCAGGGGAACCTGGTCCGCCCGCGACGGCGCATGCAGCAGATCCCTCCAGCACCCATCCGGCAGGTCGCGTTCGCAGATCACAACCGCGACGGGATGATCATTCAATAACGCCAGTCCCTGTTGCAGCGACCGGGCGGAGAGTACACTCCAGGGCGACGCGCCGAGCATCCTGCCCACTTGCGCGGCGTCGGCCGGAAAGGAACTGACTACCAGAAGTGACAGGTGCTCTTCGCCACCGTTGGAAGGCCACTTATTGCGGTCGTTGCCGCTCCTCTTCATCCCACGACTCCTTCCGACGGCCAGGCCGTCGCAGTTCGATCATCCGACCAGGGCCCACGGCCGCTGCCGTATTGCGATCTTCTCGATCGCTTGTAGTACGCGGGCCTGGAGTTTGTCCAAAGGACTGGAGGCTGCCGCGTTCGAAACACCCGACGGACCTGTCACGTGGATACTGGTCCGCTGGCCAAGGCCCACGACGGCGACGTGCAAAGGAAATCGGGCAACGGTCGCGTAGTCGAGGGTCGCAGCCTCGAGCAGCAAGACGGGGCAGTCGACAAACAGCAGCCGGCAAGGGGCCAAACCGATACCCAGTTCTCTCTTAATCCTGGCGGCGACGTCCAGCTCCATGGGCACCAGCAGATCTTCCTTCATCATTGCCGCGCGAATCGATGTTAATGCCCGCTCGAAGGGTTCCTGAATCAGGTAGGTGAATCTCTCCGCCGATTCCATAAGCCTTCTCCTTCTCGGGATTCCAGATGTTTCATGAGCATTTGCCGTGCCAGAGGATCCAGCCGAGGCCCCCACCGCCGCAATATGCTGCCGGCGCGCGACGAGCCGTGACGCCATCAGCCGACGGCACGAGAGCCTTCACGCCGCCTTCCGTGCCTGTTAAGGCAGCGCAGAATCGCCGTTCGTTGCGGAAGCTCCGGATACTGGCATCGCTTGGGACAAGCGACGAAGTCCATCCACTTGGCTTTTCAGGCGTTACGGTCACTGATCGGCGGTCCGGGAGGACTTACAACGGCAGGCGGTTCCACTATGAGCGGTGTCCTGAAATGAGGCAGCGGCGGTCGTGCCGGGGCAGCGGCGAGGCGGCAACCAAGCCGCGCGCGCTGCGAAGGGAGGGCAAAACGTGAGATTCGCTACGTGGCACCGCAATTGCAAATCCTCAGACGAAGCCGGACAACCACGCATTCCAGGCTCACGAAAAGGAAGGAGCAACACTCATGTTTCGTCACATGATCGTCGCAACTGCTGCGCTGTCGCTGGGGATACTCGGTCCCGCGGGCGGCACGGCTGGGGACCTGCCGCAAAAAGCAGAGCTGCTCATCAGCGAGGCAAAGAAGGTGCAGCTCGAGGCACAGGACATCAGCAAGGAACTCCGCGTCAGGCAGTTCGACTTAAACAAAGTCAAGGAGATGATGACTAGCCTGACCGCTCATGTCGAAGCCGTCAACAAGATGGTTGCCGAACTCCAGCCGATGGAGCAGTCCATGACCGGGCAGCAGCAGGCGAAATTCAACCTCATCAAGACCAAAGCGGAACTGCTCACCATCTTCGCCACCAACAAACAGGGCATGCTGCTGGGTGACCAGCCGGAGAAAAGCCGTTCGGTCCTTCGTGCGAAGGCGGAAGGAATCGCAAAGCGTTCTGAGATGCTGCAGAAGAGCGCCATGGCGCTGCGGCAGTAGGCCGCCGGAGCAATAGCCGCCCCCCCAGATCGAAAGGCCTGTCGCTGATCCGCAGGCCTTTCCGTGCCGATTGCCTGTGCTCACGGCTTACGGGACGCGAGGCCAAGTCCTAGACTCCATCGGCGTTCCCGTCGGCATGTCCGGCCGCTGCCGCGAACCCTACGACGCCGTGGCCTAGAGGGCGAGGGAATTCGCGGTCATTGCCGAACCGCCCGCTGGATTCCGTGCTTCTCCATTCGGTACATCAACGTCTTCCGGCTGATGTCCAGGTACCTGGCGGCGTGCGTCTGGTTCCAATTGAACTTCTTCAGGGCCATCTCGATCAGATCTCGCTCTACCGCTTCCAGGCTGATTCCCAGCGGGGGGAGTTCGAGGTGCAGCACCTCGGTGACCGGCCGCTGGCGGCGCAAAGGCTCGGGCAAATCGCTCAGGCTGATTTCGTTTCCCGCGGCCAGCACAACCAGCCGTTCGATTACGTTCTCCAATTCGCGGACGTTGCCAGGCCAACTGTACGCAGTGAAGCACGGCAGCAGGGATGTCGGGAAAGCCAGATCCGTACGGTCGTGTTTCTCCCGGCTCTTCAGGAAGAACTGTTGAACAAGATCGGGTATGTCTTCGGCACGGTTCCTCAGCGGCGGCAGGTCGAGCGGGATTACCGCCAGCCTGTAATACAGATCCTCCCGAAACGCGCCATCCTCGACTCTGGCCGGGAGGTTGCGATGCGTAGCCGCGATGATCCGTACGTCGACTTTGGCAGGACCGGTTGCGCCGACCTTTTCGATTTCCCCCTCCTGGATGAGCCGAAGGAGCTTCACCTGGAGTTCGAGCGGCATCTCGCCGATCTCATCGAGAAAA
>DALYJJ010000084.1:0-24932 GCA_031969915.1 Bryobacteraceae bacterium | reverse complement strand
GACGCGGCCTTTCTTGTTGGCGACGGCGCCGGTGAAGGAACCCTTGACGTGACCGAAAAGCTCGGACTCCAACAACTCCCTCGGTATCGCGCCGCAGTTGATGGTTGCGAACGGGAGATGCTTACGATCGCTGTTGGCATGAATGGCTTTGGCCAACAGTTCCTTTCCCGTGCCGGTCTCGCCACGGATCAGCACTGTGGCCTTGCTCTGAGCGGCTCTGGCGGCCTGATCGAGGACCGCCAAGAGAGCTTCCGACCGTCCAATGATCGCATCGAAGCCGTACTTGCGGTCCAGAGTGGCGCGGAGGGTCCCCACCTCCGTAAGGAGCGATTGGCGCTCCAGAGCCCTGGCCACGACGAGAGCGAGATCACTGAAGTTGATCGGCTTCGTGACGTAGTCGTACGCTCCCGCCTTCACTGCTTCCACGGCGTTTCCGATGGTCCCGTAGGCAGTAATAATGATGACCTGAGTTTCTGAAAACTCCGCCCGGACCCGCTTCAGGAGATCCATCCCGGACATCACTGGCATTCTCAGATCGGTGATCACCAGAGCCACCGATTCGGCCGTCAGAACAGCCAAAGCCTCGTTGCCTCCGGAGACTGCGGTCACCGCATAGCCGAGGTCCTCGAGCTGCATCCGCATGATGGTGCGCAGGCTCTCATCGTCATCGACAACCAGGATCGATTTGGTTCTCATCGAGCCTCCAGACGCCGCAGCGGGAGCCGGATGGAGAACGTCGTCCCTCCGCCGGGATTGGGATCCGCCCACAGCGAGCCGCCGTGCTGCGCCACAATCTGATGCGCCACCGATAGACCGAGACCGGTGCCGGCCTCCTTTGTCGTGAAGAACGGATCGAAGAGCCGCCCGAGATTCTCCCTGCTGATTCCGCAACCTTGGTCGCGCACAGCAATCACGAGATTACCCTTCTGGGACTTTGCCGACACCACGATCTCTCCCCCATGGGGCATCGCCTGAATGGCGTTGAGGAGCAGGTTCAAGAGAACCTGCTTGATCTGCTCGGCGTCGCATTCGAGAGCGGGCAGGTCCGATCCGAGATCCTGACGCAACGCGACCGGTTGGCGGCCGATCGCGTGGGCGGCGAGTTCCATCGCGGACGCGAGGATCGGTGCAACCGCAACCGTCTGAAACATGGGCAGCCGAGGCTTGGCAAAGTCCATGAAGCTCTTCAGCAGGTGGTTCAGGCGGTTGCACTCCTTGGAAATGATCCCCAGGCAGTCGCGACGCCTCTGTTCGGAATCAGCATTCCGCTGGAGGAGTTCGGCCGCGCCGGCGATGCTCGCGATCGGATTCCTGATTTCATGTGCCAGGCCGGCTGACAGCTCTCCGGCTGCGTAGAGGCGCTCGGATCGCTTCATCCGCTCGTAGCTGCCTTGGAGTTGGTTGTAGACGTGGTTCAATCGCTTTGTGGTCTGCTCCAAGGTCCGACGCTGATGGCGGTCTCTCTCCGATAACACCCCAATCACCGCCGCCGCGAGACAGAACTCGAGCAGGGCCATGATTCTGCTGGGCAGATAACCAGGGAACGGCTGAGCAGCGTGCATGGTCACGGCGTGGGGAAGGTACGAAGCCGCGGCGGCGGCAGTGGTGACCAGGCCCCCACGCCAACCGAAGCGCAGCGCGGCATACATGATCGGCAAAACATAAAGGTGGTGGACAGTGTTCTGCCACACGAAGAGGCGCTCATCCACAAGAAATCGCAAGCCACTGATGCCAACGATCCCTACTCCGATCAGCGCTACGCGGCGCCAGGCACTTTCCTGGGTTGCCGGTCCGGCCTTCGTTCGCTCTTCCCCGATAGCTTCCGCGACAGCCGCGATTGCCGGCTCCGGCTCTTGAAGGTGAGCATCAGCCATGTCGAGGCGGCCTCCACATGCGACTATACCCCGGCGAACAGGTCCATGTTCTAAGCGCATGTTCTAAGCACACGAAGGTCCAAGAAGGGCAGCTACGTTCAGGGCGGCGCTCCTCAGAGCGTCTGCTCGTTCGTCGTGTTTCTCAACTCGCTGGGACGCCCAACGGTCGAGTCGTTTTGTAGCTATCGCTGTCCCATATGGGGTAATGTGCCCCAAAACGTGCGGCACTTACTCGCTGACGTCCGCGCTGTTGGCGTCGTTTGCTCGGGAGGCACGTAGAACGACTGGAAGCGAAATTGCCTACTCTGTGGCGGCCGGTTTCGTAGTTCCCCTTCCGCGCAGAGTCCGGTTGAGGGGATCGAACATCCCGGTTCGTAGGACGAAGGGGAGTAGATCGCCTCACCCCTGGTCTGGTGGAGTCGTCAAGACGGCCCGTCGCCGGGTCCGGCCCACCAGCGAGGTTCTTCACCGGGCCTCGGATCAAGACCTTGAGATTGTGCGAGTGAGAAAAGGTCTCTGATCCGGAGGTACTGTGATGGACCGATTAGGAACCTTGGCGCTGCTCGGCGCGCCGACAGCGCTTCTGTTCCGGGTTGGGCACTCCATAGCTGGCCACGTGCAAACCCTCGCCCCCAGCGCCAGCCTTCCCATACCGACGCTCTATCTGACCCGTGAGCGCCACCTACGCCAGACCACGGAAAGAGGGGACTGCTGACATGGGCTTGGAAACGATCGGCACGCCGATGTTGTGGGTCGGTTTCACACTGTTTGTGCTCGCGATGCTGGTCCTCGACCTCGGCGTGTTCCACCGCCAGGCACACGAAGTGCGTGTGCGGGAGGCCTTTCTATGGACGGTGGTCTGGATTGCCCTGGCCATGCTTTTCAACGTCGCAGTCTACTTCTGGTTCGGGCGGGAGAGCGCCCTGGAGTTCTTCACGGGCTACGTCATCGAGAAGGCCCTCTCAGTGGACAACATCTTCGTCTTCCTTGTGATTTTTTCCTACTTTGCCGTTCCAGCGGCTTTCCAGCACCGCGTGTTGTTCTGGGGGATCTTGGGCGCCCTAGTCATGCGAGTGATCTTTATCGTACTGGGCGCCGCACTGCTGCAAAAGTTCCACTGGGTCATCTACATCTTCGGCGCGTTCCTTGTAGTCACCGCGGTGAAGCTACTCGTCCAGAGGGGCAGTGAGGTGCACCCTGAGCGGAATCCCCTGTTCCGCCTCTTCCAGCGACTTGTCCCGTCCGTAAGTGACTACCGAGGCTCGCACTTCTCGGTGGTTGAGAACGGAAAGCGACACGCAACACCGCTGCTCCTTGTCCTGGTGGCCATTGAGGCAACCGACATCGTCTTCGCGGTCGATTCCATCCCGGCCATCTTCGCCATCACCCGCGATCCTTTCATCGTCTACACGTCGAACATCTTTGCCATCCTCGGCTTGCGGGCCCTCTACTTCGTACTTGCGGGGGTGATGGGCAAGTTTCACTACCTCAGGGTGGGCTTGGCGCTCGTGCTGGCCTTCGTGGGCACAAAGATGATGATCACGGACCTGTACAAGATCCCGATTCTAGCCTCCCTCATCGTAGTAGCCGCGTTGCTCGCGGGTTCCATCGTGGCTTCCCTGGTTCACCGTCCGACAAAACCGCCGCTCCCTGTCCCGGTGCCGCTCGGACCGCCGGCGATCATCGTGTCTCGCAGGACACGGGACCAGGCGGCTCAAAAGGAATGAGCGGCGCGGCCAGGATGCCAGCGGCGGCGATGCCCGAATTCACAATCCCGAGTTGCACCTCCGCCGTCGTCGGGCTCCTGGAAGTCATGCTCGATCCGTTCGACCGCGCCCTGGCCACCGCCGAGATCGACGACGAGCCCGTCACCGAGGAAGAGCGCCGCGACGTCGAAGCCTCGCGCGAGTGGTTCGAGCACAGCCAGGGCACTCCTTTGGAGCAGGTCGTCACCGAACTCGGCTTCACCATGGAGGAAGTCACCAACTACAAGGACCCTTCGTGAGGATGATCGCTTGCCCTCGATTTTCCGCACCTCTGGTGCACGGCCCTCTAGGTTCGCCCAGTGATGCGGCTATCGCTACTCCTCGTTCAGGCCAAGGGACGTGAAATGCTTCTCAAACGAGGCCTGTCGGCTCCACTGTGTTCGAAGAACCGGGTACTTAGTCTCGATTCTTTCGATGATCGAGGCGGTTTGTCGTTCATCCACGCCAGGCAAGACACAGACACTGCTATGCTTCAAGACGGCGTACAACCCGCCGGGATGATGAGCTGTCTCAGGCCCAGTTGTATCTTCCCCATACTCAAGCCATTGGATGTCGGAAACGGAAACCGACCGTTCATTGCCGAGATTATCTCCGACTTTGCCGCGTGCTACGAATCTGAAATCATCGATTCGGAGTTCGAACTTACACGACCGTCGTGCATAGTGGTAAGCAACGGCGGCGGTCATAATCGCCAGCGCAATAGCCTGCGGTCTTCCCACGACAAAGGACCCTGCGATGCCGACGAAAACCGCTGAGGCCGCAGCAGACAGAACACCTTCCGCCAAAGACGGCGTTCTTACTGTCCGAACCACGAGGCCGTCGCCGAGCTCGGTGATGTTCACGTTTGTCATTGTTGTCCCGACTTGACGTGACGCTTTAGCGCCGGCTGAACTCCCTCCGCCAGGTTGCGCACGGGTCCTCCTCGTCGTAAACCTGTCGCGAAGGCAGTCGGAGTTCGCGAGCGCGGGGCCCGGATGCACGCGGGCATTTGAGGTAGAGATCCATGCCAGCAGGCCGTCGATCAGGACGTACTGCGCTGTCTGTTCTGGCCGCTGTCACGATCTTCCTGATTTTACGACGTGGCGCGGGCCTATCGGATAACGGCGATCGGCGTGGAAGCGGCGGGCGTCAACGGCGCACGGAACGGGCGGCTAAGAAGGAATGGGCTTCAGTCCGGGGATCTTCTGGAAGTGGCGCTGGTTGCGGGTGGCGATGGCGTAGCGGCTCTTCCAACGCGCGGGCGCCGTTCGGCAGCTTGAGGCACCGGGTCACATCGAGGCGTTGCCGCTCGGCCTCGACCATGATGCTGGAATCGAGGATTATTCCCAGGTGGGCGGGATCCATGGTTTGCTGCGCTCCGCGATCCCTTCTTCGACGTCCTTCATAAAGCCCTCATCGGGGATTGCGGTGGTACCGCGCGCCTCGGCCAGCGCGATACTCTCCGACAGCAGGCGGCCCTTGGAAAACGGCAGTCTGATCGCCGCCACGGGACGGTGGTCCTGCTCCACGATGACCTCGACGCCTTCCTGGACCTTGGCCAGCACGGCGTGGACGTCGCGGGCGAGTTCGGCTTCCGTGATGCGCAGCGTCGCCATCGATTCGATCATAGCGTCCTTTCTCCTCGTTTTCTCCTTCCGCTTCGGCCTCCAGCGCGGCCATGAGATCGGTGGCGTCCGGAGGGTGTTTGCGAGCGGGCGCCTCCGCGTTGGCGACTGGCGCGTCCGCTTTTCCACTCGGGGAGCTTGGAGCGCCGCCGCGGAATCGAACCGCGCACACCGAGGTTGCAGCTCGGCCGCTCGCCACTTGCTGTTGCGGCGCCTGGCACCCCGGGGGTGATTCGAACACCCAATGGCGGGTTTGGAATCCGCTCGCCTCACCATCGGCAACCGGGGCGTATGGTGCGCCCGGCTGGATTCGAACCAGCACTCGACCGCTCTTGAGGCGGTTGCCTCTACCGGTTGGACTACGGGCGCATTGGTAGGCTCGGTCGGATTCGAACCGACACTGGACACAGTCTGAGTGTGTTGCCTCTGCCGAGTTGGGCTACGAGCCTGTGGTGTTCGGGGCGAGATTCGAACTCGCAACAATGCGGTTCTCGACCGCACGCGTCTGCCAGTTGCGCCACCCGAACGTTGGTGGGCAGTCAAGGATTCGAACCTTGGAGATTCCAAAGGAATACCGGGTCTACAGCCCGGCGCTTTCAGCCTCTCAGCCAACTGCCCAAACGCGAATTGTCAAGGATCTGGCGGAAGGCAGGCGACTCGAACGCCTATGTCCCGAGGGACCCGGCTTAGCAGGCCAGTGGGATACCAATTACCCGAGCCTTCCAGGCACAACTTACAAAATGGTTTTGAAGGAGATTACAGACTTGGTGAGGAACACCAAGAGCGTCCGACTCTAAGCCGGTACGATAGGAGGCCGCGACTGAGGAAGATATGTCGCATCCATTGCGAGTTTACGATGAAATTCTGCGGTACGTCAAGAGCTGAGCTGAATTGAAGCTTTGTCGCAATCACCGAAGTCATTCGCGCCAAATACCCTTCGGGGCACCTGCGGAGCGCGGAATTTCCGAAACCTCACCCGACCCATGGACCAGCTTGGGGGCCCGGTCGGGGGCCTCAGGCGGAGCCGGGGAGGCCGGCCAGCGCCATGGCGAGTTCCTGCTCGTCGTAGTTCTGGTCGACGAGCTTGCCGGCGAAGTAGTCGATGTAGGCCTGCATATCGAAGTGGCCGTGGCCGCAGAGGTTGAAGAGGATGGCTTCGCTGCGGCCCTCCTGTTTGCAGCGGAGCGCCTCATCGATTGCCGCGCGCACGGCGTGGTTGGCTTCCGGGGCGGGAAGGATGCCCTCGGCGCGGGCGAACTGGACGCCGGCCTCGAAGCACGCCAACTGCTGGTAGGCGCGTGCTTCGATCAAGCCGAGTTCCTTGGCGTGGCTGACCAGGGGCGCCATCCCGTGGTAGCGAAGGCCGCCGGCGTGGAATCCGGGAGGGGTGAAAGTGGAGCCGAGCGTGTGCATCTTGGTGAGCGGCGTGAGGTGGGCGGTGTCGCCGAAATCGTAGGCATAGCGGCCGCGGGTGAGGCTGGGGCAGGCCGCGGGTTCGACGGCCACGATGCGGGTTTGCTTGCCGCCGCGCAATTGCCGGCCGAGGAAAGGGAAGACGATGCCCGCGAAGTTGGAGCCTCCGCCGGTGCAGCCGACCACGACGTCGGGATCGTCGTTGGCCATTTCCATTTGGGCGATGGATTCGAGACCGATCACGGTCTGATGAAGCAGCACGTGATTGAGGACCGAACCGAGGGCGTACTTTGCGTCACCGGAGGAGGCGGCCACCTCGACGGCCTCGGAGATGGCGATGCCGAGGCTTCCGGGATGATCGGGGCGGGCGGCGAGGATGGCGCGGCCGGAATGTGTTTCGTTCGAGGGAGAGGCGACGCAGCGGGCGCCGTAGGTTTCCATGAGGGCGCGGCGGTAGGGCTTCTGGTCGTAAGAGACGCGGACCATGAAGATGGAAACGTCAATGCCGAAGAGGGCGCCGGCGAAGGCGAGGGAGGAGCCCCACTGGCCGGCACCGGTCTCGGTGACGATGCGGCGCACGCCGGCTTCGCGATTGTAGAAGGCCTGGGCGACGGCGGTATTGGGCTTGTGGCTGCCGGCGGGGCTGACGCCTTCGTACTTGTAATAGATCCGGGCGGGGGTATCGAGCGCGCGCTCCAGGCGGCGGGCGCGGTGGAGGGGCGTGGGCCGCCACTGGCGGTAGACGTCGCGCACCGGCTTGGGGATCTCGATTTCGCGTTCCAGGCTCACTTCCTGCTGGATGAGCGACATGGGGAAGAGCGGCGCGAGGTCGTCCGGACCGAGCGGCTGGAGCGTCCCGGGATGAAGCGGGGGCGGAGGCGGCGCGGGCAGGTCGGCGGCCAGGTTGTACCAATACTTCGGGATGCGGCTCTCGTCGAGAAGGAAGCGAATGGAATCGGACATGGCGGGTAACAGGGCAGTGTATCAGCTTGGCGGCGCCGTGCGAGAATGCGGCCATGCGTTTCTTGTTTGCCGTGCTGATGGCCGCGATGCCGGTGTGGGCGCAGCCCGCCGGCCTGGATGCCTGGGTGGAGCGCGCCCGGGCCACGTTCGACGTGCCGGGCATCGCCGTGGCGATCGTGAAAGACGGGAAGCCGGTGGTGCTCAAAGGCTACGGAGTGCGCCGGCTGGGAGACGCGGCGGCGGTGGACGCGAAGACGCTGTTCGGCATCGCCTCAAACACGAAGGCATTCACGGCGGCGGCGCTGGCGATTCTGGTGGATGAGGGCAAGGTGCGCTGGGACGATCCGGTGCAGAAGCACCTGCCGTCCTTTCAACTGGCCGACGCCTTGGTGACGCGGGAGCTGACGGTGCGGGATCTGCTGTGCCACCGCTCGGGGCTGGGCCTGGGGGCGGGCGACCTCCTGTACTGGCCGGACACGAAGTTTACGCGGGACCAGGTGCTGGCGGCGGCGCGGCACATTGCGCCGGCGTCGAGCTTCCGCTCGCGGTATGCGTACAACAACCTGATGTTCGTAGTGGCGGGCGAAGTGGTGCGCGCCGCTTCGGGGCTCTCCTACGACGAGTTTGTGAAGCAGCGGATTTTCGCGCCGGCGGGCATGAAGTCCTCGCGGATCACCTCAGTGGGGTTGGGCGGAGGAGAGAACTTCGCGGCGCCGCATTCGCGGGGCTGGCGGCTGGAGGGTGCGCCGTTGCAGCCGATCGCGATGACCAAGGACGACACGTGGGCGGCGGCGGCGGGCGTGCGATCGAACGTGGAGGACCTGGCGCGCTGGGTCGGGGTGCAGTTAGGGCGGGGCGAGATGGAGGGCGGCAAGCGGCTGTTCTCGGAAGCGGCTTCGCGCGAGATGTGGGCGCCGCAAACGATCATCGCGGTGAGCGACCCGCCGGCGGCGCTGGCGGCGACGAAGGCGAATTTCGCGGCGTACGGGTTGGGGTGGTCGTTGCGGGATTACAAAGGCCGGAAGCTGGTGAGCCACGGAGGGGCGCTGACGGGTATGGTCTCCCGGACGCTGCTGGTGCCGGAGGAGGGGCTGGGCATCGTGATCCTGACCAACCAGGAGGAGAGCGCGGCGATGGCGTCCATCGAGTACCACATTCTGGATCACTATCTGCAATTGCCCGCCGCCGACTGGATCGGCCTGTACGCCCAGCAGCGCGAGGAGCGGATGAAGCGCGCGCGGGAGGCGGAGCAAAAGCAGGAACAGGCGCGGCGGAAGGACACGCGGCCGTCGCTCGAGTGGGCGAAGTATGCCGGCGCGTATCAGGACGGCTGGTATGGGAAGGTCTCGGTGAAGGAGGCGGGGGGCAAGCTGACGCTGGATTTCGAGCAGACGCCGGGGATGGTGGCGGACCTGGCGCACTGGCATCACGATACGTTCAAGGCGGTGTTCCGGGACACGACGATCCCGGATGCGTGGGTGACGTTCGCGATCGACCGGAGGGCGGAGGTTTCGGAGATCAGGATGGAGGCGACGTCGCCGCTGGCGGACTTCAGTTTCGATTACCAGGACCTGACGCTAAGGAGGCAGCGGTCGGGGCGGTAAGCGGGTGTTGGGCGGGGCGGATTTGGGACGGCGCGCTGGAGCTGATGGCGGAGTCGCCGCGGATTGTGGGGCATGTGCACGCGCCGCCGCCATCGGGCAGTGACAGCGTGCTGAACGCGAGGTGGTTAGCGCATGAGGAAGAACTCGATTCACGGCATTGATGTGCTGGGTCTGGCGCTGGCAGCATTCGGCGCGATGCTGGGGACTTCGCAGGCAGCACGGGGACAGGGGCCCAGCGCCAGCCTCGCGGGCGTGGTGGTCGACTCTCAATCTGGCTCTCCGGTTGATGGCGCGCAGGTCACGGCGTGGTCTGCCTCGGAGGGAAGGCTGATCCAGCGGTCCGCAGTGAGCCTGAAGGGGGGCACCTTTAAGATCGAGAATCTCGAGCCGGGCCGATACGAGCTTGCCGTTGAGCATCGCGAGTATCCGATTCCGGGATCGACGTCCGCACCCCATCGACGCCGTAGGGTGGTCAGCGTGCCGGAGGGAGGCGACATCAAGGGAATTACGGTGCCGATTTCGAAAGGAGGAACTCTCTCGGGGCGAGTTCTTGACGAGGAACGGCGTCCAGTGGAGGGTATGCGAGTAAGGGTACTGACGAGTTTGCCGGGGCGAGGAGCGAAGCGGCTGATTGCAGCAGGTTTTTCAGGGGAGACAGATCCAGCAGGGCGGTTCCGTTTTGTAAATCTGGCGGAGGATGACTACTACATACTGATTACTCCTCCCGTTTCCGGCAAGCGCGCCGGTTATCTTCCCTCGTATTACCCTGGAGTCGATGATGCGGGGCAAGCGCTGCCGGTTAGTTTAGAGTCGGGCCGCGACTTTGCCGTCCCCGACTTCGTTCTTGTTCCGGCGGTGAGCGCAATGATTGCTGGTGCTGTTCAAGGAGAGGCCCTCACGGACGCGGAGCCAGTCGCGGTCACCATGTACCGAACGGATCGGAATCCCGGCGAGTTGGCCTATCGTGGAACAACCATGGCGGCCAAGAACGGTTCGTTCCATTTCAAAGGCGTGTTCCCAGGACGATACCGGGTAGTGGCGATTAGCGAGCGACCGGGAAGTACGTTACTTACGGCAGCGGCTGAGGTATTGGTTAAGAACGACAGTATTGAGGGCCTGACTCTGACGCTCGCTCCCGCTGGAGATATCGCTGGGAGAGTCATTCTCAAGGGGACGGATGCCGAACCGAGTGAGTTCTGGCAGGAAGTGCAAATTAGCTGCGTTGGGTACGACAGCGTTTGGCCATTGAACCGGAGCTTCACCGCGAACCTGGACCGGACGGGAGCCTTTCGCATTCGATCCGTTCCGGCGGCAAATTACTTGCTGTATCCGTCAAAACTTCCACCTGGCGCGTACGTCGATTCGGTAAAGCAAGGCGGCTCCGATGTAGAGGACGGGCGTATTTCCGTTTGGGAAGCAGACACGTCGGTCGAGATCCTACTCACGGTGGGCGCCGGGCGTATAGCCGGAGTCGTCAGAGCAAGGGTTGGAGATCCGGTCCCGCACGCCAGCGTACTAATTGAGGACGGGCGGGATCGGCGCACGGCGATTGTAACCGATCAGAACGGTTCATTCGACCTGAAGAACCTGCCCCCGGCACGCTACCGGATCTGGGCGTTCGAAACTGGAGTGAAGCCCGAGGCCGAATCCCGGCAGAAACCGCTCGAGGTCGACTTGAAAGCCAGCACGTCGCAGACAGTGGACGTGAGACTGCGTTAGTCCTACTGTCCCGCTCAAACGAACTTCGCCGGGGACGACGTTGGGGGCGTTGGGCAGGGAGGCGCGGCAGGCGGCCGGTCAGACTAGGCCCACCTCGATGCCTTTGAGAACGGCGCGGACGCGGTCGCGGACGCCGAGTTTGAGGAAGATGTTGGTTGAGTGGTTTTTCACGGTGCCTTCGCTCATGCGCAAGGCGTCGGCGATTTCGCGGTTGGAGAAGCCGCCGGCCATCAGGCGGAGGATTTCGGCTTCGCGCGGGGTGAGGCTTTCGATGGGGGTGAAGAAGCCGGAGGCGGGCTCAGCGTTTTGGATCAGCCGGTGGGCGCGATCGGTGACGGCGGGACGGATGCAGCTTTGGCCGGAGGCGACGGCGCGGATGGCGCCGGTGAGGTCCTCGAACGAAGATGCCTTGAGGAGGTAGCCGCGTGCGCCGGCGCGAACGCCTCGGAGGAGGGCTTCGTCGTCGTCGAAGGTGGTGAGCAGGAGCGCGGGCGGAGCCGGGACGCCGCGGGCGCGGATGCGCTCCAGCAATTCGATGCCGGAGAGCCGGGGCAGGCGGATGTCGAGCAGGAGCAGATCGAATTCGGCGGTAGCGAGGCGGTCCCAGGCGTCTTCGCCGTCGGCGCACTCGGCGACTACCTTGATATCGGGAGTGAGGTCGAGGAGGCCGCGGATGCCGGCGCGGATCATGGCTTCGTCTTCAACCAGCAGCACGCGGATGGTCATGGGGCGGCCTTCGGTTCGGGGACGGTGATGGTGAGGCGGAAGCCGGGTCCGGTATCGACCCGAAGGGCGCCGCCGAGGGCTTCGAGGCGTTCGTGGATGCCGCGCAGTCCGTTGCCGGTGGAGGCGGGAGGGAGGACGGCGCCGCGGCCGTCATCCTCGATTTCGAAGCGGACGATCCCGTTGTCGCGGGAGAAGCGCATCCAGACCTGCGTGGCTCCGGCGTGGCGGATGGCGTTGGTGAGGGCTTCCTGCGCGCAGCGGAAGAGCGCGGTGTGGAGTTCGGGATCGGCGACGGAGAAACCGCTGGGGGGAGCGATATCGACCCTGGGGCCGCCTTCGGCGGGGGAGAGGGCGCGCAGGGCGGCGACGAGGTCGGTGGCGGGGCCCTCGCGCATTTCGCCGACAACGTTGCGGACTTCGCTCAACAGGAGACGGGCCAGCAGGTGGGCTTGTTCGACGTGGCGGCGGGAGGCCTCGGGCGGGACGCGGGCGGCGAGGTCGAGCGTGACGGTTAGGGCGGTGAGGTGGTGGCCCAGGGTGTCGTGGAGATCGCGGGCGATGCGCACGCGTTCGCCGGCGCGCGAAGCCTGAGCGAGCACGGCGCGGGTTTCGATCAGCTCGGCGTTGATGCGGGCGAGGCGTTCGTGGCCGCGCTGCTCACCGGCGACGAAGAGGCCGGCGAGGAAGGCGAAGAGGTTCCAGCCGAGCAGGGTGAGGACGGTCAAGGCGAGGGCGAGAAGCGGGGGAAGGGAGCGGGCGCCTTCGGCGGGGTCGAATTCGCCGAAGCGAAAGACGTAGATCACTTGCGCGGCGCAGACGAGGTTGAGGAGGGCGAGGCTGCGGGCGGCGCGCCGGCCGGTGTGGACGAACCCAATTTGGGCGGCGAGGACGTGGACGAAACTCGAGGCCACGAGGAGGCCGAGGAGCGCTTCGACGGCGAGGGAGGCGTCGTGGCGCGCGGGGGTCCAGTTACGCGCCGCGGGGCCGGTGGCGCGCCAGAAGAGCCCGGCGGCGCCGGCGAACAACAGAAAGACGGTGACGGTGAGCGGGAGGGCTCCGGGATTGGGAAGGCCGTCGGCGGCGTGCGGCAGGAAGATGAAGACGATCGCGACGACGCCTCCGATGCGGAACCATTCCTGCGCGGTGCGTTTCAATCTCCTCATTTTCGGCGATGGGATCGGGTAGGCGCCAGTGACGAAAGTCATGATTCGGGGGAAGACTTTCCGCACTGGGAGGCAGGCGCGAGCGGGCGCAGGATGGGGGTATGAAGCACCTCAAGAGTTCGTTGTTGTGGGGCATGGTTGCGGTGACGACGATGGCGGGGCAGACGGGCACGCCCGTGCCGGAGTTGGCGGCGCTCGACCGGTTCCTGGTGCAGCTCCAAACGAAGTGGGAGCTTCCGGGGGTATCGCTGGCGCTGACTAAGGGCGGCCGGCTGGTGTATGCGCGCGGGGCGGGACTGGCGGACGCGAACGCGAACCGGCCGGTGACGCCGGAGACGCTGTTTCGCATCGGATCGATCGCCAAGCCGCTGACGGCGGTGACGGTGCTGCATCTGGCGGAGGAGGGGCGGCTGAGGCTGGATGCGCCGGTGTTCGACATTCTGACGGAGCTGCGCCCCCTGGTGAAGGACGCGCGGATGCTATCGATCACGGTGCGGCAGTTGTTGCAGCACACGGCGGGATGGGACGACGCGGTGACGCCTTCGCCCTTATTCGCGGGCCACGCGGAGATTGCGGCGGCGGGGGCGTCGTTTCCGCCGGCGAAGCAGGAGATTGCGGCGTACCTGTTATCGCAGCCGCTCGATCGCGCGCCGGGGGCGCAGCAGGGGTATTCGAACTCGGGGTATTTTTTGGCGGGCCGGCTGATCGAGAAAGTGAGCGGCTTGCCCTACGAGGAGGCGGTGAGGAGGCTGGTGCTGGAGCCGCAGGGGATCACGCGGATGCGGATCGGCCGGAGCCTGGAGGATCAAGCCGCGCCGGGCGAAGCGCGGTACCGGGCGCGGAATCCGGAGTTGGCGGCGTCGATTTTTTCGCGGGAGGTGCGGATGGCGCCGCTGCCGTATGGGCGCTATTCGTTTGATCTGTTGGATGCGGCGGGCGGGTGGATCGGGTCGCCCACGGACCTGGTGCGGCTGATGACGGCGATCGACGGGAGCCGTGCGAACCTGTTGGGGCACGAGTGGTTCGCGGAGCTGGTGCGTCCGCCGGCGGGAGTGGCGGCGACCGGGGTTTATTACGCGCTGGGCATGATGGCGGAGCGGGCCGGCGACCGGTACAATCTGCTGCACAACGGGGGGATTGAGGGCACGTACTCGTTGTTCGCGAGCATACCGGGGCTGGGGATCACGTTCGCGCTGCTGACGAACACGGACAACGAAGACGAAGCGTTTGAGCGCGAGATCCTGATGGGCATCGGACAGGCGCTGCTGGCGGTGAGCCGCTGGCCGGAGGGCGACCAGTTCCGCGCGATGCCGTATCAGGGGGCGATCCCGCGCATCGGACAACCGGTGAACGCGGCTTCGTATGAGAGGACGGCGCTGAGCGGCGGGATGCTGGCGACGGTGTTCGGCGAGCATCTGGAGGAGGCCGCGATCTGGGTTGACGCGACGCCGGCGGTGGTGCTGGCGCGGACGGCGGGGCAGGTGAACTTCATCGTGCCGGGGGACGCGGCGGGGAAGAACGGCGTGGCCTTGACGGCGGAACGGCGCGGGCGGTGGTCGGGGACGGTGCTGGCGGGAGTCACGCGGGCGGCTCCAGGGTTGTTCACGCTTTCGGCGGCGGGCACGGGACCGGCGGCGGCGTTGAACGCGGACGGGCGACTGAACTCAGCGGCCGAGCCGGCGGCGGGCGGATCGCGCGTCACGTTATTCGCCACGGGGACAGGAGACGGGACGGCGCCGATGCGCGTGCTGGTGGCGGAGCGCGAAGTGGCGCCGCGCGCGGTGTGGGCGACGCCGGAGCTGCCGGTGACGCTGGTCGAGTTCGAGGTTCCGGGGGGACTGGCGGCGCGGGGGGAGATTCCGATTGCGATACGGGTAGGCGAGAGCCGCTCGCGCGCGGGGGTGACGCTGTGGGTGCGCTGAGCGGCGGCGGGCCGCGCACCGCAATCCTATTCAGCAACGATGGCCGCAATGAGCATCGCCGCGATGGCTCCGATGCCCGACACGAGGAACCCGCCCTGGCGGACCAAGCCGCGCGGGAGCAGAAACCCGGCAAGGCCCGTTCCGATCGCCGCGCCGGCCAGACTTGCGATCGCGGTGGCCGCGAGTCCGAGCGCATGATGTCCGGGCAAGATCAGCCGCAAGCAAAGGCCCAGCGCCAGTCCGAAAGCCAATTGCCAGGACCGCTTCATCATCCCGCTCCTTTCACACCACTTCCACTTCCTGGAGCGTGATGAGTCCCTCGAGCACCACGGATTTGAGTTCGACCAGAATCGGGCGAATGCGCGCCTCGGAGTCGATGGCCGTGATGACCACGGGCCGGTCGTCGGAGACACCGAACAGGCGCTTGCGATGGACCTTGCCGTGTCTGCCATAGCCCATCAGGCCCGGCGTTACGGTGGCTCCCGCGATGTCGAAATGCAGCAGGCGGCGAACGATGTCTTCATGGAGCGGAATGTCGCCGATGCGGTCCGCCTCGTTTACGTAGATGGTGAGCTGGAGCTTCTTCATTGAGCGATCTCCTCAACAGGCGCCGCATCGCGCACGGCGAGGGCATACATGCTGGGCAGTGCCAGCAAGGTAAGAAAGAGCGTAGAGAGCAGGCCGCCGACAACCACGGTGGCGAGAGGACGCTGGACATCCGAGCCGATGCCGCTCGCCCGCGCCGCGGGCACCATTCCGAGCAACGCCACCACCACCATGAGCAACACCGGGCGAAGTTGCTGCTGGGAGCCGCGTATGATGGCGTCGCGCACCGGTATGTCGCGCTCGGTACGGCGGATGCGGTTGATCTCGGCGATCACCAGCACGCCGCTCATGACGGCGACGCCGAACAGACTGATGAAGCCGACGGCCGCTGAAACGCTCAAGTTGATGTGGCGGAGGTAGAGGAACAGGATGCCGCCGACGAGCGAGAAGGGAACGTTCATCATGACCAGGCCCGCGTACTTCGGCGAACCGAACATGAAGAAGAGCAGCACGAAGATGATGGCGATGGTGATCGGCAGGATCACGGTGAGCCGTTTCTTGGCGCGCTGCAGGTTTTCGAATTGGCCGCCCCAGGTGACCTCGTAGCCGGCGGGCAAGCGGATGCTCCGTTCGAAACGCTTCTGCGCTTCCGAGACAAAGCTTCCCTGGTCGCGGCCGCGAATGTTCGTGCGAACCGTGATCTGGCGCTGATTCTCGCGGCGAGCAATGATGCTGGCGCCGTCCACCACCTTGATTTCGGCCAGTTGCGAAAGAGGCACGCGTCCCCCTTCGCGGGTGGGCACCAGGACGTTGCCGATCGCCGGGATGCTGGTGCGCGCCTGCGGCGTGTAGCGGACGGTGATGTCGAAACGCCGTTCGCCCTCGAACATGGTTCCCGCCGCGCGGCCGCCGATGGCCATTTCGATCACGTCCTGGACGTCCCGGACGTTGATGCCGTAGCGTGCGACGGCCTGGCGGTCGATCCGGATCCGTAGTTGGGCCTGGTCGGCTTCCTGCTCGATTGCGGAGTCCGCCGCGCCGGGCACCTGCCGGATGACCTGGAGAATCTTCTCCGCCTCGCCTCGCAAGAGGTTCAGATCGGGTCCGCGCACGATCACGGCCAAGTCCGCCGCCGAACCAGTGACCGACTCGGTGACGTTGTCGACGATGGGCTGCGTGAAGCTGAAGGCCGCGCCGGGAATTCGCTCGTTCAACGCGCGGCTGAGTTCCTCAATCAGTTTCGCCTTGTTCATGCCTGGGGACCAGGACTCGTAGGGTGTCAGGGAGAGGAAGAATTCATTCCGGTTGGGACCGTAGGGATCGGTTCCCGCATCGTTGCGGCCGGTTTGCGAGGAGACCAATTGGACTTCCGGGCGATCCTTGATGATGTTTCGGATTTCGGCGGCGACCTGTGCGGACTTTTCGAGTGAGATTCCGGGCGGCAGTACGGCGCGCACCCAAATCACGCCTTCATCCAGGTTCGGGAGAAACTCGATGCCCAGGGCGCCGGCGAGAGCAAATGCCGACACCACCACGGCCCCGGAGATGCCAAAGACCAGCAGCGGGCGGCGGAGAGCGCGATTCAGCACGCCCGCATAGCGCCTGGCCAACCACGGCAGGATCGGATTCTCCCAACTCCTGGCGCCCTTCCGGAAGAGATAGGTGGCGAGCACCGGAATCAGCGTCAGGGCAAGCAGCATGGAACCAAGCAGTGCATAGCAAACCGTGAAGGCCATCGGAGTGAAGAGCTTCCGCTCCACGCGTTCGAGGGTGAACAAGGGAATGTAGGCGGCGATGATGATCAGGAGCGAGAAGAAAATGGGCCGCTCCACTTCGAGCGCCGCGTCCCTGATAGCCGCCATCACGCCGCCCTGGTCCGGCGCGCCCGAGTGCTGGCGCTCATGCATGGTGTGCAGGACGTGCTCCACCATTACCAGCGTGGCGTCGACAATGATGCCGAAGTCGAGCGCTCCCAAGCTCAGCAAATTCGCGGGGATGCCCGAGAAATTCATGCACACGAAGGCGAACAACAGGGAGAGCGGAATGGTGACCGCGGTCAACAGAGCGGCGCGGGCGTTTCCAAGGAAGAGGAAGAGCACGAGCACGACGATCAGGAGCCCTTCGAGCAACGTGTGGGAAACGGTTTTCAGAGTGTTGTTCACCAAATCCGTGCGGTCGTAGATGGGAGAGATCGTCACGCCCGCGGGGAGCCGGTTGTCATTGAGGTCCTCTACGGCGGCCTTGATCGACTTCAAGACTTCGGATGGATTTTCGCCGCGCCGCATCAGCACGATGCCTTCGACGCCGCCCGTGTCGCGGCCCAGGCCGAAGATGCCGGTCTGCGGCGCAGCCGTGATCTCCACGCGGCCCACGTCCTTTACGAACACGGGTGTCCCTTTGGACTCGCTGACCACGATGTTCTCGATGTCGGTGCTGTTCTGGATGAGGCCCACGCCCCGAATGACCATCGCCTGTTGCTTGTTGTCGAGCATCGCGCCGCCGGCGTTGCTGTTGTTGGCGCGGACGGCATCGGCGATCTGCGCGATCGAGAGGCTGTACTTCGAGAGGGCCAACGGATCGACCTGGATCTGATACTGCTTGATGAGGCCGCCAAACGGAGTTACGTCGGCCACGCCGGGTACCTGCAGGAAGCGCGGCTCCACGACCCAGTCCTGCAGTTCCCGGAGCTTCATCGCGTCCAGTCCGCCGCCGGATAACGTGTAGCGGTACAGCTCGCCGATGGGCGTCGAGAGCGGACCAAGCTCCGGCGTCACGCCATCGGGCAGATCGGCGTCGCGGAGCTTTTCGAGCACCACCTGGCGGGCAAAGTAGTCGTTGACGCCGTAGTCGAACGTGAGTTCCACTACCGACAGACCGAAGATCGTGCGTGAGCGACGGGCAATGACGTTGGGCGCGCTATTGAGCGCCCGCTCAATCGGCACCGTGACTTGCTGCTCCACTTCCTCGGCCGCGCGGCCCGGAAATTGCGAAATGACCACGACCTGGGTGTCGGAGATATCGGGATATGCTTCGATCTTGAGCTGCGCGAAGGCCCACAAGCCGGCGCCAATCAGGGTGAGTCCGATCAGAACCGTGATGAATCGCTGACGCAGAGCGGAGCGGAGTAGTTGTGCAATCACCGGGAGGTTCTCCTAACGCGCCGCCAGCAGCATCACGCCATCCACCACCACGCGGTCGCCGGGCTGGAGCCCGTGGAGCACCGCCACGCGGTCTCCGATTTGAGCGCCCGTTGTGATGGCGACCTTTTCGAACACGCCCTTCGCGGTCTCGCGCCACACGAGTGTCTTTCCGTCGCTCGCGACCACGGCCGACGCTGGTATCGCAGGCCGTTGCTCCAATTGCTCCGCCAGTTGAATGTTGCCGAACATTTCGGGCTTCAGGCGGCCATCCTGGTTGGGCAGCTCGGCGCGCACCTTCACGGTGCGCGTCTGAGCATCGACGATGTCGCCGATGAGCGCTACGCGGCCGCGGAAAGTTTCGCCGGGGTAGGCGGCCAGGTCGATTTTGACGGGTTCACCCAGCTTGATGAAGCGAATCGCCGTCTCCGGCACATCGGAGGTGACCCACACGGAGCTGAGATCCGCGATGGTCATCAGGGGCGCGCTGAGGTCGTTCCGAAACTCGCCGTTGACCACGGACATCTCCAGGATCTTTCCCGAGATCGGCGCATGGATGGTGACGCTCTGGCCGAACGCTTTCTCGCCCACGCCCAGAATCTGCAACCGGCGGCGCGCCTGTTCCGCGGCCGCCTGGGCCTGTTCGACAGCGGCCTGGGCCTGAACGGTGACCGCCCGGGCATTGAGCACATCTTTCTGCGGGACCGCCCCGTGCTCGAAGAGATCGTTCTCGCGGTCAAGGTCCATCTGTGCTTTGGCCACCGCCGACTTGGCCTGCGTCACGCCGGCCTGCGCCTGTTGAAAGCTGGAGACAGCCGCGTCGATGTCCGCGCTCTCCAGAGTCATCAAGGCCTGGCCCTGGCGAACGAAATCGCCGATCTTCACCATCACGGTATTCACGCGTCCGGCCACCGGCAGGACGACGTGCGACTGGCGATTGACGTTGGCCTCCACTTTCCCGGGAGCGGACACGCTGCTCACCGGCACCAGGGTGGAGGCCAGCGGCTCGGTCTTGATCTGAGCCAGTTGCGGAGAGTTCGGGTCGATGACGGCCTGACCCGGCCTTGGCGTGAGAGCGGCCTTCGGCTTCTCAACAGGGGGTTGCTCGCCGCAGCCGGTCAAGATGAGCGCGAGGATGCAGGCCGCGCCGAGGGAGCTTCGATATTTCGTTTTCATGTGTCTGGTTTCCTCGTACGGCTAGGAGCCGCTGACCGTGGCGCCGGATACTGTGTCGATCCAATAGAGGCTTCGCGCGTAGCTCGCGCGGGCGTCGTTGAACGTCTGCATGGCGTCGTTAAAGGCCCGCTGCGCGTCAAGGTACTCGACCAGGCTTGCCTCGCCGCGCTTGTACGAATACTCAGTGGTATCCCGCACGCTGCGCGCTTTGCCGAGCATGCCGGTCTCGATAGCGGTTAACAATTGGCGAGCAACCATGTACTGGCGATACGCTTTGTCCACCTCGGTTCGGATCGACGATTCGAGCGCCGTCGTCCTCGCGCCGGCGAGGGTGATTTCCCGCTGGGCGCGGGCGATCTCTCCCTGATTCTTATTGAAGATCCGGAGCGGCATGCTGAAGTAGACGCCCGCGGAATTTCCCGAAATGCCCCAGGCCGATTGCCGGGTAAACTCGGTGCCGATCGTGTAGTCCACTTTGCCGTTGGCCAGTTGGAGTCGCAAGTCGGCGCGGGATCGGGCTTGGGAAAGCTGGTCGCCCAGGTAATCCGGGCGCCGGGTGAGGGCAAGCCGGGCGATCTCTTCCTGGGTATCGATAGCGGCGTCGCGCCGCAAGCCTCCGGCAACATCGAAGTTCAGTGTCTTCTGCCGCCGCCCCATCACGTGCTGCAACTGGATCTTCGCCTGGTCGAGTTGCAACTGCGCCTGCTGCACGGCGGTCTGATACTGCAGAGCGGCGACGCGGGAGCGGTCCAGTTCCACCTGCGCCAAGTCACCCGCTCTCAGGCGGGCTTCGTTGATGGCCACCACGCTTTCCAGGCTCTTGAGATTCTCACTCGCCAGGGCCAGGTTCTCCTTCGATTGCTGCACATCGACGAAGGCACTGTGGACGCCCGCAATCACCTGACGCATCACTTCGCGCACGCCGAGTTCCGCGAGGGACTTCTCCTGCCGGGCGACATTGATCCGCTCGTCTCGCTTGTGGCCGCGCTCAATCGGAAAGTCCGTATGGATGTTGAGCTGGTTGGGTCCCAGGGGAGTCGCCGGCGAGTACTTCGCGCCGAGGATGTCCAGGGTTTGCCCCGAAACTGTGAGCACGGGATTGGGACGCAACCGCGCTGTGATCTCCCGGGCCTCCGCGACGGAGATGCTGAGCTTCTCCGCCGCGAGATCGAGATTGCCGGCGATGGCCTCTTGTACGGCTTGCTCCAGCGTCAGCGCGGGCGGCGCTGGCATCGACTGCGCGCCAGCCCGCGATAGCAGGCCCAGCAGGGACCAGAAGCTCAGCGAGGCGGCGATCACTCTTTGGGTCACACACTCAGAGTGAGGCCTCGCCGCGAAGACAGCATTCACCTCGGACGGGGATATTTCTCCGGTTCGAACCGGCCGCCGGTCCCTTCGGAAAGCGCCGGTTCTCCCCTACAGAGGGGATACTCCCTTGTCCGGCGCGACACAGCTCCCATCCCGACGGGGCTGCGCAGTGCACGAGCAGTTGCGATCCTGGAGTGCAGGACCGGAATCAGAACCGATGAGACGTGCACAAGCCATGCCGCCCTCGCCGCTGGAATTGGCGACCGAACCACCCATGTCCCGCGGCCGGGTCCTGCTCACCGCCGTCATCGGGTTCGGCTCGGTGGTCGGACTGGTGTTGCTGGCCGCCTACCTCGGCCATCATGGGTCGAGCCGGATTCAGGACACGGCGCAAGCGCTCATTCGCGAGCATCTGGTGCAATCCGGGCGGGGGGCGGAGATTGAAGCGCGGATCGTTCGCGAGACGCAGGAGCTGATCGATCAACTCGCCTGGGTGCTGGGCTTGTGTTTCCTGCTCGCGGCGGGCACGGCGGGCCTGACGATTTGGATCATTCAACGAGCGTTTGCCCGGCTGGAGTGGCAGTCTGCCGAATTGACTCGTGTTTCGTGGCAGATGATCGACGGGCACGAGAAACTCGCGCGCCGCTTCTCTCACGAGATGCACGACGAACTGGGACAGTCGTTGAGCGGCCTGCGAAGGATGTTGACGGGCGTCGCGGATGGCGCCTTTTCTTCTGTCCGCCAGGAATGCGTTGGCATTGTGGACGAAGTGCTGCAGAACGTCCGCAAGTTGTCGCAGGTGCTGCGTCCGGTGATTCTCGACGACTTCGGACTGGATTCCGGCTTGCGCTGGCTTTGCGAGCGGTTCGGGCAACGGACCCAGATCTCTGTTCACTATGAGTCGAACTGGGCTGAACGCCTGGATGGGGCCGAGGAGACTCACCTGTTTCGCATTGCACAGGAGGCGCTCACCAACATCGCGAGGCATGCGGAAGCGACCGAGGCCTGGGTATCGCTCACCGCGAAGGGCGACCGGATCCACCTGGAAATCTCCGACAACGGGCGCGGGCTGAAGCCGGTGTCGGGCGAACGGAGCCCGAGTCTGGGCCTGGTGGGCATGCGGGCGCGGGCGCGCCAACTGGGCGGAGAACTTATCATTGAAAATCGAAAGGAGGGCGGCCTGATGATTCGCGTCACCGTGCCGCTCCGTGGCGTTGACCCAAATGCAGACCAAGAAGACACGAGTTTTGTTGGCTGACGACCACGCGATTCTTCGCAAAGGCGTTCGGATGCTGATCGACGCGCAGCCGGATCTGGAGGTGGTCGGCGAAGCCAGGACCGGCCGCGAAGCGATCGAGGAAGCGCGCAAGCTGAAGCCGGACGTAGTGGTGATGGATGTCTCCATGCCGGAACTCAACGGCATTGAAGGCACGCGCCAGATCTGCGACGAACTCCCGCAGACCAAGGTCATCGGCCTGAGCATGCACAGAGACGCAGTCTACGTGCGAGAGATCCTGCGCGCCGGCGCCCGCGGCTATCTGCTCAAGGATGCCGAGGACGACGATCTGGTCCGCGCCATCCGCGCCGTCTCACGTGGGGAGGCGTTCCTGAGCCCGGCGATCTCAGACGCCGTACTCACCGACTACCGCAAGCACGTCTCGAGCCCGGTGGATCTGCTGACCAGCCGCGAGCGGGAAGTTCTGACGATGATCGCCGCGGGCAAGACCAACAAAGAGATTGCCACCGCACTCAGCCTGAGCGTCTACACGGTGGAATCCCACCGTGGCAGCGTGATGGAGAAGCTCAACCTCCACAACACCGGCGACATCGTGCGCTTCGCCCTGCGTAACGGATTGATGAGCTAGCGGTTAGGCCCGGTCGATGCCCTTGCACCACGCTCGATGGGGCCGGCGAGGGACCGGCCCGCCGAACTGGACGGATTCGTACTCCCTCTAACGGCCAGCCCGCCTCCTGCCGATAGGGTAGTGTGCCCGCGGATCTGGACCACCGGCTGACGTTCCTCGAAGCGAGCCAGAACAGCGATGGGGGCTGGGGGTACTTTCCCGGCAAGCAAAGCTGGCTGGAGCCGACGGTTTACGCCCTGCTGGCGCTGCATCAGGCGGAGCCTGACGCGCCGGCTTGCGCCCGCGCCTGGAAGCTCCTGGCCTCCTGGCAGCGCCCGGACGGAGGCTGGCGGCCGTGCGCCACCGTGGACCGCTCGAGTTGGGTCACCGCGCTTGCCGTTCTGGCCCTGGCCGGGCGGAATGACTTCGGTCAACCTCTCCGGCGCGGCGTCAGTTGGCTGCTGCAAAGCGAGGGCGTGCCGCTTCCGTGGATGACGCGGCTCCTGGCTCGCATCCAGCCGCTGCCGATCGAAATGGACCACCGGCTTCTGGGATGGCCCTATTTTCCGGGCAGCACGTCCTGGGTGGAGCCGACCTCCCTGACCATGCTGGCCTTGAAGAAGGTCCGCCGGCAGCACGCATCCCGAATGCTGAACCGCCGCGTGGAGACGGGCGAGAAGCTGTTGCTCGACCGGCGCTGCAGCGACGGGGGATGGAATTACGGCAATCGGCGGGTGCTGGGACAGGACATGGAGTCCTTCCCGGAGATGACGGCCCTGGCGCTGATCGCATTACAGGACCGGATCGGCTCCGTGGATGTGGACGGCGAGCCCGACGTGCGCCTGTCCGCGCTGGGGCGCGCCTGGATGGGGATCGCCTCATCTCTCTACGGCTGGAAGCGGCGGGAGGAGACTCCGGCGGCGGCTCCGCAGCACGACCTGATGGTCAGCGCCCTGGAGGCGCTGGCGATCTCGGGCGGCATGCCGTTCCGGCTGGAGGCCCACACATGACGCGGCGAGCGTTTGCGCCCGCGGCGGGCGCGACAGCCCTGTGGTCCTGTTCGACGCCGCCGCCGGCTCTGGGACGGTCGGCCGTGTCGGTGCTCAGGGCGGCCTCCTATGACGCGGATTTGACGGACCTGATCCGGCGCGGCATCCGGGAGTGCGGCCTGGCGGTCCGGGGCAAGAAGATTCTGATCAAGCCCAACCTGGTGGAGTACGACGCGACGCGCGCGATCACGACGAACGTCGCGGTGGTCGCGGCCGCGCTCGAGGTGTTCGAGGAACTGGGTGCGGCGGAGGTACGGATCGGCGAGGGCCCGGGCCACCGGCGAGACGCCTTCGGCGTGGCCGAAGCCGCGGGCTACCGGGCGATCGAGCGCTTCGAGCAGCGCTTCGTCGATCTGAACCGGGACGACGTGGAGGGGCGCCCGACGTTCGCGGGCATGGACGAAACGTTCTTCCCCCGCGCCGCGCTGGCCGCGGATGTGATCGTGTCGGTGGCCAAACTGAAGACCCATCACTGGGTTGGCGCCACGCTTTCGATGAAGAACCTGTTCGGCCTGGTGCCGGGCGCGGTCTACGGCTGGCCCAAGAACCTTCTTCATCAACTTGGAATTTCGCGTTCGATCATCGAGCTCAACCGGCTCTTCCGGAACACGTTCGCCATCGTCGACGGGATCGTCGGCATGGAAGGCAACGGGCCCATTCACGGGACCGGAAAGCCGGCGGGCGTGCTGGTGATGGGCGGCGACGTGGTGGCCGTGGACGCCACCTGCTGCCGCCTGATGGGGATCGACCCGCTTCGAGTGGAGTACCTGTCGCGATCGGCGGCGCTTGGCAATGTGAATGCCGCGCGAATCGACCAGCGAGGGGAAACTCCCGGAGCGATGCGCACGGACTTTGCTCTCATTCCCGCTTTTGCCGAACTACGGCTGCATGAGGATCGGCATGGCTCTTAGTTCCACCCTTAGGGAATTGAGAGTGTTTTGGCACTGGTTCTAAGGAATACCTCGGATTCTAGGAGCCGGCCCGGTAATGTTACTTTTGGCCTAGCAACGAAGGTTGCAGGGAGAGAAGGAGAAAACGCTCATATGAAGAAGATTTCCAATCTCGTTTGGAAGCTGCGTATTTGGAAAGATACGCGCGGCCAGGACCTCATTGAATAC
>DALYJJ010000083.1:0-27740 GCA_031969915.1 Bryobacteraceae bacterium | reverse complement strand
AGCGCATGGTCGTGACGGTCGAGGACGCTGCGTAGCGGGTTTACTGTCCTCTCAGGTGGACGTCGTGGCGGAGGACATCGACGAAGGATGGGACGGCTTTCGCAAGGACCGTTAGTTGCTCCGACAAGCTGCGGTCCAGGTCGGCGGCTTGCTGGCGGATTCGTTCAACAACGATAGCGGGCGAGTCGGCGTAAAGCGCCTCCAAGAATGCGCTCGGCCCGACCGCTTCTAGGTTCCAAGGTGATGTTGCGGCCGGAGGGAAATGCCGCTTGTTGAATGTAACGACAGTTTGCGCGTTCGCCCGGACGGCGGCGGCGAGGACATGGCGGTCTTTGGAGTGGTTGGTCATCTTGCGGACGAGCGGCTCGAAGTCGGAGACCCAACAGTCAGCAAAGTGCCGTCGCAATTCTCGTTCGAGGTATGCGGTCTTCGCGGGTGCCAATCCGATTTGGTTTTCGAGGGCTCGTTTCATCTCGGCAATGATCTCGTCCGACCAACGGGGCTGATAGAGGGCGGGCAGTTCCGCCAACCGAAGCAGCGTGTCCCGCAGCGGGGCTTGCACGAGGACGCAGGCGTCGAGAATGGCGATACGCTCAGCGGGCAAGGCTACCTGTCCTCTGCTCCGGGTGGCAGGACGACCCTGTCATATGTGCCTGCCTTCTTCTCCATTCGCGCCATGCGAACAATGGAAGCGTGGCGCTCCTTATCGCGCTTTGCTTTGTAGGCGAGAACATCTTTCAGATAGACGCGGCGATGCGAACCCACCATGTGGAACGGAAGCTTGTCCTCTTCCAAAAGCCGCACCATGAACGGGCGCGAGACGCCGAGCATGTTGGCGGCGCGTTGCGTGGTGAGATCCTGATGCTCGGGCACGATGGACACGGTCTTGCCGGCCTGCAGGTTTTTCAGGATCTCGTCGAGCAGACCGACCACTGGGCGCGGGAGCTGGACCTTGCGGCCCTTGGCCCCCACGACGTTGACGGGGCCTTGCTTCACCAATTGGCGGAGCTCCTGCAGTTGGGCGGTTTCGCTGGCGGACGGATGGAGAACGGCAGTCATGTGGGCTCCTGAGAGCCAGTATCGCACAACCGAAATAACCGAATCAGGCACAATAACCGATCCTCGGCCGCCGTGGCCGGCAGCGCCTGTCGCCGGGAGCACCGGGTTTCGCGAAGCGCTGAACGATTCGAAACGGTCAAGCTCGTCCGATTAAGACTTTGTCGATTCGGTTGCGGTCCATGTCCAGGACCTCGAAACGCCAGCCATCGACCACGACATGGTCGCCGGCGCTCGGAATGTGCCGGAAGTGCGCCAGGAACAAGCCTGCGAGGGTGGTGAAGCCTTCTTCCTCGCCCGGAACTTCCCGGATTTCGAGCTTGTCCAAGAGTTCGGGAATCGAGAGAGCTCCGTCGGCGAGCCAGGTTCCATCTTCCCGCTTGATGATGGCGGCCTTTGGCGCGGCGGTTGGTCCGCGAAGGTCGCCCACGACGGACTCAACTAAGTCAGTGAGTGTGACGATGCCCTGGAAACTGCCGTGCTCGTCGACGACCAGGGCCATCTGCTCACCGGTGGCCTGGAATCGCTCCAACAGATCGAGAGCCGGAGTGAGTTCCGGCACAAACAGCGGCTTGCGCGCGATGTTCCTCAGAGCGCCCGCCGGTTCGGTGGCAAGGAAGAGGTCTTTGACGTGGACCACGCCCAGGATCCGGTCGGGGTCGTCGTCGATAACGGGGAAACGGGAGAACTCACTGCCGCGCAGCGCTGCCCGGTTCGCCTCCCAAGTGTCACTTGCATCCAAGGTGGTGACACGATTGCGAGGCCTCATCAAGTCGACGACGCGGCGGTCGCCGAGACGAAACACTCCTTCCACCATCTCCTGCTCGGCCTCCTCAAAGGTGCCGTGCTCGGTGCCCTGTGCGATCAGCACCTTGACCTCTTCCTCGGTGACCGCGGCGTCCTGGCTGGGTTTGAACGGGAGCAACCTGGTAACGACCTTTGTGGAAACGGTCAAGAACGCAACTACCGGCGATCCAATCCGGGATAAGAACCGCATGGGACGGGCGACGGTGCTGGCGATGCCCTCCGGATTCGCCAGCGCAACGCTCTTGGGGACGAGTTCGCCAATGATCAGGGATAGATAGGTGATGGCCATAACCACAACTGTGATGGCAATGCTGTCACTGTATGCCGCCATCTGGGGAAACGACTTTAAGTAGGCGCTGAGTTTCTCAGCGACGGTGGCACCGCCGAACGCTCCTGCCAGCGTGCCGATGAGCGTGATGCCTACTTGGACGGTGGATAGGAAGTCGTGGGGGGCTTCCGCGAGTTCGAGCGCGACGGCGGACCCACGGCTCCCCTCCTCGGCTCTTTGGCGCAGCCTCGCCTTACGGGCGGAGACCACGGCCATCTCGGCCATGGAGAAGACGCCGTTGGCGACAATCAGCAACGCGATGAGAGTTAGTTCGAGACCGATGCCGTTCATAGCTTGTAGGCTTTCAGTCTCTCAGCTTCGAGCGGAAGGCGCATCCGAATCGCTGCCAGCCGGCTTCGGCGCAAGAAACAGGAAGGCGGATCAAAAGACGAATCGCGCGCCCAATTGCATCTGGCGCGGGCCGCCGTAACGGGCGGTGGATGGCGCGAAGAGCGGCCGATCGCGAGTGGCAACCGGGGCCGCGGGAGTACCCCAGGCGCTGACGCCGTCGTTGCCGAAATTGCGATTGGCGTGCTTGGTGACGTTAAAGCCCTCGGCCGAGAGCATCAGCGATTTGCGGTCGCCGAAACGAATTGACTTCATTAGCCGTAGATCCGTGCTGAAGAAAGCGGGCTGGCGGCCGTTGTTGCGGGGAACCACGGCTCCGTTCACGATGGCGCGGTCGTTATCGTCATTGCCATCGTTCTGCGTGTCAAAACCGATGACGCGCGTGAAGGGAAGGCCGCTGCGGGACAGGAGGATACCGCTGAAGGTAAAGCCCCAGCCGAGGTCAACGGTGCCGTTGGCATTCCAGTTATGCCGGATGTCTTGCTTGGAAGCCGCTCGCTGCGAAGTCAGATCATAAACGTTGAGCGCGGGTTCCTGGCTGAAGTTACGCTCGTTGGAATCGTCGTCCCGGGTCTTAGAGTAAGTGTAGTTGACCTGGAAGAGATAGCGTTTGGAGTAGCGCTTGGAAGCGGTCAAGAGCAGGCCGTCGTAGGAGGAGTGCGCGGAGCTTTCGTTGATACTCAGGATGCCGATGGAAGGGTTGGGCCGCGTCGTGGGATAGACGGGCATGCCCTGCGCGTTGATCGTGGGCGGGAAGAGATTGCGGTCGAGGCGGCGCTGGAGGTTCCAGGTTGAGTTGCGAAGGTAGCCGGCCGAAAGCACAAGGTCACGACGCACAGTGTGTTCGATCGACGCCGAAACCTGTCCGGACTGTGGGTTTACGAAATCGCCGGCGAAGCCGAAGATCCGTTGAACGGGGACACGGAGGTTGGCCGGAAGGATCTCGAGGTTTCCGGGGAAACGGAGCAGCGGCAAGACGGCTGGATCCGTGCGCGAGTCGATGGCAAGCGCCGAGATGCCGTTATTGGTGAACACGCGCTGAAACAGGTTCGCCGGCGTTCGCGCGGTATAGATGCCGGCTGAAACGCGAACGACGGTCTTGTCACTCCCGCCGGGATTCCACGAGATTCCCAGGCGGGGCTGCCATTGGGAGAGGTCGTTGGGAATGCGCGCGGTCTGGGGAAAGGCGGGATTGGGCTTGGTTGGCTGGGGGTTCCACTGGCCCTCCCAGCGAAGACCCGCGGTAACAGTAACGGTGCGGGTGAGGTTCCATTTGTCGTTAATGAAAAAGGCGAGTTCCTGTCCGTGGCCGCGGAAGGTAAGTTCTTCCGCGGTTACCCTGGAAAGAGTCTGGCGGTAACGGCTGATGTTGCGGGCTACGTAATTGGCGAGATTGGTGAAATCGTATCGGCCCGCTATGTTCGATTCGCGCTGTTGGTTGAAAGCGTTCACGTTCAGGTCCGTGCCGATGCGGAGGAAATGGCGGCCGGCGGTGTAGGAGAGGTTATTGGAAACCTGATAGCGGCGGGAATCGAAAACGCGGGGGCGACCGCTGTCGGCGCCAAGCGTGCCAAACCCGTTGATGACAATGGCGGCCTGCACGACGTTCGGCTGCTCGGTGCGGTAATCGGTGGCGATCTGGCCTCGGAGTTCATTAATCAGGCGGGGAGTAAGTACGCTGACCAGGCCGATCTTTCCCGCCTGGCTATCGCTGCGGTATTGATAGTTGGCGGTGGCTGCGACATCCTGTTGGGGGGAATCGAAGTTGAAGTTCTCGCCGCGCATTCGGGTGAAGTTGTAAGCGACATTGAGGGAATGGCGGTCGCTCAGATTCGTGTCCTGCCTGAGGAACAGGGCCGTGGGACTGTTGGTGCCGCGCTGCTCGCCTTCGAGCGCCCTGAGCTCCGCTGGCACGACGACACCCGCCGCCTGTTGCTGGAACTTGACGACGAACGGAACCCGCAGCAGGTTTTGTTCGATGGCGGCGAAGTAGAACGCCTTGTCCTTCTTTATCGCTCCGCCGATGGATCCGCCGAATTGATTCTGGCGGTTGTCGAGCTTGCGGCCGAAGGCATCGGGCGAAGTGAGGTGTTTGTTGCGATTGAAGTAAAACGCGTCGCCATGTACTTCGTTGCTGCCAGACTTGGTGACGGCGTTGACGAAGCCGGCGTTGGTGCGGCCGATTTCGGCGCTTGCGCCGCTCCGCACCACCTGAAATTCGCGTACCGCGGACTGGGGGAAGAAGAAGGTGGCTTGATTTCCGCCGCGCTGGTTGCCCTGTAGGGCGTCGTTAAAGTCCGCGCCGTCGATGGCGACGTTACTGTTGATGGATCGCTGGCCGGCGACAACAATGCCGCTGCGGTCGGATTCCTGCATCACGCCAGGCGTCAACTGCACGAACTCAACGAAGTTGCGCCCGCGCACAGGCAGGCTGTCGATGGACCGGGAGGAGATGCTGGACGAGCTGGCGGATTGCTGAGGATCGACGGCGGCCGCTTCCGCCGCGACGGTAACGGCCTCGGCCGTGGCCGCCACTTCCAGTTGGACGGTCAGCGGCACGGCTTCGCCCACGGCCAGCACGAGTCCCGTTCGCACCGCTGGGCGGAAATTCGGGGCCGAAACCTCCACGCGGTAGCGGCCAACGGGCAGGACCGGCACGAAAAAACGGCCCTGGTCATCGGTGATGGTTTCTCGTCTGAGGCTGGTCTCTTCGCTCACGACTGTTACCCGAGCTAAAGAAATCCGCGAACCGGAGGGATCAAGTGCCAAACCCTGCAGCGCGGCGTTTCCGGATTCGGATTGTGCGAGCAGCGCCGGCCCCGTGAAAAGCAGCAGCAATAATACAGTAGCGAGAGATAGACGTTTGAACATTCCCCGTAGGCTACCAGCGAAAGATCACAGTTGAGTTAAGGTTGAGTGTTGATTGGGCGAATTGAGACTCTCAACCCGTTGTGACTTCTGCACGTTTGCACGAGCAAACCCTACCAGCGCCAGCCTGCCGGGCGGAACTGGCAGGGGCGTGGACGGAAGATGGGACGGCCTCCACAGTGTTCCTTATTGACTGTCACGACGGGCTATGATGTGTACAGTGAGTACGCAATATGGAAACCATCAAGGTTGGCGTCCGAGAGTTCCGCGAAAAGCTCGCCGGCTATCTTGAGGCGGGCACGCCGCTGGCTATCGAGCGTCACGGTAAGACGCTCGGCTACTACATTCCGGCCCAAAAGCAAAGCCGCAAGGCCCAATTGGAGGCGCTCCGCGCGGCGGCCAAGGACCTGGACCAGATCATCGCCTCCTGGGGCGCCAGCGAGGATGAACTGATGGCTGAGTACAAGGCGATTCGCAGCGCCGACCGGGAGAAGAGGCGACGTGCCCGCGAAGGCTCTCGTAGTTGACGCGAACATTCTCATCCGGTCCGTGCTTGGAACGAGAACGCGGCGACTTCTCGAAACCTACTGCGAGCAAGCCACGTTCTTCGTTCCCGCAACCGCCCTTTTTGAAGCCGAGGAGCATCTGGCTGCCCTGGCCGCTCAGCGCGGTAGCGAGCCCGAAGTCGCGTTGAAGCTGCTGCGGGCACTGGCGGCTCTCACCGAAGTGCTGCAAGAGGACGCCTACGAGGCGTACCGGCACGAAGCCGTGGACCTCATAGGTAAGCGCGATCCAGACGACTGGCCCGTGCTGGCGTGCGCACTTGCGACCGGTTGCCCCATCTGGTGCGAGGACGACTTCTTTGGCTGTGGTGTCGCCGTGTGGACCTCAGATCGCGTGGAGCGATACCTTCTGCGGTAGTCGCGAACAATTGAGGCGTGGCGTTCCTTGGCTCCGGATGGTCGCGACACTGAGACGGGCTTTCTACCGGGCGCCGATGAGCAGCGTGACGGAGCCGGCGCCGGGGGGCGCGGCGGTGAGGCGGGTGCCGGGCGGGAGGAGGATGGGGGCGCGGAATTCGTAATCGCGGGTGAAGCGCGCGCGGTGGTTACGGATCCAGAGCAGCGGCTCGGCCGCGCCGTCGGGGCGTTCGGCGGTGATTTGCACGCTCGCGCCTTCGGCCAGGCCTGACGGGCGGATGGCGATGAGGCGAACCGGCGCGTGGAGGCGCAGGGTATCGCGCAAGGGCAGGCGGCGGGCGCGGATTGGGCGCGGCTGTGGGGGAGCCTTCGGCGGAGGGCTTGCGGGGGGCGCCAGCGCGGGGTCGCCTTCGGGGGCGCCGCCGGTGGCCCAGTCGGCGATCACGGTGATCTCCTCCTGGGAGAGCGCCATCTCGTGGCGGAACTCGCCGAAGCCTTTCACCGCGGCCCAGGGGGGCATGCGGCGCTCGAGCACCTCCTCGGCGATGGCCGCGGCCCAGGGGCGGGCGTCCTCGTACCGGATCAGGGGCATGGGGGCGGGGCCGCCGGCACGGTGGCAGGACGCGCACCGCCGGTGCACGATGCGCGAGACCTCGCGCGACCAGGTGAGCCGGGTGGTGATCTGCTCATGAGCCTGGGCGGCGCCGGCGGCCGCCAGCCCCGCGAACAGGATCCACCGAAGGCTCACGCTATTCGCCGCCCGGCTGGGACGGCGCGGGGGCGGCGGGCCGCCGCCGGAACCAGGAACGCGCGTCCATTTTGGCGTCGATCACCAGGTCGACAAAGCCGATCATCATCTCTTCCCAGCTTTGTTCGCCCCAGCGCACTTCGGCCTTCGGGTCGGGGTTGAAGGGGTTATTGGGCGAGTTGTCGAACCAGCCGGTGGCGCGCAGTTGCATGCCGGGCTCGAGCTTCAACGGCTGGGCGAGTTTGTAGGTGAGCTGCCAGTTGAAATCGTACTTGGGCACGCGCAGCAGAACCTCTTTGGTGTTGTCCATGCGGGTGAGCGTGTACTCGAACGATTTGCCGCGCAGGTGCATGTGCGGGAAGAAGCTGGCCAGCTTCGCCTCGTTGGGGATCTTGATCGCGGCCGACACCTCGTGGGCGGGGGCGCCGGGAGGAATCACCAGCCGGGTGTTGGCGATGGAGAGCGTCATGACGCGCTCCGTGGGCGGCTCCTTGGCGAAGACGAGGCCCACCGAGCTTTGGTCGGCGCCGGCCTTGCCGTTCACCGTGTAGTGCATCTGGAACACCACGTCCGAGCCCGCTTTGATGAGCTTGGCCTGCCCGGGCTTCCAGATTTCCGGCAGGTTGCCGGGGGTGTAGATCAGGAGGATATCGCTGCCCGCTCCGCCGATGTCGTTGCGGGGCTTGCCGTCGGGCGTGGTGCGCGGAGGCACGAAGGGAATTCCCGGCTGGGCCTCGCCGCGGAGCCATTTCGATTCCGGTTCACGGATGTACACCACCACGTGATGCACGGCGCCGCGGAAGGTGGGCCGGACCTCGGCCATCTGAATCCACTTGTCCTCGGTAAGGCCGGTAGGGACGACGATGTACTGGTAGTCGATCTTGCCGGAGGCCGGAATGGGAAACGGGGCGGGCATTCCCACCACCAGGTCGGGCTTTTGGATATTCCAACCGTCCACCCAACGCACCGGCGCGGGGGCCTGTTTGGCGCTGCCTTCGGGTGCGCCGGCGTCCACCCAGGCGATGAGCGTTTCGACGTCGGCCGGGCTCATCGAGCGATCGTTCTCAAACTTGCCGTGGGCCGGGTCGGCGAACCAGGGCGGCATGCGCCGGGTGGAGACGGCCGTTTTGATGGCCTTGGCCCAGGGCCGTGTCTCCTTATAGGTAAGGAAGGCCATGGGCCCGATCTCTCCGCGCCGGTGGCAGCTTTGGCAGTCTTTCTGGAGGATGGGAAGAACGTCTTTATGGAACGTCGGAGGGGCGGCGCTCAGGGTGAGAGCGCCGCCCAGAAGGAGAGGCCAAACCAGTTTCAATCTAATCTCCGGTGCGCGCGCCGGCTGCGGGCTTCTTCTTGGGATCGCGCAGCAGGTCGGCGGGATTCTTATTCACGTCGAAGGCGATGTCGAAAAAGCCGAACATCATCTCTTCCCAACTCTGGTCGCCGTAGCGGACTTCGGCCTTCGGGTCGGGGTTCGCGGGGTTATTGGCCGAGTTGTCGAAGTGCGCCGTGGCTTCCAGGGTCATGCCCGGCTTGAGCGCGATGGGCTGCTTGGGGTAGTAGGAAAGCTGCCAGTTGAAGTCGTAGCGGGGGACGTTCAGCAGGGTTTCTTTCGCGCCGTCCTCGCGAACCAGGCGGTATTCGAAGCTCTTGCCGCGCAGGTGCATGTGGGGGAGCAGGCCGATCAGGGTCGCTTCGCCGTGGAAGGGGAGTTTGGCGTCGACGCGGTGGGCCGGGTCGCCCGGCGGGATGACGAACTTGTTGTTCGCGACGGCGAGCGTCATTACCCGCTCCTTCACCGGCTGGCGCGCGAAGGTCAGACCGATATGGGTCTGGTCGCTCTGCGCCTTGCCGTTGGCCGTATAGTGCATCTGGAAAACGATGTCGCTGCCTGCTTTGATGAGCTTGGCGCGGCCGGGCTCCAGGACTTCCGGCATGGTCCCGGGAGCGTAGCCCACCAGGAACTCGCCGCCCATGCCATCCTCGTCGCGGCGCTGGCCCTGGGGCTGCGGCTGGGCGCCCGGGCGCTTTGACGGCGGCACGAACGGCACGCCGGGCTGCGCGTCCTTCATCCACTTTGAACCGGGCTCGCGGATAAACGCGATCACGTGGTGCACGACGGCGCGATTGCCCGGCCGGACCTCCGCCATCTGAACCCACTTGTCTTCCTTAAAGTTCGTGGGCAGCACGATGTACTGATACTCGATGGTTCCCGAGGCCGGCACCTGGTAGGCATTCGGCATCTCGAACACCACGTCGGGCTTGCCGATGTTCCAGCCCTGGAGGAATTGGACGGGAGGCGGCGCGTCGGCTTTATCGCCTTCCCTGGCGCCTGTGTCGGCCCAGGCGGCCAAGGTGTCGATGTCGGCCTTTGCGAGGGACCGGTCGTTGCGGAAGACGCCGTGGGCGGGGTCGGCAAACCACGGCGGCATGCGCTTGTTCAGCACCGCCTGCCGGATCGCTTTCGCCCAGGGACGCGCCTCCTTGTAGCTCAGCAATGACATGGGCGCCGCTTCGCCCGGGCGATGGCAGCCCTGGCAGTTCTTCTGCAAAATCGGCGCGACGTGTTTGTTAAAAGTGACAGTGGTGGGGTTGGTCGCCGCCCCCAGTGAGGCTGCCCCCAGACAGGTGGCCGCAAAGGCACAAAACAAGACACAAAACAAGCGCATCCCGATCCTCCTCTTACAGTATGCGGAAAAACTTGCCCAGCAAGCTGATGTACGAACAATTTTAACCGATAGTTTGAGAAGAATGGAACGTGACCCTAACGGAGTATAGGGTATGATTGGAGCGAACGGAGCTTTAGATACCGTGAGCCGACAGGCGAGCCCGAAGCGCGCCGCGCGACCCTTAGAACTGTACTTGCCCAGCCGTCGGCAAGCAGCCGGGGTATCCCTCAAGCAAATTGTTGAAACGACGAAGATTAGTTCCCGTTTCCTGGAAGCCATTGAGATGGAGCAATTCGACCAGCTCCCGGGGGGCATCTTCGACACGAACTATATCCGGCAGTATGCGGAAGCGATCCGAATGGACCCGGCGCCCGTACTCGATCTGTATTACCGCCGAAGCAAGAGCGCTGGCAGCGAAGCCGGCACTCCCTCCGGCGGGAACGGGTCGTCCGGCTTCCGGTGGGTGCGGTTCGTTACTTCGTAGGCTTGCGGGCGTTGCTTTTCTAACGGCCTTTTGCGCCGGCGCCGCGGAGCTACGCGGCGTGGTGGCGGAGAACCTCACCGGGACGGCCGCCGCACGGGCCAAGGTCACTGTAGAAGGTCCCAACGGCGTCGGCCGCCGTACCCTCTGGACCGATTCGACCGGACAGTTTGCGTTCCCCGGACTAGCGGGTGGGGTGTATTTCCTTACCGCGGAGAAGACCGGGTATGCCCCCGCCTACTTCGGGCAGCGGGGTACGGCCGGGCGTGGCAGTCCAATCGCTCTCGACGAACGGAGCGAGTTCTTCGCCAGCGTGCGATTGCGAAGGCTGGCGGCGGTCAGCGGCCGGGTGGTGGATGAGAATGGAGCGGGGATTCCGGGCGTCACGGTCCACGCCTACCGGCAGGGGCCGCCGGTTCGTGCTGTGGCGTACGGCGTTTCCGACGATCGGGGCGACTACCGAATCGGCGGGCTGAAAGCGGGCCGGTATTGGATCCGGACGGGCACGAAGCAGCTCGAGGACGGGAGTGGGCTGCTGCCCACCTACTACGGGAATAGTGTTTCGGCCTCACAGGCCCCGCTCGTGACGGCTGAGCTGGATGGCGAGCGACGGGATCTCGAGATTGCACCCCGGTCGGGGAGGCTCTCTTCTCTTACTGTTATAGTTTCTGGTTCGGTAGCCGGGACGGTGACGCTGCAGAACGAGGTGACGAGGCGGTCGGGCGGCGTGGGCCCTGGGGCTCCGGCGCGCTTCGAGGAGTTGGAGCCAGGCGCGTATACTATACGTGTAGAAGCTCAGGCGGAATCGCGGCGGCTGAGCGCCTACCGGGAGGTGGTGCTGGCTCGGGAAAGCGAGTCTGTGACCGTCGATCTGGCGGCTTCGCCGACCCTCGAGCTCCGGTGCCGGGCGCCCGGCGGGCGGGCGGCGGGCGAAGGCGCGGTGTCGGGTTTTCTGCGGCCTGCGGGCGAGCCCGAAGGCGCGCCGATGGAACGAGTTACGTGCGGGCAGACGGTGCAGGTCGCGCCTGGTGAATGGGACCTGGCGTTGCGGGTGCAGTTGACGCATTTTGTCGCATCTGCTACAAACGTCCGGCCGGGGGAACAGACCTACCGTGTACGTCTGGCGCCGGCGCAGACGCTGGCGGTGGAGGTGGTGGTTCGAGACGCTCCGGCGTCGGTGGAGGGGAAGGTGGTGACGCGGGATGGCGTGGCGGCGATGGGGGCTCCGGTGGTGCTGCGGGCGCAGGGGGACCTGCTGATTCGGATGGGAGGCGAACGCCGGGTGGAAGCCGATGAAGGCGGGAAGTTTCGTTTCGAAGGGCTACCCCCGGGGAGGTACGAGGTGTACTCCTCGTTTGGAGCAGGGGGCGAGGAGGAGGGCGGGGTAGTACCGAGGCAGGTGGTGGTAGTCGAAGAGGGAGAGAAAAAAATTCTGGAAATCCGACTACAAGAAGGGTAGGGGCGACCGATAAGCAGAGAGGGGAGGAGGACTCCCGAAGATGCGAATTGACGATCCTGGCAAAGCCGGAATTCAATCGAACGGCCTGGGGCGAACTCAGGGGGTCGATGGGCTGGGCCCGAACGAGCGATCCCAACGTGGGGGACGTGGCGGCGGGGCGGACCAAGTCGAGTTATCCGATTTCGCGGCGAAGGTGAAGGAAGCGCAGCGGGATGATTCGGCCGAGCGGGCCGGGCGGATTGAAGAACTGCGCCGGGCGGTAGCGGCGGGCACGTATCGCGTGGAAGCGCGGGAAATTAGCGCCGCGATGGTGGAAAGCGCCGAGAAGGGATTCTGACGCCGTGGAAAGCAGTGCGGTGGTGGGGCAGGACGCCGTGGGGCGGCTGGTCGCGGCGAGGAAGAGCCTGGTGCAGCCGACGGCGGCGGAGCTAGCGGCGGCGCGGCAGTCGCTCGATCTGGCGATCGCGTCGCTGTCCACCAGCGCACTCGGTGAGAAGGCCCAAGCGGAACTGCGGCGGGAGATGAGGCATATCCGGGCGCTGCTGACGCAGGCCGCGATGGTGCTGGAGGAATGGCAGACGGCGGCATGGGAGGCGGGCGGCGGCGGCGGTCCGGCCTACGGGCAGGACGGCATGGCTCCGCCCCACGCCCCGCCGGCGACGATTTTGCGGGTGGAGGCCTAAGGCCTTGGGCAGTCTTTTCGGTTCGCTCCTGGGAACGGCCGGCGCGATGCGCGCTTACGAGCGCGTGCTGGCGGTTTCCCAGAATAATGTCACCAACGCATCCACACCGGGCTACGCCAAGCAGATCCAGCATACGGAGGCGATGGCGTTTCAGCCGGAGGCGGGACTGGCGGGGGGCGTGGTGGCCGGGCGGCGGGGCAATGCGCGCGACCGCTTCCTGGAAGAGGCGGTGTGGCGCGGCGGCAACGCCGAGGGGCGTGCCTCGGCGGGCAACCGGAGTCTGAGCCGGCTGGAACCGCTGCTGCCGGTCACCAAGGAAACCGGCGTCCCCAACGCGTTGAACAAGCTCTTTCAGGCCTTCTCGGCGCTCAGCGTGACGCCCAACGACACCTCGCTCCGGCAGACCGTTCTGGAGCGGGCGCGGCAATTCGCGGGCTCCATGAACCAGACTGCGGCGGGACTGGCGAAAGCCTCGGCCGACGCGGCGCGCGAAATCGGGGAGACGGTCGACCAGATCAACGCCATCGCCGGGCGGATCCATGCCTTGAACCGCAGCCGGTCGCGCGACGTCGAGGGGGCGCTCGACGCGGGCGTGGAGGCGCAATTGTACAGCGCCCTGGAGGAGCTCTCCGCACTCACCGATTTTCAGGTGATGCAGCGGCCCGACGGGACGCTCAACGTCTTTCTGGGCGGTCTGACGCCGCTGGTGATGAGCGAGCGCGCGTACCCGATTCGCGCCGATTCCTCCGGGGCGACCACGGCGATTCTGGACGAGAACGGGCTGGACGTCACCGCTCACCTCGCCCAAGGCAAGATCGCGGCGCAGCTCACGGTACGGAACACGAGCCTGCCGGCGTACATTGCGGATTTGAACCGGCTGGCGGTGGGCGTGGCGGACCGCGTCAACGAGGTCCACATGGGGGGCCTCGACCGGAACGGCGGCCCGCCGGCGCAGCCCATCTTCTGGTATTCGACCGCGGAGGACGCGGCGGGCACGCTCTTGGTGAGCCCGCTCGGCCCCGGCGACCTGGCGGCGGCGAGCATCGTCGCGCCGGGCGGGAACGGGAACGCGATTGCACTGGCCGAACTCGGCGCGAGCCTGGAGATCGACGGTTACACGTTCACGGGGTTCTACGGGTCGATCGCCGCGCGGTTGGGCCGCGAGCGCTCCACCGCCGGCGATGAGGCGGAAACCCAGAGTCTGCTGCTCGAGCAGGCGCGCGCGCTGCGGCAGGAGATCTCCGGCGTGTCGATGGACGAGGAGGCGGCCCGGATTGTCGAGTTTCAACGGGCCTACCAGGCGGCGGCGCAGATCTTTCGCACGCTCGACGAACTCACCGAAACGGTGATCAACCTACGGAGGTAGCGCCCGATGATCGACTCCCTGTCCCCCGACACGCAACGCTTCCTTCGCCAGGTGAGCGGTCTGCAGGAGCGGATCAATAGCGCCCATCAGCAGATCACTTCCGGACTGAAACTCAGCGCGCCGTCGGACAGCCCGGACCAGGTGGGATCGCTGTTGTTGTTGCGCGCCGAAATGGAGCGGAACACGCAGATCAAAGCCAACCTCGACCGCTTCAAGACCGAAGTCGATACGGCGGAAGGCGTGATGGCATCGGCGGTGCGCATCCTTGACCGCGTGCGGACTTTGGGCGCGCAGGGCGCTACGTTCACAATGAACGCGAGCAGCCGCCAGACGCTGGGCGACGAAGTCGGCTCGCTGCTCGAGTACATGGTAGGTCTGGCCAACACCTCGGTTGAGGGGCGGTACGTCTTCGCCGGAGACAACGACGGCGTGGCCCCCTATACGCTGGACTGGAGCGCGGTGCCGCCCACCGGCGCTTATGGAGGCAGCGATTCCACGCGGGAGGCGCTGCTGCCCAACGGTTCGCGGCTGCGCATTGCGCGGACCGCGCAGGAACTTTTCGACAGCTCCAACCCGGGGGAGAACGTCTTCCAGGCGGTGAACGCCCTGCGGGAAGCGCTGTACGCCAACGATCAGGCCGCGATCCAGACCAGCCTGGGCGCTCTCGAAACCGCGGGCGACTACCTGAACGGCCAGCACTCCTTTTACGGCATCGCCCAAACCAGCATCGGGGCCGCCCTTGACGACGCAGCCAAGCGCGACGTGCGCCTGAAGGAACAGGTCGCGGACATCGAGGAAGCCGACATCACCGCGGCGATTCTCGAACTGGAGCAGTCGCGTTTCCACTACGAAGCGGCGCTCAAGTCGCGCGCGCAGATTCCGCAGCAGACGCTCTTTGACTACCTGAAGTAAGGGGGCCGGCAGGGGCCGCTTCGGTCTCATATGATCGCCGGACCGGTCGAAATGGATATCAGGGTGCCGGTCTGCTCGCAGGGGCATAAACGGCACGGCCCGAGGGAGAAGGTGGGACCGATGAGCGAAGACACGAGGCGAGCTCCGAGAGTGGCCGGGCCGAGCCTGGTGCGGCTTGAGGCGCCCGATGGCGTTGTTTGCACCGCTGTGGTGGAAGATCAATCGGCGACCGGTCTCGGCGTTTCTGCGCCAGGCCCTTACCTGAAGGGCGACCGGCTGTTGATTCGCGGAAAGTCCGGGTCCTGCCCGGGAGTGGTCCGGCACTGCAGCCGCCGGGAGCAGGATGGGGCGTACCTGATCGGACTCGAGTTGGATCAGCCGGAGCGGCTCGGTCTGGGCCCTCGCAAGAAATGGTGAGCCCGCCCCGTCCGTGAATCCGGGGTGTGACTAAAGTCATCGCCCTGCGCGCGGCGTGCCGTTACGCTCGGGATGACTATGAGCGAAGTCATCGACAACCGAGCCAATCGCGTCCGCACGATGAAGAGCCTGATCCAAAGGCTTCACGCGGGCGAATCCCCGGAGATCATCAAAGGGCTCTTCCGTACCATTGTCCGGGAGACGGACGCGGTCGAACTGGTGGCCACCGAACAGGAGTTGCTGGCCGAAGGCGTTCCCGTGGAACAACTCCGGGGGATGTGCGACCTGCACTCGCAGATCGCCCGGGAAGTGCTGGTGCAATTACCCAAGGGGCCGGGGCCGGCGCCCGGGCATCCCGTGGACACGTTTCACCGGGAGAACGAAGCGCTCGGGGGCGTGGTGCGCGAACTGAGGGCCGCCGCCGAGGAGGGCGAACTCTTCCGATGGCGCAAGGCGGCCAATGACCTGATGGACATCGACAAGCATTACCAGCGAAAGGAGCACGCGCTCTTTTCAAAGCTGGAGAAGCACGGGATCACGGGGCCGTCCAAGGTGATGTGGGCCAAGGACGACGATGTCCGCGAGTTCCTGAAACAGATGCAGGCGGAGCTGCACGGCGACGTCAACATCGAGGCCGCCCGGGCGGCGACCGTGCGCGCGGCGGCGGCGGTCGAAGAGATGATCAGCAAGGAAGAGAACATCCTGCTGCCCATGGCCCAAAGTGTCCTGACGGCGGAGGACTGGGGCGAGATCTGGCGTTCTTCGCCGAAATACGGGTGGTGCCTGGTGGAGCCGCGCGAAGGCTACAAGCCGCCAGTGTCCACGGCGCCGGTGACCATTCAGATGCCGAAGGCCGGGGCGCTCGAACTGCCCACGGGTTTCGTTTCGCTCGAGCAGTTCGCGGCGATCTTCGCCGCGTTGCCGATCGACCTGACGTTCGTCGACGCCGACGACCGCGTGGCCTTTTTCACCGAAGGGCCGGAGCGGGTGTTCGCCCGCAGCAAGGCGATCATCGGCCGCAAGGTGCAGCATTGCCATCCGCCGCGCAGCGTCGACGTGGTGGACCGGATTCTCGCCGACTTTCGCGAGGGGCGGCAGTCGGTGGCGGAGTTCTGGATCGAGTTTCACGGACGGTTCGTTCATATCCGGTACTTCGCCGTGCGCGGAGAAGACGGCGGGTATCTCGGCACGGTGGAACTGACGCAGGACGTGACCGGGATTCGCGCGCTGACGGGCGAACGGCGGCTTTTGGAGTACGCGGCAGCGGCGCCATCGAGCGCGGCCGGCCACGATACACTGGGCCGGTGACGGACCGGTCGAACGGCTACGAGGCCATCGCCGCGCAGTTCATCGCCGGGCGCGAGTCGGACCCGGAGCGGATCGGCGCCGACGTGGTACGGCGTTGGGCGATGACTCTGGCTCCGGGCGCCGCGGTGCTCGACCTGGGGTGCGGCTGCGGTATTCCGATCACGCAGGCGCTCATCGAGTCCGGCTGCGACGTGTGCGGCTGGGACGCTTCGCCTTCGATGGTCGCGGCGTTTCGCGAACGGTTTCCCACGGTTCCCGTCGAGTGCGCCGGGGCGCTGGAGCCGGCCTTCGCCGGGCGCGCGTTCGACGGCGTGGTCTCCTGGGGCCTGCTGTTTCTGCTCACCGCGGAAGAACAGGCGGCGCTGATTCGCCGCCTGCCGGAACTGCTGGGTGCCGGCGGGCAGGTCCTGTTCACGGCGCCGTGGCAGATCGGGCGATGGGCGGACAACATGACCGGGCGCGAGTCGGTTTCTCTGGGACGCGCGGAGTATGCGCGGCTGCTCACCGAGGCGGGTCTCGATCTGGTGGACGAGCAGGAAGACGCCGGCGGCAACCACTACTACCGGGCTGCGAAGCGGAGCGAGCCGCGGATCGCGTATGCGAATCCGGAGCGCGCGGAGACCGCGATTCGAAACGTGCTGGAGGCGCAGGGCCGCACGTGGGGTGGCCCGCTCCTGAACCATCTGATCTACGCCCGGCGTCCCAGCCTCTTTCGCGGAGCACGCGCCATGTGGAGCGCCATCGAGGCTTCGGGTTTGATTGACGGCAAACTCGCCGCTCTTGTCAATCGCCGCGTGGCCGCGCACAACGGGTGCGTCTTTTGACAGGACATCAACGCTGCGGTCGGCAGCGAACTGGGTTTAGCGGACGAGAAGATACTGGCGCTCGACGAGTACGCTACGAGCCCCTGGTTCGACGACCGCGAACGTTCGGCGCTGGCCTACGCGGACGCCATGACGGTCACCGGCCGGGAGGTGGACGCCGAGCTATTCGCGCGCCTGCGCCGCCACTTCACGGACGATGAGATCGTCGAGTTGACGGAGATCATCGCGTGGGAGAACGCGTCGTCGAAGTTCAACCGCGCGCTGCGGATTCCTTCGCAGAACCTGTGGCGAAGAAACGTGTGACCGCGTGACCGCCGGCCGCGGCGTTGCCGCCGTTGGCTCAGGGCTACTGCTGGGGCGGGCGCTCCAACTCGGCGGGAAACTCGGCGGCCTTCGAGGCCTTGGGGTTGCGCCGGTTCGCCGATCCGCCGCGGTCGGGCCACAACGGCATCTGAAGGCCGCCCGTCTCCTCCAGGATCTGGAACAGCCGCCGGCGCATTTGGTCGATCGTCGGCCGATGCTCGGCGCTGAAGATCAGGTTGTTCGTTTCAAGCGGATCTTCCTTGAGGTCGTAGAGCTCGTCCACGTCCCAGATGCCGTGGTAGCGGATGAACTTGTAGCGATCGCCCCGTACGGCGTGGACGGTGGGCGTCTGCGGGAAATTGCGTTCCCAGTAGTATTCGTAGAGCAGTTCGGCGCGCCATCCGGAGGCGCGGCCCGCCACCAGCGGCAGCCAACTGCGCCCATCCTGGAGGGGCGGCGGCTGCAACCCCATGGCTTCATGAATGGTGGATGCCAGGTCGATATTGGCCACCACGCCGGGCACCGTCTTGCCGCCCTCGAAGAGTTCAGGGCAGCGGGCGAGCAACGGCACGCGCATCGATTCCTCATACGCCGTGCGCTTGTCGATGAGCCCATGTTCGCCGAAGGCGAATCCGTTGTCGCCCATGTAGATCACCAGCGTGGAATCCAGTTCGCCGCGCGACCGCAGGGCATCGAGCACCTGTCCGATGCTATCGTCCACGCCGCACAACGTCTCGGCGTAGCGGCGATAGTAATCGGCGATGTCGAGATCGCGGTGATAGGGGTATTCGACGCCGTGATGGGAGTTGCGCTGGTTGTGCACCCACATGGGGCGGCCGCGCGCGGCCTCTCCGGTGGCGGCCATGCTGCGCGGATACCGGAACGGCTTACCCGCGAACTTGCCCTTGTGCCGCTCGGCCGGGATGAACTCCGAGTGCACGGCCTTGTGCGAGAGGTACAGGAAATAGGGCTGGTCTTTCTTCCGGGCCTGAATCCAATCGAGTGCGTAGCCGGTGAGTTCGTCGGTGATGTACCCCTTCTGCGGCACGTTCTTTCCATTCACGTTCAGGCCGTCTTTCGAGGGCAGATAAGTGCCCTGGCCGCGGAAGCTGATCCAGTGATCGAAGCCCGGCTGCGGGGCGTCGGACTCGCCGCCCATGTGCCACTTGCCGATGAACGCGGTGGCGTAGCCCGCCTGCTGGAGATGCTGCGGGAAGATCACGGTGCCTTTCGGAATGGGCGTGTTGTTATCGACGATGCGGTGGCGATGCGCGTATTGGCCGGTGAGGATGGAGGCGCGGCTGGGGCTGCAGAGCGCGGTGGTGACGAAGGCGTTGGGGAAGTGGCAGCCTTCCCGGGCCATGCGGTCCATCTGCGGCGTCTCGAGCCACTCCTGGCCTTTCAGAAAGCCCATGGCGTCGTAGCGGTGATCGTCGGAGAGGATGAAGATGACGTTCCTCGGCTTCGCCCCAGTGCGGGCCGGGCGCGAAGGCCGGCCCGATTGCGCCAGCGCGGCCGCGGCGCCGCCGGCAAGCCCGGTGAGCACGTTTCGTCGATTCATGGCGCGGTAGAGCCTCCTGGGGGCGGCGCTTGACTGCGGGCCGCTGGGAACGGGTCCAGTGTATCGCCGCGCGTGCGGGCGCGTGGGGGCCGGTTGCTCAACACGTACTTGCCTCCGGCCTTGGCTACGATGTGCATCGAAGTTGAGCCGAGATGGCGCTCGAGGCGGGGGAGCCGTGGGCCCTCCACGCAGAGGTACCAGCGCTGCGGGCCGTGCCAGAGCCGGCTGAGTTTTTCGTCGTCGATGAAGACATCCGGCGCGCCGGGGGCGTAGGAACCGTACTCCAGGTTGTTGACGCGTCCATTCAAGAGAAGAGCGCGGCGATTGGTGTAGAAGATCACGGAAGAGAAGGCGTAGTACTGGTTGTCGAGAATGAGTCCGCCCTGGGGAGCGCGGAGCAGTGCTTCGGCGAGCGGGCGTGAACCGAGGTAGGGATCGAAGGCGATGAGCGCGATGCGCGCGGCCTGAAAAAACAGGGCCATCATCACCGCGAGGGCGATGGCGAGGGCGGGCCCGCGGTAGCGCCACGAAGCGGCTGCGCCGATCAGGAAGGCGAACGCGGCGAGGCCGAGGGGGAGCTTGAGATACGCCAGGGCGTCGACGGTGAGGTCGGCGGCATGGCCGAGCGAGAGCGTGTAGAGTTCGGGATTCGAGGTGAGGGCGGCGGCGATGTCGCCCGGGGCGGACCGGTTCCAAACCCACATCAGCGCGGCGCCGAGGGCGAGCGCGAGCGCGGTGAGCAGAACGCGGAGGGCGGCCTTTCCCCAACGCGATTCGTGTTCCGCCATGCCGCATCCGATCAGCAGCGCCATTGCCGGGTAGCAGGGCATCGTGTAGTACTCCTGCGTGGTGGAGAACGTGAAGAAGACGAGCAGGAAACCGATCCAGCAGGCGGCGAGCAGACGGGCGCGGGCGGCGCGGCTATGTCCACGAAAGGCGAGGCGCCGGACGCCTCCGGCAAATGCCGTAAACGGGAACATCCACAGCAGGTGCAGCGCCCAGAACAGGAGCCTGGGTACGGTGTTGTAGTCGCGCGGATGCCGGATATTGAGGAAGCGGAAGACGTGTTCGTTGAGGAAGTAGAACCAGAAGAAGCCATGGTATTCGCCGGGGCGGCTGCCCCAGGTGAAGTCCAGGTAGGGCGGGTTGGCGAGTGTGGCGGCGATGTGCCAGGGTGCGGCGACCAGCAGGACAAGAAGCGCGGTGCGGACCGGGCGCAGGCGGCGCCAGACGGCGGGGTCGAAGAGCGTGCCGGTGATGGCCAGGAAGAGGCCGATGGCGGCCGCGGGCAGCACCGCTGCGATCAGGCCCTTGAGGATCAGCCCGCAGCCGAGCGACAACCCCATCGCCGCCGCCCACGCGCTCGGCCGCGGCTCTTCCGGGTCGATGGCGCGGAGAAACGACCACATCGCCACGGTGACGGTGGCGGTGAGCAGGGCGTCCGGGATCTGAATGCGGGTGTAGAGCCAGAGTCCGAATGAGCAGGCGAGCACGAGGCCGGCGAAGAGGCCGCTGAGCGGGCCGAAGGCCCACCGCCCGAACCTCCAGGTGAGCCAGCAGAGCGCGATGGCGGTGAGAATCAAGGGCAGGCGCGCGGCCGAATCCGAGACGCCGAACACGGCGAACGACGCGGCCATGGCCCAGTAGATGAGGGGCGATTTCTCGAGGTAGGCGACGCCGTTCAATCGGGCGGTGACCCAATCGCCCGAGTCCAGCATGGTGCGCGCGATCTGCGCCTGCACGGCGTCCACGTCGTCCATGAGCGACGGCGGGCTGAGCAGGCCGGGCAGATAGATGGCGGCGGCGGCGAGGACGACAATCAGGCCGTAACGCGCGCCCGCGACAGCGGTTCTTCGGCCGGCGCGGGGACTTGTACTTTCCATGTGTCCATCCATCGGAACAGCATCAGCAGGCCCCAGAGATGGTAACCCGCGTTGATCTTCCGGCTCATGTGAGTGGCGATCAGGCGCTGCAACTCAGGCCACAAGAAGAGCGCGTGGCGCCGGTTCGCCTGCTCATTGACGGTGTCGTTGAGCAACTGGCGCATGGGCCCGCGGAACCAGTCGTGGACGGGAATGTCGAAGCCTTCTTTGCGGCGCGAGAGAACGCTCGGGGGCAGCTTGCCGGCCATGGTCTGGTAGAGAATCCACTTTAGGCGCGATCCGCGGATCTTCAGATGGGGCGGCAGGCTGGCGGCGAAGGCCACGATGCGCTCGTCGAGGAACGGCGGGCGCACTTCGAGGGAGTGAGCCATGCTCACGCGGTCGCACTTCACCAGGATGTTGTCCGCCAGGTAGAAGCGTTGATCGAGCCGCAGGTAGCGCTCCGGGTTCGGCAGGCGGCGCGCCTCGGCGGGCAGGGTGCTCATCAGGTCCGGGAAGGGCCGAAGACGGCCCTCGGCAAGCAACCGCGCTTTGCCGGGCTCGTCGAACATGCCGTTCCAGTAAAGGTGCGCGCGGTCGGCGGGCAGCAGTGAACCGCCGAGGAAGCGCTGCAGTTTATAGTCGAAGCCGATCTTCTCGTCCGAGGCGGGGAGCCGGTGCGCGAGGCGCAAAGCGGCGCGGCGCAGGAAGGCCGGCGTTAGGCGCGCCCACTCGGCGTAGCGGTCGGCGCGGTAGGTTTGATAGCCGCCGAAGAGCTCGTCGGAGCCTTCGCCGCTGAGCACGACGGTGACCGCCTTGCGCGTCATGCGGGAGAGATACCAGAGTGGCACCGCGCCGGCGTCGGCGTTCGGTTCGTCGGCATGCCAGGCCAGGGCGTCGACGACGTCGGCCAAGTCGGGTGCGCCGCCGAGATCGAGTTCGTGATGGTCGGTACCGTAGCGCTGGGCTGCTTCGCGAATCCACCGGCTCTCATCGAAGCTGCGTCCGCGGAAGGTGACGGAGAAGGTCTTCACCTGCGAGGGGCAGAGCTCCGCTGCGTAGTGGAGCACGGTGGTGGAGTCGATGCCGCCGCTGGCCCAAACGCCGACGGGAACATCGGCGGCGAGTTGTTCGCGGACCGCCGCGCGCAGCAAGCCGTCCAACTCTTCGACTGCTTCCTGGGAAGTGCGCGGCCGGACGGTGTAGGAAGGCTCCCAGTAGGCGCCGGTCTCGGAGCGTCCCGCCGACCATTCGAGCCAGGTTCCCTGCGGGAGCTTTCGAACGCCCTGGATCAAGGTGTGCGGGCCGGGAACCCAATTCAGGGAGAGATAGGAGGAAAGCCCGTCGAGATCGAGTTCGCGCTCGACCTCGGGATGCGCCAGGATGCCTTTCAACTCGCTGGCGAAGTACAGGCTGCGCCCGCGTTCGAGAACGTAGAGCGGCTTGATGCCCATGCGGTCGCGCACCAGCAGGAGGCGCTGCTGGCGCTGATGCCAGATGGCGACCGCGAACATGCCCCGGAAGCGGCGGAAGCAATCTTTGCCCCACGCGAGATACCCGTTGAGAATCACTTCGGTGTCGCAGCGGGTGCGGAAGCGGTGGCCGAGCGCTTCGAGATCCCGCCGCACTTCGAGGAAGTTGTAGATCTCGCCGTTGTAGCCCACCACGAGGTCGCCATCGCTGCTGTGCAGGGGTTGTGCGCCGTCGGCGAGGTCGAAGATAGAAAGGCGCGCCGTCGCGAGGCTGATGCCGTGCGCGGTGTAGCTACCCGACTGGTCCGGGCCCCGGTGGCGAAGGCCGGGAGCCATCCGATGCACGTAGGAATCCGAGCCGGGGCGGCCTGGATGCACCACGCCCGCAAAACCACACATGAACGATCCCCGTTTCCCTAGAGTCGCTACAAGGATACCGCAGGCTCGCGAACGCACTTCAGGCTTCGGAACCCAACGAACCCAACCAGCCCCTTCCGCGCCGAGTTTTATTGGGATATACTCGCCCGGAATCTTCCTGGAGGAGGCAAGAATGAAGTCTCGCATACGACAACTCGCGCTGGCCGCTTCGCTGATCCTTGCCGCTGCGGCGCCATGGGAACTCCGGGGCCAGGGTCTGACCGGCCAAATCGCGGGCAGCGTGCAGGACCCGGCGGGCGCCGCGGTGGTGAGCGCCACGGTGGTCATCGCCAACACCGGCACCGGGTTGGTGCGCCAGTCGACAACCGGCGAAGACGGCGCGTATCTGTTCACCCAGTTGCTCCCCGGCACTTACTCGCTCACCATCTCCGCAAGCGGCTTCAAGAAGTACGAGAAGAAGGATATCGTCCTGACCGCGACCGAACGCGTGGTGGTGCCGCCGACCTCGCTGGAGTTAGGCGACATCACGCAGGTGATTTCGGTGGAGGATGAGGCGGCGCGCGTGCAGACGCAGTCCGCCGAGCGATCGGGGCTGATCAGCACGCAACAGATGCAGGACCTTTCGCTCAAGGGCCGCGACTACCTGGGCTTCGTGAAATTGCTGCCCGGCGTGATCGACACTGCGAACCGTGAAGCGCCGGGGTGGAACAACCTGGGCGGCATTGCGATCAACGGCAACCGCGCGGGCACCATCAACCTGACGCTGGACGGCGTCTCTTCACTCGATACCGGTTCGATGGGTGGGCCGTACCTGGCGCCGTCCGCCGACGCGGTCTCCGAAATCAAGGTTCTGTTGACCAACTACCAGGCCGAATACGGCCGGTCGTCGGGCGGGACGATCAACACCGTGATCAAGTCCGGCACCAGGGATTTCAACGGTGGCGCGTACTACTTCCACCGCAACGAAGCGTTCAACGCGAACGAGTATTTCCGCAACCTGGGCGGCCTGCGGCGCCCGCGCTACCGGTTCCACTATCCGGGCTATTTCCTGGGCGGGCCGGTGCTGTTGCCCGGCTCAAGCTTCAACAAGAACCGCGACAAGCTGTTCTTCTTCTGGTCGCAGGAGTTCCTTCCGCGGAATCGTCCCACCAGTTTGCAGCGGCGCACGTTTCCCACGGCCCTCGAACGGGCGGGGAACTTCAGCCAAACGGTGGATCAGAACGGCACGGTGATTCCGATCTGGGATCCGCTGAACAATCGCGTCCCGTTCGCGGGCAACATCGTTCCGTCGGACCGCGTCGACCGCGTTGGGCAATCGATCCTGAATTACTTTCCGGTGGGCGGCCCCTGGCTCGACGGCTCGCGGACCTTCAACGCGCTGATCCAATCCACAGTGGACCAGCCGCGGCGCGACTCCATCCTGCGCATCGACTACAACATCAACTCGAAGAACACCTTTTACTGGCGCGGCATTCAGGATTACGAGGCGTTCAAGGGCGAGTTCGATTTCGTGCTCGCGAGTTCGTCGTGGCCGCAATTGCCGATCAGCTATCAGATTCGCAGCGTGGGCTCGGTGGCCACGCTCATCTCCACCCTCAGCCCGACGCTGGTGAACGAATTCACCTTCGGGATCAACCGCGCGAAGCAGACGGTGGATCCGCTGACCGAGGCGGGCCTGACGCGCAACCAGCGGGGCAGCGGCTCGGGCATCGCGGTGGCGCAGTTCTTTCCCCAGGCCAACCCGCGCAATCTGATTCCGAACGCAAACTTCGGCGGCGTGCCGAACGCGGCGGTGTTGAACATCGAGAACCGATTCCCGTTCTTCGGTACCAACAACATCTGGAACTGGTCGAACAACCTCTCCAAGATCTGGAACAAGCACAACCTGAAAACGGGTATCTATATCGAGCGCACAACGCGCAACGCGCAGCGGGGCACGGCCTTCAACTCGACGTTCAACTTCAATCGCGACGTGAACAATCCGCTGGAGGCGAACCACGCCTACGCCAACGCGATGCTCGGGAGCATCCAGAGCTACACCGAATCCGACGCCCACCCGCATGGGCATGCCCGCTACCGGAACATTGAGTGGTTCGTACAGGACGCCTGGAAAGCCACCAAGCGATTCACCCTGGATGTGGGCGTCCGGTTCTATTCGATCGAGCCCACCTGGAGCGCGGGCGACAAACTCTCGATGTTCAACGCCGACACGTATCAGCGGCGCCAGCAGCCGCCGCTGGTGGAGCCGTTCCGCAACGCCGCCGGAACACGCATCGGCCGCGATCCGGTGACCGGCGAACCGCTGCCGGTGGCCACGATCGGCACGTTCTCGCGCGCGGCCGGCACGCCCTACCAGGGCATGCAGGTCTTCGACGAGCGCGTCCAGGAGACGCCCTCGATCCAGGTCGCTCCGCGCGTCGGCTTCGCCTGGGACGTTTTCGGCAATGCGCGCACGGCGATTCGCGGCGGGGCGGGCATTTCTTCGATCGCTATAACGACGACCAGATCATTCAATTGCGCGAAGCGCCGCCCAACGTGAACACGCCATCGGCCTTCTACACGACGATTCGCGATCTCACCTCCACGCCGCTGCGGCTGAGCCCGACGGGCGTCTTCGGCTTGCAGCGCTCCTTCCGTCCGCCCACCGTTTACAACTGGAGCTTCGGCATTCAGCAGAACGTGGGCGGCGGGATTGTCGTGGATGCGGCGTACGTGGGCAACGTGGGCCGTTATCTGTTGCAGCGCCGCAGCCTGAACGCCGTCCGCTACGGCACGCGTTTCCAACCAAGCTCGATCGACGGCACCACCGGCAATCCCCTGCCGGACAACTTCCTGCGGCCCTTCCTGGGCTACGGGGACATCCAGTACATCGAGTTCGCGTCGAACTCAAACTACCATTCGCTGCAGACGCAGATGAACAAGCGCTTCAGCAAGGACCTGAGCTTTGGCGTGGCCTACACGTGGTCGAAGGCGATGAACTTCGTCAACGGCAACAACGACGCGGTGAACCCGTTCCTCGACTTTCGCATGCGCAACTACGGCCGCGCGAACATCGACCGCACGCATAACTTCGTCTCGAATTTCATCTACAGCCTGCCGAAGCTGAGCAAGACCTGGCAGTCGCCCGGCGTGAAGTGGATCTTCGACGACTGGCAGATTTCCGGTATCGTTTCGTTCGTGAGCGGCGCGCCGCAGGGCGTCGGCTACACCCTGGTTTCCGGGCGCGACATTGTCGGCGGCTCGGGGGCGGGGGTCGATTCGCGTGTCGACCTGATCGCCGATCCGCGTCCGAAGACGGCGGGCCGGGCATTCAATATCGACTCGGTGGCGTCGCCCAACCGGGCGTTGTTCGGCATCGGCAACGCGCCGAAGGACATCTACCGCGGGCCCGGAATCAACAATTGGGACATCTCCTTCTTCAAGAACATCCCCTTCTCCGAGGATGGAGCCCGGAGACTGCAACTGCGCTTCGAGTTCTACAACTTCTTCAACCACACCCAGTTCAGCGCGGTCGACAACGCCGCGCGATTCGACGAAGCCGGGCGGCAGGTGAACCTGAACCTGGGCACCTACACGAACACTCTCGACGCGCGGAGAATCGTGCTCGGCGGGAAGTTCTATTTCTGACGGCCCGCCGCGCTTGGGGGCCCGGCGTCTTATGACGCCGGCTGCCCGGACGAGAGGAACTTGAGGAATTCCGCGGGATCGCGGGTGAGTCCCGGGAAGGACGCCACCACCTTCTCCGAGCCGTCGAGGATCGCGTAGAAGGGAATGGCCACGGTGTTGAACTGCTTCGACTGGAGGGCCTGGTTGGCTTCGCTCTGGGCGTCGGCGCCGTCGGTGTAGAGCTCGAGCAGCACGAACTTGCCAAGGGCTTCCTGGATCTCCGGGCGGGGAAACATGTTGGCCTTCATCCAATGGCAATTGGTACAGGCGTAGCCGGTGAAGTTGACGAAGAGCAGTTTGTTTTCAGCCTTCGCTTTCGCGAGCGCCTCGGCGTACTGGTTCTTCATCCAGGCGAGCTTCGGCCCGCCGCCGCCGCCGCCCGCGGCGAAGCCGGAGGTTTCGCTGGGCGTGGGGATGAAGGCGTCCAGGTCGCCCAGGCGGCCTCCGAACATACCGGGCAGCAGGCTGATGGCGAAGGCCAGGAACGCCGCGGCGAACAGCGTGCGCGTAATCGAGAGCGGCTCGTCGCGTTTCACGCCCGGCAGCAGGAGAAAGCCGAGCAGGTACAGGCCGGGAAGCGCGAAGAGCACCACCCACGCGGCCAGGAAACGGTCGCGCGTGATGAGGCCGGTTTGCAGGACCTGATCGACGTTACTCGCGTACTTGATGGCGAGCGCGAGGAGCACGAAACCGAGGACCACCTTGACGCGCGCCAACCAGCCTCCGCTGCGCGGCAGCTTCTGGAGGAACGACGGGAACAAGGCGAGGAAGAAGAACGGGGAGGCGAGCCCGCTGGAGAACGAGGCCATGCCGAGCAGGGGCAGGAGCTTGTCGCCCTGAATGGATGCGGCGAGCAGCGAACCGACGAACGGGCCGACGCAGGCGAATGACGTGAGGGCGAAGGTGAGCCCCATGAGCAGCGTGCCGAGGTACCCACCGCGTCCGCTGGCCTCGGTCATTTTGGTGAGCAAACCGGAGGGCAGCGTGATCTCGAAAGCGCCCAGGAGGCTGAGCGCGAAGGCCACGAACACGACCGTGATGAAGCCGTTCACCCACGGGTTGGAGCCGATCTGCACCACGCCGAAGGGGCCGAGGATGGCCGTGGTGGCGGCGCCGAGGGCGGTGAAGAGAACCACGATTCCCAGGCAAAACACAGCCGCCTGGACGATACTGGCGGCCCGCGTCGTACTCTCCTTTTTCAGGAAGAACGACATGGTGATGGGGATCATGGGGAACACGCAGGGCGTGAAAATGGCTGCGAGGCCGGCGCCGAAGGCGACCAGCAGAAACGTGCCCAAGGGCTGTTG